>JBNJGS010000015.1:0-51411 GCA_051747965.1 Bacteroidota bacterium
ATTTTTATTTCCTGCCACTCCCCTTCTTTTGTCTGAATGTCATGCCAGTATGATGGTCGGAAAAACAAGACCGACGTATCAAAAAGAAAGGTGTATTTTCTACCGTCTCCCTTGAGTCTTATTGTGATTTCATCTGTTGCATCCAGTTTGAAATCTATGTTTTCAGATCTGATTTTTGAAAATCCGCCATTGTTTTCCAATGAAGTCTTTCCTGAAAAATGCAGGTAATCATCTTCCACATCAAAGCTTCCTGTTGATTTACCTCCCATCACATTATCATTGATAAGCACCCACTTTTCACCGGAAGCATTTTTTCCGAAATCAATATCGTGAGGAGGCTTTGAAAATATGCTGATGAGTGCTGCCATGATAAATAGTGTTTTCATTATCTGTAAAACAATTCTATGAACCAAAGGTTCAGAAGCATGGCATTGCAAAAAGCCTGACAACAACCGGCAATTGAATAATGCGGTCAGTCAGGCTTTATGAATGATTGTGATAAAGGGAGCTTCTTACTTTTCCGGAGAATATGGCAAATGTGAACCATGTAGTATGATTTTCAGCTCGCCATCATTATCTTTGGTATATGCAAAGGAATACTCAACTTTTACATCATCGCCACCTTCAGCAGGCGTGAAATAATAGTTTCCCATTGCAACAGCCATTTCGTCACCAATTTTTGTTCCAATGTTTTCCCATCTTACATCGCTCCAGGGTTTAATGGCAAAACCATGATCTTCCGGATAGTTTTCGTCACCGGCCACAAAATAAGACAATGCACCATCAAAGTCTTTACGGAATTGCTTTTCTGATGCAAGGGTTGGTTTGAACAAGACTGTTCCTTCCTGATAGTTGTAAAATTCATTAATGTGCTCAGTGGCAGCTGCTTTATAATCACCGCCTTCAGAATACACCTCTCCGATTTTCACAATACCTTCACCCCATGCTTTCTGAGCATCCAGAATTTCCTGTTCAGTAATGGCAGCCTGTTCCTCAGATTGATTTGTTTCTGTTTGTTCTTTTGTGCTGGCATCCTGCTCATTATTTTCACTTTGATTGCAGGCTGTCAATCCAAAGGAAAAAACTGCAATGATTAACACAGCAATTCCGGTTGCATTGTTTTTCAGATTCTTCATTTTCATAGTTCATTTAGTTTACTTATCCCTACTCTTTACAGGATTTTCGGGAACCTCCAATATTTCAGAATGTTTTTGCAGCAGGTAAGCAGAAATCATGCGATCCCTTGTTTTTTTGGGCCTTCTGATTTGAGAGCATGTTTTTTCTTTTCACCAACCTGATAATAACCCTTTTACATGCCATTTTGTTCAGATGCCAGGATAAAAATCAGACAAATTTCACTTATCACATGTGAAAGGTGGCAAGAGACATGATGATTTCATGAAAACCGGGATGGTATGAAGCTGTTCTCTATGCAATATTTTACGAAAAATACTGCCAGTCCAGGTAATAAATCACACGTAAAGAGAGACTGTTGTGCTGAGCATTTTTGAACAGGTTGTTGATGTTTTCCCCCAGGGACGGGAAACGTTCACTTTCAGGGATAAATTCACTGGCATACAATTGCTGTTTCCACATCAGACTGAGGTAGGAACCGGGGGCAAAGTTCCAGGAATACAGCATATCCACATTGAAGGTGTTAAAGTTGATATCATGATCCTGATCATAAGGAATACTTTCGCTGAGGTATCCATCCTCCTGAAGGGAGAAGTAATCATAATAATCCACCATTCGCCAGTAATGCCTCACATCAAGATTCAGATACATTTTGTTGTTGAATACCCAGCTAAAACTCAGACTTGTGGTATAAGTCTCCACATCACGTTCTCCAAAGATTATCTCATTGTCGGGCACATTATTCACATAACCCCTGTCGTGATAATCCAGATTATAAGTAAGTTCTGTTCTCAGGGTGATTTTATCGGACATTCGCCAGCGAGGTGCAAGCCTTCCGTAGAAACCATAACGCTCCGTCAGGTTGGAAAAACCTCCGATTTTGAAATCCAGGGCAAGTGTTTTGCGGTAATCGGTGGATATATAGATATCCTCACTGTTGATGGGTCTGAATTTATAGACCCTGCCCGGCTCTCTTGCTTCGTAATAATCGTGTTTTTCTCCGATATAATACACAAGATCATTCCAGATACTGGTATAATTTACAGTTTCAGCGTATGTATTGCTCCAGAACCAGGCCTGTCTGTGTTGCAGTGACTTATAGGTTGTGCTGTAGCCAAGTTCACCAATTTGTCTTAATTTATTGATCTGCCATACCGGCTCATATATATTATACCTTAGCTGAGCGACATGGTCGATGCTGTTATTTTCTCTCAGATAACCAAAGGCATTGGGGTCATAAGTATCTGACTTCAAATTAAAATTGTACCAATACTGCCACTTGCCATTGAGTTTTCCAATGCCAAAATCAAACTTATACCCATCAGTGAGGCTGTCGTTATCCGGAACAGAATCCTTGATATGGCTCCAGGCTGCTTTTCCATATACACCATACCTGTTGCTTTTCTCCATCAGACGATAAGCTGTTCCCAGCACATTTGAGCTATAATCTGCATCAGGGCGGTCAACCCGTGCATTTGTAAGGTTAACATAGGAGTTGTTTCTGAACGACTGGTCCAAAACCAGCATATTATAATTTGCCCATGGCTCGGTAAGGATTCTTTCCTCACGGCCAAGTGTGTCTCTGACATCTGCAAATGTGTTGGCTGTAACTGCATTCAGGAATCCCACACCCAGGTTATTTTCATCTCGTCCTGTTATTTTCACTGCATTGATAAGGCGGGAATATCGTGGATTGTTGATGATATCGTATCCTTCCAGCTGCATTCTGCGAATATCATCATATTTTTGGGGGATTTTGCCGATGCGCCTCGAATAGAACAGGCCAACCTTGTCAAAAAGCTCGGTTCCTTCCGTAAAAAATGGCCGGTTTTCATCATAATAAGTTTCATAAGGCGTCAGGTTCAGGGTTTCATTGTCTGATTTTACCTGCGAGAAATCCGGAATAAGGGTCATATCAAGCGTGTGGCTTTTGCTGAGGCCCAGTTTCATATCCATACCACCTGACAATCCCCAGGAAGGATTTTGTGCATCACCATAAAAATCAACACTTGTGGACACATAAGGATAGAATGATAAGCGCAGTGGAGGATTGATATTGTTGAGACCGTCCAACATACCCATCTGCTCTTCCTTTGCGCCTTTTTCCTTTTCCACGGGATTCCAGCTACTCAGTTCACGCTTCCGGCGCAATAGCCGCCAGAAATTGACAGACCATTGTTGCATGTCTTTGTCCGGAAAACGAATGGCGGAGTAGGGTATTTTTATCTCTGCAGTCCAGCCTTCATCGTGAATCCTGACCGCACTCACCCACACTGCATCCCAGTCATAATCGCTACTGCCATCGGAAATACGCACATCGGTCTGCACGTTGGAAGCCGTTAGTTTAAACTCATAGAGATTTCGTCCGTCATTGTTTGGATTCAGCTGAATGGTAAACATGTCGGTATTCCCATTATCGTCATCGCGCCGTGTAAATTCTCTCAGTATCTTTTCCGGCGATTCATCATACATAGTAGCTCCGATATACAAGGCCTTGTCATCATACAAAACACAGACTTCTGTATCAAAGGCGGGATCAGCACCGGGCTGTGGCTCATAAGTAATAAAACCGGAGGCACAACGGGCTTTTGACCAGTCAGCTTCTTTCAGATTACCGTCAATCACCACTTTGTCATCTGTACGCAAAGCAGAAAAATCCCGGCTTTGCCCTGAAACCGAAACAGAAAACACACTCAACACCAACAAAATCAGAATATTCTTCACAATCAAAACAATTTACTTACCAACAGAACAAAAGTAACAATCTTATGGTGATAAATCTTTGACATGAAATCGAAAACCTTGGTTTTTTCTTAAAATCTGCTCACCTTTATCATGTAATTAAAAATCCTTCGTTTATGCCATATTTTAGTCTGGAAACAAATCAGAAAATTGACGCCCGGGTTCAGTACACCAAAGCCGCCACAAATTTCATTGCCGACTTGCTGGATAAGCCGGAAAAATTCATCATGATTTCATTGAAGGAACAGCATGAAATGCGCTTTGCAGGAAGCACGGACGCCACAGCTTATGTACAGTTAAAAAGCATTGGTTTGCCTGATGAAAAAGACAAACTTATTAAGGCCATCTGTGAGTTTACAGAAGCACACACCGGAATTAAAAAAGAAAGAATTTATACAGAGCTGATCGATTTATCCCGTGAGGATTTTGGCTGGAACGGAAAGAGTTTTGCGAGCAAATAAATTACTCGTAGTTCTTTTCTGACATCAGTTTTCCATTGGCATCAAACATTTTCCAGCTTCCGGTTTTATTGCCTTTGTCATAGTGCATTTCAGTGCGGAGTGTGCCGTTTTTATCAAAGATTTTCCAGACACCGTCTTTTTTATTCTTATGATAACGGGCAATGGCTTTGCGTGTTCCATCCTCCAGGTAAGTAATCCACTCACCGTCTTTTCTTCCGTAATGGTAGCTGCGCACTTCTTTTTTTTGGCCGTTGCGATAATACAAGGTGGTGATGCCGTGTTGTTCACCATCCTTCACATTCATTTCAATTTTTATACTGCCATCATCGTAGAACTCAGTATATTCACCTGAATACAATGCCTGATTATCATCATAAAAATAACCGTCTTTTGCCTTAACCAGTTGTCCATTTGCTGCAAGCGCAACAAATATCAGGGCAACTACAACAATAAGTATTTTTTTCATCGCTTTCATTTTAATCAAAGATAGAAAAAATAAGCCATTCCACTTCTTTGTCATTTGTGGAATGGCAAGCATATTTTCTTTTCCCTGCAGACTTTACTCTCCGAGGTTTCTCAGGGCAATGTTCAGCCGCTTTTCAGCATCGGGTTTAATGACAACATTCGTAAAAGTTACTTTTTCATAGGAAATCAGAGAAGTCTGTATTTCATATGCTCCGGGCTGAAGACCGGTGAAGGCAAAATTGCCATCAAAATCCGTGTACACTTCATCTCCGTTTTCAAGGCAAACAGTTACACCTGCCAGGGCATCACCTGTGGATTTATCAACAATTTTTCCTTTGACAATGCATGTTTCAGCTGCACCAGCATCATTAGCATCCTGGCTTTTTGTTTCATCTGTATCAGCAAAAGCACCCATGCTGAGAAATAATCCGATAATCAATGTAGTGATTTTCATAATCCTGATTGTTTTGATGCAAATATACAGCACGCACTTTACCTGAATTTGAAGCCTGTGTTATGCCTATGTTAATTCTTTCAGCATTCACAAGAATTGTTCATAAATAAGATTGGGAAAAAACCGAATTCTTTGTTATTTTGCTATGCTCAATAAATAATCATTTTTAAGCTCATTTTCAATATGAAAGCCTTTCAACTGATACCCTTCTTTGCCCTTGTGCTCTTAGGCCTGAACACATTTCCCCAGGCACCTGTTATTGTTGATGAACCTTCAAGTAAAATCATTTGTGCCGGATCATCTGCGGTTTTTGTCGTGGAAGCCACAGGTTCTGAACCGCTAAGTTATGAGTGGTTTCTCGATGATATTTCCATTGGAAACAATACGGATACACTGTCTATAGCATCCGTCAGCGAAGCTGATGAAGGAGTATATCACTGCATTGTCAGCAATGGTGAGGGAAGCACCCAGACAAGTGATTTTCAGCTTACTGTCATTTCCAGTCCGGCTGAAATTACCGGCACCACTGGTGATGGCAGCCATTGTGAAGGAGCTTATCTGCAGATTCAGGTAACAACCACCGGGGAAGCCCTGTCCTTCTCCTGGACAAAAGACGGAGAACCCATACCTGAATACGGCCCTTTGGTTACAATCGACCCGCTTTCCACAGAGGATGCCGGTACTTATCAGTGTATTGCAACCAATGTCTGCGGGTCAGATAGTGCGGATATCATTGTGGAAACAATGGAAGAACCCGGGATCATCAGTCCGCCTGAGTCCCTGACCGTTTGCGAAGGTGAAGAAGCGGAATTCTCTGTTCTGGCTGCAGGAACAGATGTTTCCTACCAGTGGTATTTTGATGACACCCCTCTGGATGGTGCCACTTCTTCTGATTTAATCATACCAAACATTCAGCAGGAAAACAGTGGAATGATTCGCTGTGTCATATCCAATGCCTGTGGTGCTGATACCAGCGGGCAGGTCAGTCTGAATGTCAACACCACAGCCCAGATAACGGCCCATCCGGCCAGCGGTGATTATTGCCTTGATGAAGAAATCACACTTTTATCAACAGCCACAGGTACTCAGCCCATTGCCAGACAATGGTATCTTAATGATTCTCCTGTCTCCGACTCAACAGAAAGTACACTGACGATAACTACCCAACCCGATGATACAGCTTATTACTATGCTGCCTATATGAATACCTGTGGAACTGTTTATTCAGACAGCGCAGCAATCACCACCAAAATGCCGCCGGTCATCACAGAACATCCCGAGCCACAAACTGTCTGCCTCAACGACACCCTAGGATTGTCAATAAAGCTCAATGGCTTTCAACCCATATATTATCAATGGCAGCGGGCAGGAGCGGATATTGATGACGACAACGCCAGCGGTGTGAATACCGCCAATCTCACCATAGAAAACATCAATGAAGGCCAGAGCGGATTGTATTCATGTATTGCATGGAACGACTGCGGTGAAGTTTTCTCAGACACAGTGGAAGTAGAAATTATCTTACCACCGGATATTGTCTCTCAACCCGATGCACTCACTGTATGTGAAGGCGAAGATGCAAGCATGGAAATGATTATACAGGGAAACCAGCCCTTTGACTTTTTGTGGATACATGACGAGTCCTCCGACACGGTAAGTACTGAGGAGGTATTGAGTTTGTCAGATATCCAGGCAAGTGATGCCGGCAATTATTTCTGTACAGTATCAAATCAGTGTGCAGATGTTATTTCCGATGCAGCGGAACTTGAAGTTCTCACTTATCCGGAATTTACTACCCAGCCTGTAGAAACAGATGCCTGCCATGGTGACAGCATAGCCCTCGAAGTTCAAGCCAGCGGCACAGGCCCCATCAACCTGATGTGGTTTAAAAACCAGTCAGCCCTGACCAGTGAAACAGACAGCTTAATAGAATTTGATCCGGCAGAAACCCTGGAAACGGGCTACTACATGTGTGTTGCCGATAACATCTGCGGCATCACCGAAAGTGACGAAGTCCTGGTAAACATTGGCACAGCCCCGGCCATTACCTGGAATCCGGTAGGATATGACTTATGTGAAAACGAGACACTGGAACTCCTGGCTGATGCACAGGGAGAAAATGTGTTTTATCAATGGTATGTCAATGATCAGCCCATACCCGGACAAAATGACACCAGTCTGTTCATGCCTTATGTCAACGACAGCCTTTCCGGGGAATTCTATTTCCAGGCATACAACGGTTGTGCTACCGTTAATTCTGATACCGTTACGGTAGATATTGCCCCGGCACCTGAGATTGACATAGGAGAAGACACAGAACTCTGCGACGGGGATGAGCTAACCCTTTCTGCCGACGGTAATATCCAGTCATACAACTGGAATAACGGTGAAAGCACTTCAGCCACTTTTACCGTAACAGAAACAGGCCAGCACAGCCTGGCTGCGGTAGGAGAAAACGGATGCACAGGATATGATACTGTAAGTGTGATATTTCATCCTTACCATTATGTAAATCTTCCGGCAGACGGCAGTTATTGCGGACCACAGACCCTGGATGCAGAGGAAGGTGCGTACTCCTATAACTGGAACACAGGATCAACCAACAGCAGCATAGAAGTTACCGAAAGCGGACAGTATTATGTAATCACTGAAGGCGATGCATTTGGCTGCCAGCACAGCGACACGGTAAACATGACGATACTGGAACAACCCGAAGTTGATCTGGGGCCGGATCAGAGCATCAGTGTGGATTCCACCCTTGAGATCTGTGCCCCGGGAGAATATTTCATGTATAACTGGAGCAATGGCTCCACAGATTCCTGCGCAATTTACTCGGGAAGCTTTTTTGGTCCGGGTATTCATGACCTATGGCTAACAATAGGTCTTGAAAACGGATGCACAGACACAGACACAATACAACTTACCGTGGAAAGCGGAGATGCAGTTGAACAATTAATGGCAGGAGAATACCTGACCTTATACCCCAACCCCGCAGAATCACAGGTAAATTTAGAATACAAACTGAATGAAACAGCCAAATCAGCAAAAATCATCAATCTGAACGGACAGACCATCTTTCATACTGCACTCAACAGCAGCAGTAATATCAGGAGAATTGACCTGAGCAGACTTCCTGCAGGTGTGTATATACTGCGTTTATCAACAAGTCAACGGCAGTTGAATTTCAAATTTATCAAACAATAGCTTATCATGGCAAGAAAAAACAAAGAGCGAAAAATTTTCAAAGGCAGAATCAGAGGTGCAGTAATCACCACGGTACTGAGCATGACCCTGGTTTTGTTTTTACTCGGCATAGTGGGCTACCTGCTGCTCAACGCCCAGCGCTTATCTGAGCATGTGAAGGAAAATATCAGCCTAAGTGTCAGGCTCAAAGACGAGGCCAGGGATCCGGAAGTCATTGCCTTTAAAAAGAAACTCGACAAGCTCAGTTTCGTCAGATATACTGAATTCATCTCGAAACAGGAAGCCGCCAAAGACCTGGAAGAAGACCTTGGTGAAGATTTCATTGACATTCTGGACTACAATCCACTGTGGGGCACAATTGATGTCTACCTGCAATCCGAATATGCCAATCCTGATTCTGTGCAGATGATTGAAAGCCGGCTGATGGAGTATGACAATCTTGTAAAAGAGGTAAGCTATCAGAAAGACCTGCTATATGCGGTGAACAATAATATCCGAAACATCAGCCTGGTTTTTTTGGGTTTTGCCGCACTCCTGCTGTTGATTTCTTTTGCCCTGATTAACAATACCATCAGGCTAATGGTTTATTCACGAAGGTTTTTGATCAGAACCATGCAGCTTGTCGGTGCATCAAAAGCCTTTATCCGAAGGCCGTTTATCTGGCGTGGCATTTCCGAAGGAATAATTTCCGCCCTGCTTGCGAGCGGACTGCTGGTGGCACTTATCAATCTGATGCACAAGGAGTTCTCTGACATCATCAGCATCAGTGAAATCCGGGTTATGATACCGCTTTTTGCCATTGTATTAGGTTTGGGAATAATAATTTCGTATATTTCGACGCTTTTATCAGTCAATAAATATCTGAGAATAAAACCGGAAAATTTGTATTACTAATGGCAAAAAAAGGACAAAAAAACACAAACGAGGACAAAAATATATTTGCACTGGATAAGTCAAATTATATCCTGATGGCAATAGGATTTGCAATCATCATTATTGGGTTTATACTCATGTCCGGAGGCCGCAATAACGACCCGAATGTTTTTAATGAAGCAATGTTCAGCACAAGACGACTGACCATTGCTCCGATCACAATACTTATCGGATTTATTGTGGAGTTTTATGCCATCTTTAAAACACCCAAATCACCTGAAGAAAAATCCGCTAACTAGTATCAGTAATTTCTTATGGAGTGGTTTGAAGCACTGATCCTGGGTATCATACAGGGTCTGACAGAGTTTTTGCCCGTGAGCAGCTCCGGGCATCTCGAAATCGGCAAAGCCCTGTTTGGGATTAAGGGAGAAGAAAATATTTATTTCACCATAGTTGTCCATGGCGCTACCGTACTCAGTACCATTGTCGTATTGTGGCAGGAAGTAAAACGCCTTATCACCGGCAGCTTACAATTCAGGTATAACGATGAGACCAAAACGGTACTGAAAATTCTGGTATCCATGATCCCCGTCGGCATTGTCGGTGTATTTTTCAAAGATGATATCAAGCAGTTTTTCAGCGGAGATAACATGCCGTTCGTTGGAAGCATGCTGCTTGTTACTGCCGTGCTTTTGGCATTCACACATGTTTTTAACAGCAGGGCAAAAAAGATCTCGTACAGCAACGCTTTTGTGATTGGAATTGCTCAGGCACTGGCTGTACTTCCGGGCATCAGCAGATCGGGTGCAACCATATCCACAGGCCTGATTCTTGGCAATAAAAAGGCTGAAGTTGCCAAATTTTCTTTCCTGATGGTTTTGATTCCCATCATTGGTGAGAACCTGCTGAATATTTTCACGGGAGAACTCAGCAGCGCAAGTGGAATGCCTGCCATGCCTCTGATTATCGGATTTATTGCCGCATTTACATCAGGATATTTTGCCTGCAAATGGATGTTGTCAATTGTCAAAAAAGGAAAACTCATCTGGTTTGCCCTCTATTGCGCCGTCATTGGTGGTATATTAATTTTATTCATGTAAATGGAATTATTCAGTGAACATACCCGGGATTTCCAGGCTGGCGTGTTGATCCCTGTCAACAAGCCACTGGACTGGACATCCTTTGATGTGGTAAATAAAATCAAATACCTGTTAAAATACCAGCGCAATATCCCCAAAATCAAAATCGGGCATGCCGGTACCCTGGACCCACGGGCAACAGGTTTATTACTCATCTGTACAGGCAAAGCAACCAAACAAATTGAAAGCCTGCAGGATATGCCAAAAACCTATCTCGCGACGCTTCGTCTTGGGGCTACAACACCATCTTTTGACAGCGAAACAGAAATCAATCAGAAATTCCCTTACGAGCATATCTCTCAGGAAGCACTGCAAAATAGTCTGAAATCATTTACCGGCCATATTGCACAAACCCCACCGGACTACTCCGCTTTGCATGTCAATGGCACACGTGCATACAAAATGGCAAGAAAAGGAGAAAAAACAAATCTCAAAGAACGGCAGGTTACAATTGACAATATTGAACTTTTGAAATTCGATAAACCTTTTGTTCGCATTTCTGTTACCTGTCACAAAGGCACTTATATACGTGCACTGGCCAATGATATCGGCAAAGTGCTGGACTCTGGTGCCTATCTTGAAGAATTGACCAGAACACAAATCGGAAATTATCGTCTTGAAAAAGCTTATGATCTGGAAATAATCGAAAAATTACTAAAAAAATGAAACCTTTTTACAATTTATCTGTATAAGCAGAAGTTTATGTTTAAGTAAAAGGAGTTCAACATATTGGTATCAAAACTTAACAGGAAGTTGTTTTTATGAAATTATCACAATTCAAGTATAACCTGCCGGAAGAACTGATCGCTTTGCATCCGGCAAAAAACAGAGACGAATCAAGGCTCATGGTTTTACACCGTGAAAGTGGCAAAATTGAACACAGGGTTTTTAAAGATGTAAAAGAATATTTCTCAGACAGAGACACCATGGTATTCAACGATACCAAAGTTTTTCCGGCCAGATTATACGGAAACAAGGAGAAAACAGGTGCCCAGATTGAAGTGTTTTTACTCAGAGAACTTAACCGGGAGCAGCGCCTGTGGGATGTTTTGGTTGATCCCGCACGGAAAATCCGCATTGGCAACAAACTTTTTTTCGGGGAAAATGAAGGCCTGGTTGCTGAAGTCATTGACAATACAACATCCCGGGGAAGAACATTGAGATTTCTCTATGACGGACCCTACGAGGAATTTAAACAAACCCTGTACAGCCTGGGAGAAACACCATTGCCCAAATTTATCAACCGGGCGGTTGAAACCGATGATAAAGAAAGATATCAAACCATATTTGCACAAAAAGAAGGCGCTGTTGCAGCTCCCACTGCAGGCATGCATTTCAGTCGCGAACTGATGAAAAGACTGGAAATCATTGGCGTGAATTTTGGCTTCATTACATTACACGTAGGCCTGGGGAATTTCCGGGGCGTTGATGTAGAAGATCTCACCAAACATAAAATGGACAGCGAAGAAATTGTTATCCCACAGGAAACTGTGGATATGGTGAACAAAGCAAAAGAACAAAAACGTCAGGTTTGTGCTGTGGGAACCACTGTACTCAGAACCCTGGAAAGCAGCAAATCCACCATGGGCATGCTGAAACCATACGAGGGATGGACCAACCTGTTCATATTTCCACCTTACGAGGTGCAGATACCAACAAGCATGATTACCAATTTCCACCTGCCAAAATCCACCCTGATGATGATGGTTTCGGCATTTGCAGGTTATGAAAACCTCATGCACGCCTATAAAGTGGCCATAGAGGAAAAATACAGATTCGGAACATACGGCGACGCGATGTTAATCATATAAAATCAAAGTTTCATTATGGTGAGTACCGATCAGCTTAAAGAGCTTCAGGATAGACTGGAAGCCCTGAGGGGGTATCTTTGACATAGATGCCCGTATTGAAAAAGTCAAAACATTGGAAAAAGAAAGCCAGGCACCTGATTTCTGGGACAATCCTGATGAAGCCCAGAAGCTTCTCAGAACAATTGCATCAGAAAAACAGTGGATCAAAGCTTATGATGATGTAAAAACCCAACTGGAAGATCTTGAAGTGCTGCTTGATTTTGCTGATGACGGAGAAGCAGGTGAAAATGAGGTGGAAAATACATACCTGAAAGCCACCGAAGCCATGGAAAACCTTGAGCTTAAA
The DNA here is from genome assembly GCA_051747965.1 of Bacteroidota bacterium. Taxonomy (GTDB): domain Bacteria; phylum Bacteroidota; class Bacteroidia; order Bacteroidales; family ML635J-15; genus JAQIBY01. The sequence goes on from JBNJGS010000015.1 coordinate 12,630, forward strand.
AACATGCTCCGCAATGATGAAGACAGCATGGATGCAGTGATGACAATCAATGCAGGAGCAGGTGGCACGGAAAGCAATGACTGGGCCGAAATGCTCATGCGCATGTATCTGCGCTGGGGCGAACGCAACAACTATAGCATTAAGCAAATCCACATGACGGAAGGTGATCAGGCCGGTATCAAGTCTGTTACACTGGAATTCACTGGTGAGTTTGCCTACGGATATCTCAAATCCGAAAATGGTGTGCACCGGCTCGTAAGACTGTCTCCTTTTGACTCAGCTCATAAACGCCATACCTCCTTTGCCTCTGTTTTTGTGTATCCACTTGTGGACGAAAGCATCAACATCGAAATCAATCCGGGGGACATTGAATGGGACACATTCCGAAGTAGCGGTGCCGGAGGACAGGGTGTAAACAAAATCGAAAGCGGCGTGAGACTGAATCACATTCCTACCGGCATTTCCATTGAAAATACGGAAACACGATCACAGCCAAAAAACAAACAAAATGCCATGCGCCTGCTCAAATCTCAACTGTATGAACTGGAGTTGAGAAAACAAATGGAAGACAAAAGCAAGCTGGAAGAAGGCAAGAAAAAAATCGAATGGGGTTCACAAATCCGCTCCTATGTGATGCATCCATACAAAATGGTGAAAGACCTGCGCACAAACCATGAAACCGGTAACGTGCAGGCTGTAATGGATGGTGATCTTAATCCATTTATCAAAGCATACCTGATGGAGTTTGGCGGAAAATTGTAAGCCTGAAACAAATTCAAATAAATCAATCAGTTTTGTTTATCATGAATGTTTCACGCTCTCATCCGGACATTCTGAATATTCGTACTGCACTGTCAGGTGGGTTATATTGAATTCGTTTTTCAAACGCTCACTCAGTAAGTTTGTTATATGCTCTGTATCAGAAACTGCCATATCGCTGCACAACTGAATGTGGCACTCCAGAAATAAACGGTCATCATCCAGTGTCCAGGCATGCATATGATGTACATTGCATATCTCATCATGGGCTTCTATGCTTGCTGAAACCGCTTCTAAATTCAGTCCGGCAGGTGTTGACTGCATCAGGATATCAAAGCTGTGACGAAGAATTTTTACCGTATGGAAGATAATGTAAAGGCCTACCCCCACGGTGATAACAGGGTCAATCCAGTACATTTCCCAGACCACTATGGCAATACCGCCAAAAATCACAGCCACAGAAGAAAGCGTATCTCCCATCAGGTGGAGGTAAGCAGCCTTTATGTTTATGTTTCTGCCTTTATGCGGATTCAGAATAAAAACAGAAACAAGATTAGCCAGGAGCCCGATACCCGCAACAATAAGCATGAGGGGTCCTTTCACCGGTTCCGGGTCAACGAATCGTTGTGCAGCCTCAACAAAAAGCACTACGGATATCACAACCAATACGGCTGCATTCACAAAAGCAGCTATGATTTCAATCCGCTTATAACCAAAAGTTTTTCGTTCGTTTGCATCCCGTTTTCCGATTCTTCCGGCCAGCCAGGCCACAAAGACAGCAACTGCATCACCAAAGTTATGCAATGCATCAGACATTAAAGCCAGGGAATTGGACATCAATCCGCCCACCACCTGTGCTGCGGTGATAACGAAATTCAACACAGTAGAAATCAGCAAGCCCCGCTGACCTTTTTCTTCCTGAGAATGCTTATGCATATCAGCCAAACAGTCTACAGCTTAAATTGTTGTTTTATTTTGCGGGAAATCCAACTGTCTGGCACAGGATAACATCCCTGAAATCCTCCAGTTGCATGGTTTTGTGCAGCTTTTCACGATCGAACCAGCCTCTCACAACCGTTGCAAGACCCTCAGATGCACAATACAAATACACATTTTGTGACATAAAGCCGGCATTGGTACCTGATGTACTTCTGTAATCATCGGCTGTTACATCCTCACCTGCTTTGCGATAATCCGCCACAAATATCAGATTCACTGCGGCATCATCCACAAAATCCTGACCTCCGGTAATGGCTCTGATGTCTTTATCGAAAACCTTTTTCAGAGCATGCTTTTCCGGTAAATACAAGAACAAACCCTCTGCAGTGCTCATGTAAACTTCCATTTCCTGCTTATTTCGGGAGCTGGGTGCTGTATGTTTGCCATTTTCGCGATTGATACCCCAGGCAGCCCATAAAAGATCAGATACCTGCTGGTCGCTAAGCATTTTGTCATCATATTCCCGTGATGACTGACGCTTGTCCAGCGCTTCCATCAGGGGCATTCCACCGGTTCTGTCCGGCTCGGGCAATTCGGTAATCTCTGATTTCTGAGCCATCATCATCACTGGCAAAATCACAAATAAACTTAAAGCTAAATAACGCATAAAATCCTCCTTTTAAAAAAAAAACACACACCCACCGGAAAATCTCCGGTGGGTGTAATATAAGCAAATTTATTTATCTTTTGCGGCACCACAAGGTGTGCTTTTTCCTGCACAACCGGCTGCCTTAGCTCCGGGGCATCCGGAGGCTTTCTTGTCAGATTTTGCTTTCTCCCCTTTAACAGCGGCTTTGTAACCAATTTCATCCAGTGAGGCAATCAGTTTTTTGCTGTCTGTTTTGTCGGTGCGGTATTTAATCCATACCTCATCTTTGACAAAATCAGCTTTAACATCTTTCACACCTTTGGTGAAAGCAAGCTGTTTTTTCACCTCGCCGGAACATTTGCCACAATCCATTTCTGTTTCCAGGATAAGCTCGCCGATATTATCAGCATCCTGAGCACTCAGGTTGGTGGTAATAAAAGCGAAGAAAACCATGCTTACTGTAATCATCATTACTTTTTTCATAACGTATTATTTTTTTAGTGAAACTTACATTAATTGTCTTTATTCAGATTCTGTAATTGCCAGCGGAAACCCAGATAAAACTTCCGGCCTTCCAGTGGTCCCCATATCATGGCAGCATCAAAATACTCACCGAAGGGCTCAGATGCTGCAATAATCGGGTTCTCCTGACGATAATTCAGGATGTTTTCAACCCCCAGATACACACTCCAGCTTTTAAAATACTTTGTAATTTGTGCATGCACCATTGGATAGGGATCAAAACTGTCACCGCGCTGATAGATATCAGGATTGGCTGCCGTTGAAGGAATTCTGCCGCCTCCGTTATACTGACCGGTAGCATCAAACTGCCATTTACCCAGCGGGGTTTTGTACGATGCTGTCATAAACCCTTTTGATCTGCTTGTCAGCGGCACTTCCCGCATCACACCGCCAATGTTCTGTTGAACATCGTTGTAGCGATAAGCTGTGCGTAAATCCAGGCCTTTTACCAGGGGTGCAGACAACTCTATCTGGTATGTGTTGGAGAAAGAACGTCCATTCAGATTGCTGAAATGCACCTCATCCACATCACTGTCCATATCAACCACAAGCTGATTATCAAATTGTGTGCGATAAAATTCTGCCGTGGCGCGCCATTCCTGATTGCCAACCATAAAATACTGTGTCATACTGAAGCCTGCATTCCATGCTTCTTCAGGCAGGAGATTATCATCAATCCGCATATATCTGGATGATGCCAGCAGAAATGAGTTTTCCGCAAGCACATTGGCTGTGCGCCATCCTTTACCGGCACTTGCCCGGAATACAGTAATCCCGTTGGGCTTATACTTCAAGTGAAAACGAGGTGTATAAAACATCCCGTAAAGGTTGTGATGGTCTGCACGCAAACCTGCTATTGCACTCAAACCGTTATCCAGATTCATGGAATACTGAAGAAATGCCCCGGGAACCATTTCCTCACGTCCCAGCGGACGATCATCCAGATGCTCATCATACTGGTCATATTTCATGCTAATGCCGGCATGATAGGTATGCTGATGATTCACCAAAACACTTTGCCATATCAGATTACCGTAATAACTGACCTGAGTGGCATCATACTGACGCTTTCCGTACACACCATCATGCTCATGATAAGTCATATTATTGATCAGGGCAATACTCGTATGTTTCATCCCGGGAATTATATAACCGTTTTTCCAGAAGGCTTCATACCGTTTTGTGTTGATATCCACTCCGTACGCAGTCTGATCCAGAGGATTTACATCGGGATCATAATTCAACTGGCCACCAAGGCGGTTTTCGAAGAAATACTTGAGGCCGAAACGGGTTGAATAGCCTTTGTGATTATTATAATCAGTTCTGGCAAAAAACAATTGGCGGTCCACAAGCGGATGATCCATAAAATTGTCATCATTGACATCATTTTTTCTAAGGCTCCAGCCATGATGGGTCATCAACATGGTACTCCACTTATCATTAATCAGCCAGCGGCCATTAAGATTAACTTCAGTGCGTCCTTTGTCATTGATCAGCCAGTTGGCATATAAAGGTTCTGAAGTTGCCGGTTTTTTGTATTCCACATTAATCTGCCCTGTGATGGCGTCATAACCATTGGTAACTGCAGCCGTTCCTTTTGAAACCTGAATGGCATCCATCCACGGGCCGGGAATATATTCCAGTCCGAATGCAGTAGCCAGACCATAATAATTCGGAAAGTTCTCGGTCATCATCTGCACATATCGACCTGACAAGCCCAATAAGCGAATCTGTTTGGCACCAGTTGCAGCATCACTGTAAGCAGCATCCACGGAGGCATTGGTCTCAAAGCTCTGCGACAGGTTGCAGCAAGCTGCTTTGTGCATTTCCTCACCTGCAATATTTTCAACATGCATGGTTTCCATGCGGTCAACCGTTGTGCCTGATTTCCGGTCTGCAACAGACACTTCACCCAGTACCTCACCGGGTTCCAGTTCAACTTCAACATAATTCTGATCCTCAGATATGGCAATTGTATCACTGCGATAACCGATAAAGCTGACCAGGAGATAATCCGAATCCGGGTGGTGGTTGAGTAAGAACTCACCCTCTGAATCTGTTGTTGTGCCCCGGTTTGTCTCAAGCCAAACAACATTGGCTCCGGTGATGGGCACCTTCTCACCTTGTACTTTCTCATATACTTTGCCCTCAATTTGCCGGGCATATATTGCTGTGATTATACCCGGGCATAACAAGAGCAATATTATTGCTTTTTTAAACATAAAATTTTGTGATTAAAGTTCAACAATCAATGATTTACACCATCAATGCTAAACAAATCACAACCTGAATACACAATTGAGAATATGAGGGGCATCCCTGTCCGGTGGCCTATTTTGTGCAAGGAATTCCGGCACTTTTAGATGTTTAACATTTGTTCCTGTAAAGAACAATCCGGGAGGGATTTCGAGCAGAATTGACTGTAATAAAATATCATTCCGGCCATCATCTTTTACCAGAAATGACTGTATATCAGATCGTACATGCTCTACATGCACCGCACGATCAACTTCACAAAGGTTTTGACAAGTTTCTTCTGTTTCGTCTTCATGCGAACAATCACAGTTATGATCATTGTCTTCAGCTGCAGGAACAAGGAACCAGGCAGTTTCAAAATTCCGCTCGCAATGATTACAGAAATGATGTTCAATGGTATAGCCCATGGTAGAAACCAACAGGGCTGCCACGGAAACAAAGGCCAATATTTTCTGCATCAGACGCATGCCGCTAAAATAATTCAATTTTTAACACAAGCGAAAAAAAACTTCCGATGTTCAGCAAGTTTTATAATTTTGCGACCTCAATGGATATTTTAAGCATCATTGGCATAGCCATCGCCCTGAGTTTTGATTCTTTTGCTGCAGCAATTAGCTGCGGACTGAATTGTAAACCCCTGACATGGAATCACAAGCTGTTTATCCCGCTTAGTTTTGGGGTCTTTCAGGCCGGTATGCCTCTGATAGGATATTTTGCAGGTTATAATCTCCTGCAATACATTGATGCATGGGATCACTGGCTGGCCTTTGGATTGCTTTTCCTTATCGGGATACATATGATACGTGAAGCATTGAACAAAGAAGACAACACAAGGCATTTCACGATCGGATTGAAAGTCATCATAACCATGTCACTTGCCACCAGCATTGATGCCCTGGCCACCGGATTTTCATTTGGCTTGCTCAGGGTAAATATCTGGCTTGCTGTGGCCATCATCTTTATCGTCACCTTTACCGCCAGTGTTTTTGGCATGATGACAGGAAATAATTTCCGCACTCCCGTCATGAAAAAGTGGTCAACCATTGCAGGGGGGATCATCCTCATTGGCATAGGTCTCAAAGTGGCCATTACCCACATGCTGGATCATGGCATGTTAAGTTGATTATGTATCAGGATACAATCTGACCCGGAGCAAAATTGCACATCCCCGGATAAGTTTTACTGGAAAAATCATAAATATTCCGTAAGTTCGTTCTTTCAAAAGTGTCATTATGAAAAACCTGCGCGATATACAGCAATTTGAAGAATTTGATCATCTTGAACTGATTGCAAAACAAGTGGTGGAAGGCTTCATTACAGGTCTGCATAAAAGCCCCTATCACGGATTTTCTGTTGAATTTGCCGAACACAGGCTGTATAACAAGGGAGAATCAACAAAACACATTGACTGGAAACTGTTTGCACGCACCGATAAGCTTTTTGTCAAACGCTACGAAGAAGAAACCAACCTGCGCGCTCATCTCATCATTGACACATCATCATCCATGCTGTTTCCGGTAAAAGAAAAGCGCATGAACAAGCTTTCCTACTCTGTTTACCTTGGTGCAGCCTTAATTTACCTGATGAAACGCCAGCGCGATGCTGTTGGCCTCAGCCTATTTGACGAAAAAGTACACCTGCACACCGACGCACGTCTCTCACAGGTGCATCTGTCCTTTTTGTACAACGAACTCAGGCAGTTGATTTCACCGGAATACAAACCACAAAACCGCAAAACCAGCGCAGCTGAATCACTGAATATTCTTGCCGAGCAAATAAAAAAACGTTCACTCATCATCCTCTTTTCCGACATGTTCAGTGATGAGGATCCCGAGGCTCTTTTCAGTGCCCTTCAGCACCTGAAGTTCAACAAGCACGAGCTTATCTTATTTCATGTCACCGACCATGAGCTGGAGCAGGATTTTGATTACGCCAACCGTCCCCATCGCTTTGTTGACCTGGAAAATCAACGTGAGATAAAACTCAACCCGGGTGAAATACGTGAACAGTACAGAAAGCAAACCAATGCCTTCATGTCTGAACTAAAAACCCGCTGTGGTCAGTATCAAATTGATTTTGTGGAGGCCGATATCCGCAGGGACTTTGCAGAAGTGCTTCAGGCGTATTTACTGAAACGGACAAAATTGTATTGATTGTAACGGAGCAATACTTCACTCCTGCGAGTCATCGGGTCCAGGCTCCCCGGCAATTTTGAACATATACTTCCGTGCAGCCTCATATTCATTGGGTATTTTACCGTCCAGAATGGCATCCTTAATGGCATCCTTGATTTTGCCGATCTTTGGTGATGGCTTGAGATTAAAGGTGTCCATAATTTCTTTTCCATCTATGGGTGGCTGGAAATTCCGGATGCGATCTTTTTCTTCAATTTCCTGCAGTTTTTTTCTGACAAGCCGGAAGTTTTTCAAAAACTTTTCCTTCTTTTTTTGATTTTTGGATGTAATATCTGCTTCGCAAAGCAACATCAGATCATCAATATCATCTCCTGCATCAAATAGCAAGCGGCGCACTGCAGAATCTGTCACCTTATCTTCCACCAGGCTGATGGGTCGCATATGTAAACGGACAATTTTTCTGACATATTTAAGGCGATCATCCAGAGGCAACTTAAGGCGTTTGAAAATCCGGGTTATCATTTTTTCACCGATAAAATCGTGGGCATGGAAAGTCCAGCCATGGCCGTCGAGATATTTTTTGGTTTCAGCCTTTCCTATGTCATGAAGCAGGGCAGCCCATCTCAGCCACAGCTTGTCACTCTGCTTTGCCAGATTATCCAGAACCTGAACAGAATGCAAAAAATTCTCCTTGTGCGCCCGGTTATTATGTACCTCAACACCACTGAGTGAATACACTTCAGGCAACAAAATCTCCAGAAGCCCGCTATCTTTCATCAGCCTGATGCCTTTGCCCGGCTCTGTTGCCAACATAATTTTATTCAACTCATCAGCAATACGCTCCTTAGAAACTATGGTAATACGTCCGGCATTGTCTGCTATCCCCTGAAATGTTTTCTCATCTATCCGGAAATCCAGCTGGGTGGCAAAACGTATGCCTCTCAGCATCCGCAACGGATCGTCAGAAAATGTTTTGTCCGGATCAAGCGGGGTACGGATGATTTTGTTTTTCAAATCCTCCATACCCCCAAAAGGATCAGTCAGGTTTCCAAAATTATCACCGTTTAAGCCAAGAGCAAGTGCATTGATTGTGAAATCCCGGCGGTTTTGATCATCTTCAATGCTACCATCTTCAACAATTGGCTTTCTTGAATCATGGCGGTAGGACTCTTTTCGGGCACCGACAATTTCAATCTCATATTCACCAACAAGCAATCGGGCTGTACCAAAATTCCTGAAAACACTCAGGTTATCAGCGTGCAACTCCCTGGCAAGAATTTTCGCTGCTTTTACTCCGTCTCCGTGCACTACAATATCAATATCAACAGATCTGCGCTTCAAAAACAGGTCTCTCACATATCCTCCAATCAGCCATAATTCCAGCCCATGTTGATCCGCAATCTTAGATATCTCTCTGAACAAAGGAGTATCTATTTGTCTGTCATAACTTTCCATCATCTTAACTCTCAGTAAACAATTTTAAAACTTGCTTGTTGAATAATCAAACATATAATCCACAAAAGTAATAATTGTTGTAATAACAAAGTTATGGTAGAACATTTAACAAAAGAAACATTTATTGAAAAGGTATTTGATTATACCGAAGAAAAAGACTGGAATTACAAAGGCGACAAGCCTGCCATGATTGATTTCTGGGCTGACTGGTGTGCACCCTGTAAGATGGTAGCCCCGGTGATTGAGGAACTTGACAAAGAATATAAAGGCAAAGTCAATTTTTACAAGGTAAACACTGAAGAACAACAAGAGCTGGCAGCAATTTTTGGAATTCGCAGCATTCCGAGTTTGCTTTTCATTCCGGTAGAAGGAAAACCACAAATGGCTGCAGGAGCATTGCCCAAGGACACATTTGAAAAAGCTATAGCAGACGTCCTTAAGGTTGAAAAACCAGATCAATAGGCAAAATTGCTACATAAGCAAAAAAAAGCTGACGCGCGCGTCAGCTTTTTTTTTACAAAATTTTCTCCTGAAACGCATCTGCTGTTTTCCGCAATCATATAAAAATGCTATCTTAGCAGTATGGCACAAGTGGTAAAAACCGGAGACGGATCATATACACTCAAAAACAGCAAATTTGGGGAATATTACCATTCTGTCAATGGAGCCATCTCGGAGAGCTCACTGGTTTTCATAAAGAACGGATTGTTGTTTGCTGACAAAAACAACTGCCGTATTCTGGAATATGGCTTTGGCACAGGGCTCAATGCCGTGCTTTCGCACCTGGAAGCTAACAGACGGAACCTGAAAGTACATTACACGGGGGTAGAGCTTTTTCCCCTGGGCGCAGAGGAAACCGAATCATTTTACACAAATTTTGAAGAACCTGTGCGCAGTGCCGGTATCGCCATGAATCAAAAAATCTGGAACCTGGAAAACACTTGCGGTGACAACTTCACACTCCTCAAACTGAAGGCAGACTTCACGAAAACACAACTGTCCGGCAATTATGATGTGGTGTTTTTCGATGCTTTTTCACCGGAAAGTCATCCCGAAGCATGGAAGCCGGAAGTTTTTCAACATTTATATGAACATACCGCTCCCCATGGCATTTTGGTTACCTATTCCGCACAGGGCAAGGTAAAGCAGGCACTTCGCAATGCCGGATATCAGGTCAGCAGGTTGCCCGGTCCTCCGGGAAAACGACACATTCTTCGTGCAATAAAGTTTTGATTTCTGTTTTTTTTACTTAGTTTTGGGGAAACTTCCAAAAACCAGAGATTATTATGAAAAAATTACTTTTTGTTGTCATTGCAATGGGGATTGCAATGAGCGGATTCGCACAAACTGTTGATTATTGGTGCGTTGACGGACGCGTTTATTTCAAAATCAACGATGATGTAGCCCTGAATGTAAGTCAAAACGAAAACGGGCAGATTAACCCAAAAGATGTTTATTTTTTGCAGGATTTGATTGATGATTATCAAATTACAGAACTCAGTATGCCTTTCCTTTCTGCTGATTCTGATATCCTGCAAAGAACTTTCCGGATGGATTTTGAGAAAATCCATGATGTTGAACAGTTGGTCAAAGACATGAACAATCTACCGGACATTGAATATGCTGAAAAAGCACCTTTGTTCAGGATTTCCATGGTGCCGGATGACCCGTATTATGGTGATGTTTCCGGTAGTTTCGGTACAGCGGCAGCCAACTGGCATTTAAGCAACATCAATGCAGAAACTGCATGGGATGTAACCACCGGAGACACCAACATTGTGGTGGCGGTACTTGACAATGCCATCTATGTTGATCATCCTGATCTGCAGAACAAAATTGTATCACAGGTTGATCTTGGAAACGGTGATAATGATCCCAACCCACCTGAAAGCACGTATATCTGGTCTCATGGCACACACAGTGCCGGCCTGGTAGGTGCAGAAAGCAATAACGGTATTGGTGTTGCCTCCATTGGCTATGATGTAAGCATCATGGCTGTAAAACTTGGTGATGATGCCTCTGACGGACAGGCTATGGCTGCCGGATTTGAAGGAATTGTCTGGGCTGCTGATAACGGAGCCGATGTCATCAACATGTCATGGGGGTCACCACAGTATTTTGCCACCATGCAGAATACTGTCAACTATGCCTATAATAAAGGCTGTGTGATGGTAGGTGCTGCCGGGAATAATGGCAACGGCATGGAAACTCAAATGAACCCGGACATTCCGGTCAATTATGTGGGATACCCTGCTGCCCTGGATCATGTAATTGCAGTTGGGTCCAACGATGTGGGTGATAACAAATCCGATTTTTCAAATTATGGCACCTGGATAGATGTACTTGCTCCGGGCGGCTATTATAATGATGGACTATGGGGAATTGGTGCCTTTACAGTACTTTCAACAACTGCAAGTGAAGCCGGAGGATCAGGTTCACTTCTTGACGGCACTGGCGGTGGTGCTGCAGAATATGGTGTTAGCGGACAGTTTGACGTTATGCAGGGAACGTCCATGGCAGCACCGGTAACCTCAGGTCTTTGCGGCCTGATACTTTCTGCCAACCCCGATCTGACACCCGAAGAGCTTACTGCAATACTGAAATCCACATGTGAAGATGTAGATGCACAAAACACAGAATTTATTGACAGCATCGGTGCAGGCCGTATCAATGCAGCAGCAGCGGTGCAGGCCGCAACAGATTCCATTGCCCCGCTGGTGGCAGACTTTGAAGCCAGCCAGGTGGTTATTCCGGTTGATGGAACTGTTGATTTCACTGATCTGAGTACCGGAACTCCAAGTAGCTGGAGCTGGACCTTTGAAGGCGGCATACCTGCCACAAGTACAGAACAAAACCCCGCCGCAATAAGCTATGAAGAAGCAGGCGTATATCAGGTAAGCCTGATTGCTTCTGACGGCACCAATACTGACACAGAAGTAAAAACAGCTTTTATTATTGTTGGTGGCGGCACCGGAGGAGCTGAATCCGCGTGGATACCCCAAAACACACATTTTGAGAACCAGTTCAGGGGTGTTGTCCAGACTGCCATTGCCGATCAGAACACTGCATGGATACTTACTTATGACGGAACCGGTGGATCAGTAACCAAGGATTTTGCACGCACAGCTGATGGCGGTGATACCTGGATGCCTGACACCATTGATGCTCCGGATGAGCTTGCGCCCGGCTGTATAACCGCAGTTGACGACATGAATGCATGGGTGGCCATGTACGATGTCAACGGAGGAGGTGGAATTTTTCATACAAATAACGGGGGTACCAGCTGGACAGAACAAACAACAGCTGCCTTTGACGGAACATCCTCATTCCCCAATGTGATACATATGTTCAATGCCAATGAAGGCTTTTGCATGGGCGACCCCGAAGGCGGGGAATTTGAAGTTTACACAACCTCCGACGGTGGCACCAACTGGATACGGGTTGACGGAGCTGACCTCCCTGACCCACTGACAGACGAAATGGGATGGACAGGTGTATATGATGCAGTTGGAGATGTGGCATGGTTTGGCACAAACAACGGACGCATATACAAAACCAGCGACAAGGGCGCCACATGGGAAGTACTGACAACCGGAGAAGACAATGTAAGCCGGATCAGCATGACCGATGAAGACAATGGTTTTATCATTGCTCAGGTACAGGATCAGACTACAGGACAAATTACCAGTTGGGCCATGCGCAAAACTGAAAATGGGGGTCAGACCTGGGAAACCATCAGTATTCCCGAAGAAGAACAACCTTCTGACATTTCTGCTGTCCCGGGTCATCCCGGAATGTTGATTTCTGTGAAAATCTCACAGACAACAGAAGAAAACTTCTCGGCTTACTCAATGGATTACGGAACAAACTGGACTATGCTCGACGACTCAATCCAGTACACAAACGTACAGATGATGAATGAAAATGTCGGATGGGCAGGCGGATTCAATATGGATGAAAATTCCGGCGGAATATACAAATGGGCAGGTATTCCCGGGATGACTGATCCCTACTTTACCTCATCTCCGGTAACAGAAATTATCATGAGCGAAAATTATACTTATAATATCACAGCAGAAGATCCGGAAGGACTGCCCCTGACCATCAGTGAAATCACCACCCCTGAGTGGCTCACCCTGGTTGACAATGGTGATGGAACTGCCACACTCTCCGGAACAGCTCCTGACATTGCACTGGAAAGTGAAACCTTTGCCGTGGAATTGGAAGTAAGCAACGGCGATGGAACAGGAAGTCAGGACTTCATCATCACCGTTCTCACATCCAACCAGGCACCGGAAATCACTTCCTCTCCCCTGACTGATGCCATCGTTGATGAAGCATACAATTACACTGTGATTGCTGATGATCCGGATGATGATGATCTGAGCTTTACTCTGATTGAAGGACCGGCATGGATGAGCATGACTGACAATGGCGACGGCACAGCAGATCTTAGCGGCACACCGGATGCCACCAGTACTTTCGGCCTTCCGGTAGAAGTCAGTGTCAGTGATGGCATGTTTGATGATTCCCAAAGCTTTTCAATTGTCATCACGGAAAGCTCTGTATTTGATTTTGGGTTTGGCACAGTCAACATCTACCCAAATCCATCAACCGGACAATTTGCCATTGAAAATTGCCAGGGCGTAAAATATGAAATCTACAGCCTGGATGGACGTCTTATTTCCAATGGTAAAATTGAAAACAATCTACACAAAATTCAGCTTGAAGATGAGGGACAGGGCATTTACCTTCTCAAACTCAGCAGTGCAGATCATAATGGCACAATCAAACTCCAGGTAATCAAATAAAACCTGATATTTACAATCCAGAAAGGCTGTCTTTACCGGGCAGCCTTTTTTTGGCTAAAAAAAACCGCCTTCTGCGACAGAAAACGGTTTCATATTGTAAAAAAGGCAATCAATAATTAATCAATACGGGAAATCAATTCCGCACGCAAAGCCTCACGATCGTGTATTTTACAATCATCCAGTGAGGAAACATTATCGGTAATATAAATCAGTTCTTCCATAAACTGAGGTGCCCGGCTAACACCTTCTCCGGTATTTACCAGAACACATTCACCATCCTGAATGAGATTTTCTTTGAGAGCATTCAGGAAGCCACCCATACAAACGGCGGAAGCGGGTCCTATTGGTACTTTGGTTTCATATCCTATCCAGCGGGCAATGTCATGGATTTTATCTTCTTTCATCTGAATGATGCTGCCATTTGTGCGTCTGACCAGTTCTGAAATCAGCGGATATGTTCCCGGTTTACCGGTAGCCAGTGTAGGCACGCTGGTGGGTGGATTTTCAATCACCGGAAAATCCCGGTTCCATCCTTCGGGAAAATTATTTTCTACTGCACTTTGCCATGCCATTGCCATAGGCGGACATTTGTCCGGCTGCACCAGTATCTGACGTGGCATTGGCTGGTCAAAAACAGTACCTTCGGCATCCCGCAAGGCTTTCTCAATAGCTATGGGACCGGTACCACCGGACAATGCCTGAACATATACATCTGGCAATTTGCCCATTTGCCTGATCCATTCATACACCATGGTCTTTTTTGCCTCAACCCTTAAAGGATCAACATTACCACCGGTCATCAGCATATTGTGCTTTTTTGCAAAATCTGCTGCAATCTCTTTGGCCATGGCATAATCACCCTGTACCCTGAACACTTTTTGTCCGTACAAATTAATTTCTGATTCCGATGCCTTCAGGGCATCAACGGGCATAAAAATATAGGCATTGATGCCGGCCATGGCAAGATATTTGGCAAAAGATGTTGCTGTATTGCCTGTACTGGCAACCACATAATCTTTCACGCCTTCTTCCTTCAGGACACTTGCTGCAAGGCTGGCGGCAACATCCTTAAATGTGCCGGTGCCCCCGTTTTTATCATTCCGGTACACCCAGACCTCAAGGCTGAGTCCGTGTTTTTCTTTGGCGTAGTCTTCAAGAAATCCCCAACGTTCTACGGGGATTGCTCCTTCTTTGAAAGAAATAATGTTGCTTTTGGAATTCAAGGGCAAATAATCAAAATAATGCCAAAGCGATTCAATCTCGCAGTCAGGAATTTCCATGAGTTTTTCAAGGCCGGAAAAATCTATGGGATATTTGGCTTCAACATGTTTGGCACCGCATTCAGGACAGACCTGATTGTTTGCAAACCAGCTGCTGAATCCGTCAAATTCATTCCCACAATTGGTGCACCTTAAGATAAATTTTTTGTTCTGCATTGTATTGGTCTTAGTCAGTAGCCATATTTTTTACTTCACCCTGGCGATATTCTCCAGCTTCAAGTTTTTCCCGGATGGCAGAAAAAGCTTCCAGCGTTTCCTCAACATCATCCAGAGTATGCACTGCTGTTGGTATCAGGCGTAACATGATGGTATCTTTCGGCACAACAGGATAAACAACAATGGAACTAAAAATGCTGTAGTTTTCACGCAGGTCAACAACTGCATTTGTACCTTCTACCACGCCACCTTCAAAATAAACAGGAGTCACAGGTGATTCCGTATTTCCGATATCAAATCCACGCTCTTTAAGGCCGCTTTGGAGGGCATTGGCGATTTTCCAGAGGTTGTTTTTGTGTGAAGGATCATTTTTCAGCAGCTCAAGGCGTTTCAGAGCACCTTTGACCATTGGCATTGGCAATGATTTGGCAAAAGTCTGAGACCGCATATTGTAACGCAGGTAATCAACAATATCTTTTTCGGATGCTACAAAAGCACCGATACCGGCCATGGATTTGGCAAAGGTTGAGAAATACACATCAATTTCATCCTGCACTCCGTAATGTTCTGCCACTCCGGCACCGGTTTTCCCCATGGTACCAAAACCATGCGCATCATCCACGAGCAAACGGAAGTTATGTTTTTTCTTGAGTTCGGCGATTTTATCCAGATGACCAAGGTCTCCGGCCATACCAAAAACGCCTTCGGTAATGACAAGTACACCACCACCCTGGCGGTCAGCAATTTTCTCAGCTCTTCCAAGCTGCTTATCAAGATTTTCAATATCATTGTGAGGATAAACAAAACGTTTTCCCATATGCAGACGCATGCCATCAAGTATACAGGCATGAGATTCAGAATCATAAACAATCACATCACGACGATCAACGAGGGCATCGATTATGGAAACCATACCCTGGTAACCATAATTGAGCAGGAAAGCATCGGGATGACCAACAAAATCAGCAAGATTCCTTTCCAGTTCTTCATGAAATTTCGTGTGTCCTGACATCATCCGGGCACCCATGGGATAAGCCATGCCATATTCTTTGGCTGCATCAGCATCAGCTTTCCTTACCTCAGGATGATTGGCAAGCCCAAGGTAATTGTTGAGGCTCCAGGTCAACACCTCTTTACCATTAAACATCATCCGTGGCTTAATCTCACCTTCAAGCTTAGGGAAGGTGAAATATCCGTGTGACTTTTCCTGGTAGCGGCCCAGAGGACCTCTCTCTTTTCTGACTTTATTAAAAATATCTGCCATGATGGTTTGATTAAATATTAAACAAATTACAGTTCAAAATAAGGTGCAATTTTTGCACAATGCAAATGTATCTGTATGATATAAGCTTACAAAGTAATTAATACGAAAATCAATTGGTATTTCTGCGCATTAAGATACGTATTTTTACTAAGTCCGCAAATTGTTTCTCAGCTTCGCTCACTCAGTTCAAGCCAACGCATTTCCTTTTCATCCAGTTCATCGGTCAGGGCAGAAAATTCCTTTGATGCTTTCATCAATTCATCCGCCTCAAGTGTTCCACTGTTCATCGCTTTTTCCACTTCATTTTTCTGTTCAGTAAGTCGGGAAATGTCCTTTTCAAGCTGCTCGTATTCACGTTTTTCTTTATAGGACAATCGATTCCTGTAGGAATTTTTCGGGGTACCGGAAAAGGCCGGTTTTTCTTTTTGCCTTTGTTTTGAAGCCCGGTATTTGTCAATCATTTCTTTTTCCTCTTGTGCTGAGCGATATACAGAATAATTGCCGGGGAAATCCTTGATAGTTCCCTGACCGTCAAAGACAAAAAGGTGATCAACAATTTTATCCATAAAATACCGGTCATGAGAAACGATGAGCACACAGCCATCAAAGTTCATGAGATAATCTTCAAGTACCTGCAGGCTGATGATATCCAGGTCATTGGTAGGCTCATCAAGAATTAAAAAATTGGGCTTTTTGATAAGCACAGAACACAGGTAAAGCCGGCGCTTTTCCCCACCACTCAGCCTGGAAATTTTTTGTTGTTGTTTTTCCACCGGGAACATAAAATACAGAAGAAACTGTCTGGCTGTAAACACCTTATCTTTACCCAGATCCACTGCTTCAGCGATTTTGCTGATGGCATCAATCACGCGTTCATTTTCATCAAATGCCAGCCCATCCTGCCGGTAATATGCCAGCTTAAGGGTGCTGCCGGTTTCAATTCTGCCTGTATCGGGCTTAATTGTACCTGCCAGTAATTCCAGGAAAGTGGTTTTCCCTGAACCATTATCACCCACAATACCGACTTTTTCACCTTTGACAAATTTGTAGTTGAAATTCTTAAAAAGCAGCTTGTTGTCATATCCTTTGGAGACATCATGCAAATCAAAAACTTTTCTTCCCAGCCGCGTTGATGGCACAGAAATATGCAATTGATCATCCTGCTTTTTTCTGGCCTTTTCTTTCAACTCATAATAATTATCCTCCCTGAATTTTGCTTTTGTGCCCCGGGCTTTGGGCATACGACGCATCCACTCCTCTTCTGTTTTCAGAAGATTGGCAGCTTTTTCGGCATTGGCCATTTCATTGGCTTTTCGCTCTTGTCGTTTCTGCAGATAATAGGAGTAATTGCCCTTGTATGGGTATATGCGGTTATCATCCAGTTCAAGAATGGTATTACAAACACGATCAAGGAAATATCTGTCATGTGTAACCATCAGCAGGGATTTTCCGGATTTCATGAGAAATTGTTCCAGCCATTCAATCATGCTCAGATCAAGGTGGTTGGTTGGTTCATCAAGAATAAGCAGATCCGGTTCTTCAAGCAGAACAGCAGCCAGTGCTACGCGCTTTTGCTCCCCACCGCTTAACATACCCAGACGTTTTTCCGTTTGGGTGATTTTCAGGCTTGACAAAACCTGTTTTACTTTCAGTTCTGTATCCCAGGCATTGTGGCTGTCCATGGCATCCATGCAGGATTGCAGATGTTCAGGATCATCACTGCTCAGTGCTTTTTGATAATCCCTGACTGCATTCATGGTTGGGGAGCTCAAACTAAACACAGCATCCATCACTGATTTACCGGAATCCAGAATGATATCCTGGGGCAGGTAGCCAATGCGCAGGTCATTACGCTTAGTAACCTTTCCCTCATCGGGCACTTCTTCACCCGCCAGGATTCCGAGTATGGTAGATTTGCCTGTTCCGTTTTTGGCAATAAGAGCGGTCTTATCGCCTTCGGAAATGCCAAGTGATATATTCTCAAACAACAACAAATCGCCGTATCTTTTGCTGATATTCTCGGCCTGCAATAAACTAATTCTGCCCATGATCTTCACCCTTATTTAGCAATTCAGGCCGCAACTCTTTTGTTCTTTCCAGAGCTTTGGCTTCCTTCCAGTCATCTATCTTTTTAAAATTACCGCTTGTGAGCACTTCAGGAACATGCCAGCCCTTATACTCTGCAGGGCGTGTATACACCGGAGGGGAAAGCATATTGTCCTGAAAAGAATCACTCAGGGCAGAGCTTTCATCAGACAACACGCCGGGAATGAGCCTGACAATGCTATCGGTCATAACAGCTGCGGCCAGTTCTCCTCCTGTCATGACAAAATCGCCTATGCTGATTTCCTTTGTCACAAGATGCTCTCTGATGCGATGATCAACGCCTTTATAATGTCCGCACAAAATAATCAGGTTGGATTTCAGTGAAAGTTGATTTGCCATGGGCTGATCAAATTGTTCTCCGTCTGGAGAAGTATAAATCACTTCTTCGTAATCACGTTCTTTTTTCAGGGAAGAGATACACTGATCCACAGGTTCAATCATCATCACCATACCTGCATCATTACCATAGGCGTAATCATCCACCTGCCTGTGTTTTCCCAGGCCAAATTCCCGCAAATCATGTAAATGAATTTCTGCAAGACCCTTGTTCTGTGCCCGTTTTATAATGGAATGGCTCAGTGGACTCTCAAGCAATTCAGGCAGGACTGTGATAATATCTATACGCATTGTTCTGTAATTTTTGCAAAAATAATCAAATCAGGCATCCGATCCGGCATAATATCTAATTTGTTGAAAATTAAGTGTTTTTTCACAAAAAACCTTTGAATTTTCAGCCATTAAGTCTTAATTTCGAACATTTTTACTAAACTTGCAAGCTTTAAAATTAAACAGATAATGTATTGCAACTGATTTTAACATTATGAGCGAAGAACTCAAGAACAACCCTCTGAACGACAAGGAGGCGAACGAAAGTGCACCTTCCAGGTCGGACGAATCTGCTATGAAAAACGGAGAAACTGAATCCGGAACAGAAAAGCCGGAAACAGAAGAAAAGCAGAATAATGAAGCTACTTTACCAGAATCCGGTAAAACCGAAACCGCCAGCACTGATCAGGAAAAGGATCAAAAGGAAAAGCCGGAAGACACATCATCAGTAGATACTGACGAGAAAGACGGGGATTCCATGCCGGATTACACAAGCATGACAAAAGAAGAGTTGCTAAAAGCGCTTAAGGAAATTGTCATTGAGGAAGATGTACCCGGCAGCAAGGCGAAGGTAGATGCCATCAAAAACAGCTTTTACAAATTGCATCAGGCAGAAATTGCGTTGATGAAGCGTGAATTTACCGAAAGCGGAAAAGATCCGCTGGATTTTGAACCTCCCCATGATAAGGATGAAACGTATCTGAAAGAACTGCTTGACGATTATAAAAAGAAAAAAGCTGAGTTTAACAAAAAGCTTGATCAAGACAGGCAGGAGAATCTGAATAAAAAGCAGGAGATCATTGAAAAAATCAAAGTACTGGCCAACGGGGAGGAATCTCTGAACAAGACTTTTGAGGAGTTTCGGGAGCTTCAGAAAAAATGGCAGTCCATTGGCAACGTACCAAAAGAAGAAGTAAGAGATCTCTGGCAGTCATACAATCATCAGATAGAGCGTTTTTATGATTTCATAAAAATCAACAACGAATTGCGTGATTTGGATTTCAAAAAGAATATGGAAGCCAAAACATTGCTTTGTGAAAAAGCCGAAGAACTTTTGCTGGAAGGAGATATCATAGACGCCTGGAATAAATTGCAAAAGCTGCATGATGAATGGCGCGAAATCGGGCCGGTAAGAAAAGAAAAACGGGAAGACCTGTGGGAGCGCTTCAGCACAGCCACGCGGGAAATCAATAAAAAGCACCAGGATCATTTTCTCGAGAAAAAGGAAGAGCGTAAAAAGAACCTCGAAGCCAAAACTGCCCTGTGTGAAAAGGTGGAGGCCATTGCAGGCAAGGATTACAGCGCAATAAAGGAATGGAACAAGCACACTGATGAGATTATTGAAATTCAAAAAGTGTGGAAAACCATCGGCATGGTTCCCAAGAAATACAATTCAGCCATATATGAAAGATTCAGGGCTGCCTGCAATGTATTTTTTGATAAAAAACATGAGTTTTTCAAAGAAAGACACGGCCACCTGGAAGATAATCTGCAAAAGAAAACCGACTTGTGTATTCAGGCTGAAGCCCTCAAAGACAGCACTGAATGGAACAAAACCCGGGATGCCCTGATTGAATTTCAAAAACAATGGAAAACCATCGGCCCTGTGCCCAAAAAAGAAAGTGAAGCTGTTTGGAAACGTTTCAGAAATGCATGTGACCAGTTTTTCAAGGCACGTGATGCTCACTTCAAGAACAAAAAGGAAGCAGAAAAGGAGAATGCTGAAGAAAAACGCAAGCTCATTAAAGAAATTAAGGCTTTTAAGCCTTCAGACAGCAAGGAAGACAATCTCAGGGCAATTCAGGATTTTCAAAAACGCTGGGCTGATATAGGTTTTGTTCCCATCAAAGAGAAAGATAAATTACAAAAAGAGTTCAGAAATGCCGTTGATGAGGTTTTCAGCAAACTTGACATGTCAGCAAAAAACATGAACCAGCTTCAGTTTCAGTCAAAAGTTGACATGTTGGCCAAAGATAATGACATCAACAAGCTCAAGAGTGAACGCCAACAAATCAACCAAAAAATCAATAAAACCAAGGAAGATATCGTTCTACTTGAAAATAATATGAGTTTTTTCTCCGGCAGCAGCAGCGAAACAGTGCTGAAAGACGTCAGGGATAAAATCGAAAAGGCCAAAAACAGCAATAAAAACATGCTTGAAAAACGTAAAATACTGGATCTGGCCATCAGAAACATTGAAAACAATGAATAATAAGTCACTATTTATCAAGCTATTAACTCTCTTTGCCGGTATTTTATTTACCGGGTTTAGTGTAGCACAAAATGGAAATATCAAAGGTTTTGTATATGACAAAGAAACCGGAGAAGCCTGTATTTTTGCCAATGTTTTTATCGAAAACACCAGCCTTGGTGCGGCAACTGATGTAAACGGATATTTCAATATCAACAAGGTTCCGCCAGGGCGGCATCAGCTCATTATTTCCTATGTGGGATATGATACCCTGCGAACAGAAATTGTCATGAAGGAAGGGGGGCTGATTTCTGACAATTACTACCTGACACCCTCATCGGTGATACTTGAAGAGACCGTAGTCTCTGCCGAGCAGCGAGAAAAAGCAACGCAGGTAAGAACATCCATCACCAAGGTTCAGCCCACACAAATCAAGCGTTTACCAAGCATAGGTGCTGAGCCTGATCTGGCCCAATACCTACAGGTTGTTCCCGGTGTTATTTTTACCGGAGACCAGGGCGGACAGCTGTATATTCGTGGTGGCTCTCCGATTCAAAACCTTGTTCTGCTTGACGGGATGGTAATTTATAATCCCTTTCACTCGATTGGCTTATTTTCTGTTTTTGATTCAGATATCATCGAAAATACAGATGTTTATACAGGTGGATTCTCTGCAGAGTACGGAGGCAGGATTTCATCCGTAATGGATATCAGGATGCGTAACGGAAACAAGAAACGTTTTGCAGGAAAGATCAGTGCCAGTCCGTTTGGCAGCAAGCTAATGATTGAGGGGCCATTCAAGAAATTTGAACCCGGGGAATCAAGTGCTACCTATATTGCTTCGGCCAAAACATCCTATCTGAACGAAACCTCAAAACATCTTTATACATACATTGACGACAGCCTGCCCTTTTCATACACGGATTTATACGGAAAACTGGCCTTCAATTCTCCCAGTGGCAGCAAACTAAACCTTTTTGGTTTTCATTTCACTGATCAGGTAAATTACGGAGCTTTATCCGACATGAACTGGAGCAGCAGCGGACTTGGCAGTAACTTTGTGATTGTCCCGGCCGGTTCAGCCATCATGATAAAAGCAGACTTGTCATATTCCAATTACGGCATTGAATTATCCGATGCAAACAACAGGCCCAGAAGCAGCAGTGTCAGTGGATACAATGGCGGGCTGGATTTTGTCTATTTCCTTGGAAAAAATGAGTTTATCTGGGGCATGGAAACCCTTGGATTCAATACGGATTTTCGCTATGAAAACAGCATAGGCAGAACCATCAGACAGGAAGAGAACACTACTGAGGTGGCTGCTTATATGAAATACAAACTCAACCTTGGAGCGCTGATACTGGATCCATCATTTCGCATACATTACTATGCATCATTGAACGATGCCTCTCTGGAACCCAGGCTGGGAGCAAAATACAATATCAATGAAAGACTCAGGATCAAATTTGCCGGTGGCTTTTATTCCCAAAATCTGATTGCAGCCAATTCCGACAGGGATGTGGTCAATTTGTTTTACGGCTTTCTGTCAGGCTCAGACGATGTGCCTGACGAATTTGACGGGGAGCGCGTGAGCCATAAGCTGCAAAAGTCCCAACATGCCATCACAGGTGTTGAATACGATTTTTCAAGATATTTTGATGTCAACCTTGAGGGATATATCAAGAATTTTTCCCAGTTGACCAACATCAACCGAAATAAGATATACGACGATACTTATGAGAACCGCGAAATTGAAGATGCATACAAAAAAGATTTCATCATAGAAAAAGGCTATGCATATGGGGCTGATATTGTTTTCAAGTATGATCACAACAGGCTTTACATCTGGGCAGTATACGGACTCGGCTGGGTAAGGCGCTATGATGGCATCGAAACCTATGCCCCTCACTTTGACCGTCGTCACAACATCAACCTGCTCAGCACATACAGACTTGGAGAAGATCGCTCGTGGGAAATCAGCGCTCGCTGGAATCTCGGCAGCGGATTCCCATTTACCAAAACACAGGGATTTTATGAGCAATTACCTTTGTATGAAGGCATCAACTCAAATTACTGGCAAATGAACGGCAGCCTGGGCATTATTTATGATGATCTGAACGAGGGCAGGTTACCGGTTTACCACCGGTTTGATGTCAATATCAAAAAGACATTCACATTCAGCAAACGATCTGAACTGCAAATCACAGCCGGTGTTACCAATGTTTACAACCGGGAAAATATTTTCTATTTCGACCGGGTCAATAATGAACGTGTAAACCAGTTACCAATCATGCCGAGTCTTGGCTTAAGTTTAACATTTTAATACATTTATATTGTGGCTTCAACGAATTACATTTTTGTAACCGGAGGTGTTGCATCCTCCTTAGGAAAAGGCATTATTTCCGCTTCTCTTGCCAAATTATTACAGGCAAGAGGGTATTCTGTGACTATCCAAAAGCTGGACCCTTACATCAACGTAGATCCGGGCACACTCAACCCATATGAACATGGTGAATGCTATGTCACTGAAGACGGAGCTGAAACAGATCTCGACCTCGGACATTACGAACGTTTTTTAAATCACAACACGAGTCAGGCAAACAATGTAACCACTGGCAGAGTTTATCAGACAGTAATTGATAAAGAAAGGCGCGGGGATTATCTGGGAAAAACCGTGCAGATTATCCCTCACATCACAGATGAAATCAAACGCCGGATAATGCTGTTGGGGAAGAAACACAAATATGACTTTGTGATTACCGAAATCGGAGGTACTGTTGGCGATATTGAATCACTTCCCTATATTGAATCTGTCAGACAATTGAAATGGGAGTTAAAAGACCATTGTGTTACCATTCACCTGACCCTGGTTCCCTATTTAAAAGCCAGCGGTGAACACAAAACCAAACCCACACAGCATTCCGTAAAACGCTTACTGGAAGAAGGGGTACAACCGGATATCATTGTCATGAGGACAGAGACCCCGGTTCACAACGACATCAAAGAAAAAGTAGCACAGTTTTGCAACGTCAGCCTGGAAGCTGTAGTGGAATCTCAGGATGTTTCCTCAATTTACGAGGTGCCTTTGATGATGCAGAAAGAAAATCTGGATGTCACCGTGCTGAAAAAGCTGAATATGGGAGTGGGAATAAATCCCGGCCTGGAACCCTGGAAAAAATTTCTCACAAAATTACAAAATCCGAAATCCGAAATTAATATTGCGCTGGTAGGCAAATACATAGAACTGCCCGATGCATACAAATCCATTGATGAATCATTCATCCACGCAGGTGTTGTGAATGAAGCTGAGGTCAAAGTATGCCATGTTCATTCAGAAGAAATCACAAGAGAAAATGCTGCAGACATCCTTTCAGAATTCGACGGGGTGGTAGTAGCTCCGGGCTTTGGAACCAGAGGCATAGAAGGCAAAATCAATGCAGTAGAATATGCACGGACCAATAACATCCCCTTCCTGGGCATTTGCCTGGGCATGCAATGTGCTGTAATTGAATTTGCAAGGAATGTCATCGGGATGGATAAGGCCAACTCAGCGGAAATGGACCGCAAAACAAAATACCCTGTCATTGATTTGATGGAAAGTCAGAAACAGGTGACCGACAAAGGCGGCACCATGAGGCTGGGGGCATATCCCTGCGTGCTGGAAAAAGACAGCAAAGCATACGCCGCCTACAAACGCATCAATATCAGCGAAAGACATCGCCATCGTTACGAGTTTAACAACAAATTCATTGAGGATTTCAAAAACCACGGCATGATGCCAACAGGGATTAATCCGGATACCGATCTTGTAGAAATCATGGAGCTTCCTGATCACAAATGGTTTATTGGAGTTCAATTTCATCCTGAATACCAGAGTACTGTTATCAACCCACACCCCTTATTTGTAAATTTCATTAAAGCCTGTCTCGAAAAATAATTGAAGTATTATGGACAAACAAAGTATAATTGGATTAATTGTAATAGCTGTCCTGCTGATTGGATACAGCATTTTTACACGCCCAAGCGAAGAAGAAAGGGAGGCTTTGCAACGTCAAAGAGACTCCATTGTTCAGGTCGAAAAACAAAAAGATTCACTGAAACAAATTGAACTGCTGGAAGCTGAGAAAAGAGCAGATAGCCTGGCAGCAAATGACAATTTTGCAGACAATGCAAATGGAACACCTGAAAGCACAGAGAACGACTCTGCCAAAAATCTTGAACTTCGCAAAAGATATGGTGCTATGTCCAGGGCAGCCACAGGAGAATCCCGCCTGATCACCATGGAAAACGAGCAAATGATTGTAAAGTTCAATACCAAAGGTGGTAAGGTTCATTCCGTTGAGCTGAAAGATTATAAAACCCATGACAAGGAAGATCTTATCCTTTTTGAGGGAGATACTGCCTCACAATTTGGTTTTGAAATGCTGATAGAAAACAGGCCACTGAACACAAACGACCTGTACTTCACTTATATGGGCACGGACAGCCTGATAAAAGCCGGCGAAAACAATCCAGCACAGGCAGTTTTCCGCCTCAAGGCAGACGAACATCGCTATATTGAATTTACTTACACACTGGAAAATGATGCCTGGATGGTAGATTACGACATGAAGCTCCACAACATGAATAATCTGCTGGCACAGAATGTACACTATTTCAAACTGCACTGGAAAGCATATCTGCCTGGTCTGGAGCATGGCAGAAAATGGGAAACCCAGAACTCCACTATACACTACCGCTTTGAAAACGGGGATGTTGAAAAAATCAACGAAAGAAAAGATGAGGATGAAGAAGAAACCCCTGGTGTGATTAACTGGGTGGCATACAAGCAACAATTCTTTTCAAGCATTCTCATCAACGATGAAGGTTTTGAAGACCCCTATTTCCATGCAAAAGCACTGGACTCAGGGCCATATATCGAGAAATTTACCACTGAAATGACCGTGCCATATATGCATGAGGCAGAAAAAACCTACAACATGCGGTTTTATTTTGGTCCCAATAAATATCAGCTCCTCAAATCCTATGACCAGGAAATGGAAGAGTTGATTCCTCTGGGCTGGGGCATATTTGGCTGGTTTAACAAATATCTGATTATCCCTGTATTCAACTGGCTGGGCAACTGGATAAGCAATTATGGAATCATTATCCTCATACTCACCCTCATCATCAAACTCATCCTTTTCCCGCTGACATACAAATCATACATGTCCATGGCAAAAATGCGGGTACTGAAACCTCAGATTGATGAATTGAGTAAGAAGTATCCCAAAGGCAAAGAAATGGAAAAACAGCAGGCAACCATGAAGCTGTATAAAAAGGCAGGAGCAAATCCTATGGGTGGTTGCCTCCCGATGCTGCTGCAGATGCCAATCCTTATTGCCATGTTCAGGTTTTTCCCGGCTTCCATTGAGCTCCGGCAAAAATCCTTCCTTTGGGCCAACGACTTGTCTTCATACGACTCCATTCTGGATTTGCCATTTACCATCCCGATGTACGGGGACCACATTTCACTGTTCACCCTGCTTATGGCAGCATCAATGGTTATTTCCACAAAGCTTAACAGCGCAGGACAAGCCGGAGGACAAAACCAGAGTATGATGAAAATGATGATGTGGTTCATGCCACTCATGCTGCTGGTCGTTTTTAACAGCTACGCTGCCGGCCTTAGTTACTATTATTTCCTGGCCAACCTGATTACCATCATACAGACATGGGTTATCCGTAAATACATTGTCAATGATGATGCAGTAAGGGCAAAACTCGAGGCCAACAAAAAGAAACCCGTGAAAAAGTCAAAATGGCAAAAAAGACTTGAAGACGCACAGAAGCAGCAAAGAAAGAGATAAAATATTATGTTATCAGTTAACAATTTGGGCATTCGCTTTGGTGGCGAAACCTTGTTTTCCGGCGTTACCTTCATTGTCAGGCCAAAAGACAGAATCGGTCTGACAGGCAAAAACGGTTCCGGCAAAACGACTTTGCTCAAGCTGATGTTACATTCAATGCAAGCCGATGAAGGGGAAATCAGCAGCCCCACTGACTGTACTGTGGCTTATCTCCCTCAGCACATCAGATTTTCAGATACCGGTCAGACAGTGCTGGATGAAGTGAGAAAAGCCTTTCCTGAAGCCATTATCCTGGAAAAAGAAATTGAAAACATGGGACAGGAACTGGCCGAACGCACCGATTACCATTCGGAAAGCTATCAGACTCTGACTTCCCGCCTTGCTGATGCCACAGAGCGTGCCGGCTTTCTGAAAACAGATACCATCAATGCACTGATTGAAAAAACCCTGAAGGGACTGGGATTTGAACCTACAGACCTGAACCGTGAAACTGCTGAATTCAGTGGCGGATGGCGCATGCGCATTGAGCTGTCGAAACTCTTATTAAGCAGCCCCGACGTGCTCATGCTGGATGAACCAACAAACCACCTGGATATTGAAAGCATACAGTGGCTGGAAACCTTCCTGATTGATTACCCGGGCGCTGTCGTTCTAATCTCTCATGACAGGTTGTTTCTGGATAATGTAACCAGCCGGACACTCGAAATTGATAAAGGCAAACTATATGACTATCCGGCCTCCTACACCAGATATCTGGAAATGCGGAAAGAAAGAATCGCCTTGCAGGAAGCATCACGTAAAAACCAGGAAAAACAAATAGAAGAGGCAGAACAATTCATTGAACGTTTCCGGTATAAAGCAACCAAAGCCCGGCAGGTTCAGTCCCGCATCAAACAACTGGAAAAAACCGAGATGATTGATATTGATGAAACCGATAGCGGCAGCATTCATTTCCGTTTTCCCCCGGCACCCAGAGCCGGCAGCATAGTTGTTGAATGTAAAAAACTGAGCAAATCCTTTGGCAGCCATGAAGTTTTGAAAGATATCAATCTGACGGTAGAACGGGGAGAAAAAATTGCTTTTGTCGGAAAAAACGGAGAAGGCAAAACCACCTTGTCAAAAATCATTCTCGAATATCTGGAACCCAGCTCGGGAGATATTACATACGGCCACAACCTGCATATAGGATACTACGCCCAAAATCAGGATGAGCTGCTCAATGAAGAAAAAACCGTTTTCCAAACCCTGGATGATGAAGCCCGGGGAGAAGTAAGAAAACAAATACGGAGCATACTTGGCAGTTTTATGTTTTCAGGGGACGATACAGACAAAAAAGTTGCTGTTCTTTCAGGGGGTGAACGATCCAGACTTGCACTTGCACGTTTGTTGCTTGAACCACACAACCTGCTGATTCTGGATGAGCCCACCAACCACCTGGACATCCCTTCCAAGGATGTACTGAAGCAGGCTCTGATGGCATATGACGGTACCCTGATCGTGGTTTCACATGACAGGTATTTTCTGGATGGACTGGTCGAAAATGTTTATGAATTCAGAAACAAGAACATACGGCAACATCTGGGCGGCATCAAAGCCTTTCTGGAACGCCGTAAAATGGAATCCATGCGGGAAATCAACGCGGCATCAAACAAGAAAAAACAGAAAAAAAACAATCAGCAGGTTAGCACCAACAAGGCACGTTATCTGGAGAAAAAAGCAAAAGATAAAATACTCCGAAAGCTGCAAAAAGAGATTGAACAGACTGAAGACAAAGTATCCCAGACGGAAAATCGCATGGAGGAGCTCGAAGCTTTGATGGCCGACCCCGAACAGGTTGATAACAAATACTTTGAAGAGTACAATCAGTTACAGGAAAAACAAAGCCGTCTCATGGAAATGTGGGAAAAACTGCAGGAGGAACAGGAGCAACAAACAGAAGAATAAACATCTAGCTTAAACCAGGACCCTCAGTGCTGAGGGCAATACTTCTATTTCAAATTTATCCCCGGTAACCAGTTCTCCGTCCAGCTGTGCGAGCATGCCTTTGCCGTTATATACCATCAATCTGTCACAGCGAAAGCTTGTTACGGTATCAACTTTATTAATACTGCCATTGTACAGGCGATAAATGTTCCTCAGTATTTTCCATGAACTCATGTCTTCATAGATGCTAACATCAAACAGTCCATCATTGAGATCTGCATCAGGTGTCTGAAGCATGCCGCCACCGCTATACCGCCCGATGCCAATGCTCATACTGAAAATACAGCGGTGAATATGGGTATCATTTGCGATGACATGTAATTTCTGTGCCTTCCAGGAAAAAAGTATCCTTAAAAGATTAAATAAATAAGCTACAGCAGCACGATTTCCCCGTTCCTGCATTTTGTTGGTAGAATTCACAACCTGTGAATCAAAAGCAAAACCCGAAACATTTACAAAATAGCTGATGTTTTCTTTGCCATCCTCTACATGGCGCACCCGTCCCACATCCTGATAATGTTCCTGGTGACTGAAAATTCTTTCCAGGGCGGATTTATACCTTCCGGGCAATTTGTAATTCCTTGCCCAGTCATTGCCTGTGCCCACAGGAATAATACCTATCTGAATCTGCTCAGGCTGTACAATGGTCTGTTGAAAAACACCGTTCACAACCTCGTTCAGTGTACCATCACCTCCAACCACAACAAAGGTTTTATAACCAACCTGCAACTCCTCTTCAACAATTTTGTGGGCATGGCCGGAGCGTGTTGTCAATACAGCTTTGTATTGTACATCGCGCTTTAACAGCAAAGCCTCAATTTTCACCCAGTCTTTGCCGGCTTTCCCGTTTCCTGCACGCGGATTAACTATGAACAAATAGTGCTTAGGCATAAATCCTGATACTCCGATATCAATTTTCAACAATGTTACAGTTTTTCCTTTTCTTTTAATAATTTTATGCAGATTTTTAACAAAATACAATCATTCACAATGAAACAAATAAAAAGGATCGAAACCAGAATTACAGAAATTGACGGAGAAAGCTATCTGGCTGAACAAATAGAATATGACAAGGCAGGAAACATCATTCAGAGTATCAAATACGACCCCGATGAAGCTGTGATCGAAAAAACAGAAAACTTCTATGATGACCAGGGCAAAAAAATACGCGAAAAAAATTACCTCTCAGAAGATGAGTTGGCTGAAGATCATCATTTCACTTATGATGAATCAGGCAGGTTAAAGGAAGAGCATGTCTCCTACGCTGAAGGTTATGAAGCCTTACGCAGATTTAATTTTGACCGGGACAATCAAATCATGAGGATAGATGAACTGGATGAAAATGATGAGATAGAAGAATACATTATCAGAACATTCAATGATAAGAACAAGTTGACTGAACAAGCAGAATACGATGAACGTGACAAGTTGAAAACTGCAAAACGCTATCATTATGATGAAAACAATAATCTTGTCAAACAGGAAGAATTTGAAAAAAGTTTTAAAAAGCCTTTCACAACAAGAGAATACACTTATACAGAAGATGGAGAACTGGCCAGCCTGACAGTAAAAAACAGAAAGGGCAAAATCATTGACTACTATAAACTCAGATACGATGAGGAGGGACGGGTTTTGCAGCAACAGTCAGCACAGTCCGGAAACATCAGCATAACATACAATGGCAAAAACAACAGGAAAGAAACCATTACAGATCCCGCCGGAAATATTAAGAAGGAAACTGAGTATTATTATGATGAGGAAGGAAATCTGATCAGGGAATCAGATCAAATGACCCGGAAAGATTTTGAAATTCAATACTTTGATTAAGTCAAAGCCAACTGTTGGTATTTTAACGTCAAACTGTTGATAACCTTTAGGCAGAACAGAATACAATTTAACTTTATTCTGTACTTTTGTGTAGTTTAGGAGAAATTGTCTATGACAGCATCATACACTGAAGACAGCATTCGTACCCTTGAGTGGCGCGAGCATATACGTAAACGCCCGGGGATGTATATTGGCAAACTGGGTAGTGGTGTATCCTATGATGACGGGATATACATACTTATCAAAGAGGTAATAGACAACTCTGTGGATGAATTTGCCATGGGGTTTGGAAAAAAAATCGAAGTTAAGCTGGAAAACAAGAAAGTCAGCATAAGAGATTACGGCCGGGGAATTCCGCTGGGGAAACTTGTGGATGCATCTGCCAAAATGAATACCGGTGCCAAATATGACTCCAAGGTTTTTAAAAAAGCTGTCGGGCTAAATGGTGTGGGTATCAAAGCCGTCAATGCCCTTTCTTCAGAATTCAGGATTGCAGCATTCAGGGAAGGCCAAACCAAAGCCGTAGTCTTTGAACAGGGCCATCTGACAATGGAAGGCGAACCACAGCAGTGCAAGGAACGTAACGGCACCCTTGTGGAATTCACCCCGGATGAAGAAGTCTTTGGAGAATATGCCTTTCAGGAAGAATATATAGCCGAACAATTGCGAAACTATGTATTTCTCAATTCTGGCCTTACCATAGAGTTTAACGGTGATAAATTTTACAGCCGCAATGGTTTGCTTGACCTTCTTGAGAACAAAATGAATCAGCAGCCTCTCTACCCAATCATTCACCTCTCTGGCGAAGATATTGAAATTGCCATTACCCATGCCCCAAAATACGGCGAAGAATACTATTCCTTTGTCAACGGGCAATACACACCCCAGGGCGGCACACACCTGACGGCATTCAAGGAAAGTATTGTCCGCACCATCAAAGAGTTTTACCAAAAGAATATTGAGGCCTCTGATGTGCGTACATCCGTGGTGGCTGCTTTCAGCCTGAAAGTAGAAGAACCCGTTTTTGAATCCCAGACCAAAACAAAGCTGGGGTCAAAGGACATGGGCCCCAAAGGCCCTACCATACGAACCTTTGTCCACGATTTCATCAAGCATCAGTTGGATGATTTCCTGCACAAAAATTCGCAAACCGCTGATATTCTGCTCAAAAAAATCCAAAGCAATGAAAAAGAGCGTAAGGCCATCAGCGGCATCAAAAAACTGGCACGTGAACGGGCCAAAAAGGTGAGCCTGCACAATAAAAAACTGAGGGATTGCAGGGTACACCTAAACACAAACCACGAAAAACGACTGGAAAGCTCCATCTTCATCACCGAGGGCGATTCTGCCAGCGGCTCCATCACCAAAGCAAGGAATGTAAATACCCAGGCAGTTTTCTCACTCAGGGGCAAACCGCTCAACAGTTATTCCCTGACCAAAAAAGTGGTGTATGAAAATGAAGAATTCAACCTTTTGCAGGCAGCCCTGAATATAGAGGAAGGCATAGAAAACCTGAGATACAGAAATGTCATTATCGCTACCGATGCCGATGTGGATGGAATGCATATCCGCCTGTTGCTGATAACATTTTTCCTCCAGTTTTTCCCCGATCTTATCAAAAACGGC
Organism: Bacteroidota bacterium; assembly: GCA_051747965.1. GTDB lineage: Bacteria > Bacteroidota > Bacteroidia > Bacteroidales > ML635J-15 > JAQIBY01. The sequence continues at coordinate 45,044 of JBNJGS010000015.1, forward strand.
AACCTGTTCATCATGCTCACCCCGCTGTTCAGGGTAAGAAACCGAAAAGAAACCCATTATTGCTATACCGAAGAAGAAAGAGATACCATCAACCGTCAGATGAAAGGGAAAGCTGAGGTAACCCGATTCAAAGGACTGGGTGAAATTTCCCCCGATGAATTCAAATTTTTTATCACCGAAGGGCTGAAACTGGAGCAGGTGAAATTAACAAAGCAGGATGAGGTAAAAGAACTGCTGAAATTTTACATGGGAAAAAATACACCTGACCGTCAGGACTTTATCATTGATAACCTAAGAAGCTACGAAGAAATTACCGATTAAGCATGGACGAAGAACTCAACAAAAACACTGAAAGCCAGTCAGAAGGCCAAGAAGACAGGAATATTTCCAAAATCACCAAGTTGACGGGAATGTACCAGGACTGGTTTCTTGATTATGCATCCTATGTGATTCTGGAAAGGGCTATTCCGCATGTTTATGACGGACTAAAGCCGGTTCAGAGGCGGATTCTCCATGCCATGAAAGAGCTGGATGATGGCAGATACAATAAAGTAGCCAATATCATCGGGCATACCATGAAATACCATCCGCATGGCGATGCATCCATTGGCAATGCTCTTGTCCAGATAGGGCAAAAAGAGCTCCTCATTGATACACAGGGAAACTGGGGAAACACACTCACCGGAGACTCGGCAGCAGCCCCACGGTATATTGAGGCACGGCTGACCAAATTTGCCCTTGATGTGGTATTCAACAACAAAACAACCAACTGGAAACCATCATACGATGGCAGAAACAACCAGCCCGTCACACTGCCGGTAAAATTCCCCCTGCTGCTGGTGCAGGATGTGGAAGGCATTGCTGTTGGTTTGTCTTCAAAAATCTTACCACACAATTTTAATGAACTGATTGACGCATGCATTGATACACTCAAAGGCAAGGATGTGCAGATATTGCCGGACTTCCAGAGTGGTGGATTTGCTGATTTCTCAAAATACAACGACGGTCGCAGAGGCGGCAGGGTACGTGTAAGATCCAGAATTGAAAAAGTATCCAACAAAGAACTCAAAATAACTGAAATACCATACGGTGAGACCACCAATTCTGTCATCGAATCCATCATCACGGCCAACGACAGAAACAAAATCAAAATCAAAAAAATTGATGACAACACCTCCGATAAGGTGGAAATTGTCATCAAAACACCGAGTGGATTTTCTGCAGATAAAACCATTGATGCCCTCTACGCTTTCACAAAATGTGAGGTAAGTGTATCTCCAAATGCCTGTGTAATTGACGACGACAGGCCCCGGTTCATGGGTGTTACGGAAATTCTTCAGCTGTCTGTGCAAAACACAGTGAATCTGCTGAAACAGGAATTGCAGATTCAGCTAAAGGAATTGCAGGAAGCCTGGCACATGTCAAGCCTGGAACGCTGGTTTATCGAAGAGCGCGTTTATAAGGATCAGGATTATGAATCAGCAAAAACAACCAAAACAGCTCTCAAACACATAGAAAAACGCAGCAAGGAAATTGAAGATAAGCTGGTTCGCAGGATCACGGAAGATGACCTGTTGAAGCTTTTGGAAATTCGCATGAAGCGGATTATCAAATACAATGCTGACAAAGCTGAACAAATTATCCTCAATATTGAAAAGGAAATGACAACTGTCAAAAACAACATCGATAATATCATCGATTATGCCGTCAAATATTATCAGGGGATCAAGAAAAAATACGGCGAAGGCAGAGATCGCAAAACGGAAATTCGTAGTTTCGATACCATAGAAGCACAAAAAGTTGTCATTGCCAACCAGAAACTGTACGCCGATTACAAAGAAGGATTTGTGGGAACTTCCCTGAAAAAAGAAGAGTATGTATGCGACTGTTCCGATATTGATGAAATTATCGTCTTCAGAAAAGACGGAAAATACACGGTAACAAAAGTTTCTGAAAAAGCCTTTGTCGGAAAAGATATCATACACATCGCTGTGTTCAAGAGAAATGATGAACGCACAATATACAATGCCGTGTACCGTGATGGAAAAACGGGAACAAGTCATATCAAAAGATTTCCGGTAACCAGCATCACCCGTGACAAAGAGTATGACCTGACGCAGGGAACCCCACATTCTAAAGTCCTGCATTTCTCAGCAAATCCGAACGGTGAGGCCGAAGTAATTAAGGTTTACCTCAAGCCAAAACCAAAAATAAGAAAGCTGATTTTCGAGTTTAATTTCCAGGATCTGGCCATCAAAGGCCGTCAGAGTAAAGGAAACATTCTCACAAAACACGATATACACAAAATCGTGGTTAAACAAAAAGGCGTTTCTACCCTGGGCGGCAGAAATGTATATTTTGACAGAGATGTTATGCGGCTGAATGTGGATGAACGTGGCGAGTTCCTGGGCGAGTTCCTCGGTGATGACAAAATCATCGTTTTCCTGAAGGATGGAAAATACAGACTCACCAATTTTGATTTAAGTAATCACTTTGAAGAAAACCTGCTGCGCATAGAAAAATATGATCCGGACAGAGTTTATACAGCCATCCACTATGACAGCGAACAGGGATTCTACTACCTGAAACGTTTCAGGGCAGAAGACATCAGCACACTGCAAAGTATTATCAGCGAAACAGAAGGATCTGAATTGATTGATGTCACTACAGATAAATGGCCGCAGGTACAACTGAAATTCGGCGGCAAACATGCGGACCGGGAAGATGAACTCCTGGATGCTGAAGAATTCATCACTGTCAAAAGCCACAAAGCACGGGGCAAGCGAATCACCACTTATGAAATAAAGAAAATCAGTTTTACCGAACCCCTTCATAAAGAAGAAGAAAAAACTGAAAATGACATAGAGAACAGCAATGCTGAAGATGATGAGGATGATGATGATAAACTAAACCAAATGACACTCGAACTCTAATGATAATATACCTGACAGGCTTCATGGGTGCCGGCAAATCACACCTGGCCAGACAATTGGCTAAAATACTCAATCTGCCCCTCATCGACCTGGACAGCGAAATTGAACGCAAAACGGGCAACAGCATAAGTGAGTTGTTTGAATCATCCGGGGAGAAAGCTTTCCGAAAAGCAGAATACGACCAGTTATCTCATTTCAGCAGACGCACACCGGACTTTGTAATGGCATGCGGAGGCGGCATCTTGAACAATATTGACAATCTCATGCTTATGCAACAATATGGTATCGTGGTTTTCGTGGATACAAAACTGTCGGTCATTAAAAACCGGCTGCTGAAACAAAAAGAGAACCGGCCACTTCTTGCAGGTCTTAGCGATGAAGCATGCTTACAACGCATTGATGAATTGTACAAACAAAGATTGCCATATTACAGGAAATCTGATGTTTCTTATAAGCCGCATATTGAGACACCAGAGGACTTGCTGAGAAAAATAAAACTTTTTTAAAAAATCGCTAACAGAATCTGTGGTGGATTTACATGTCTGTATTGTCATTCACCGCCCCACCTACAATATCCTCGAAAGCAGCGTATATCATACAATAAGTAGCCGGCAGGGTAAACAACAGGCCAATACCCAGGATGAGAGCCCCAACAAAGTTTATCAGAAGAATAATCACCAAAAAGCCCAAAAACGGCCAGAAATTTTTCGTAATCAGCTTGCGGCTGGCTTCCATGGCATCCCAGAAATCATATTTCAGAAATACAATGAAGGGCACAGTAAAGGTATAAGCTACAGCCAGATATATTCCGGGAATGATTAATAAAAAAGTACCAACGGCAGTAAAAATACCCACCAGCAAACTGGCAAGAAAAAGAGGCAGGAATATATGAAAACCCTGGAAAAACATTTCGAAATTTGGCTTTTCGCCCCTGACAAGGGCATTGGCAACAATAAAAAAGCCTGCCACTAAAGGCCCGCTGACAACAAGAGACGCAATGGATCCAAGTCCACTGATACCAGCGAACAGAAAGATGGCAAGATAAATTGCAGCATAGCCCACAAAATGACCAAGATGTGAAGTGAAAATCTTCAAACCTCTGTCGAAATACAGGCTCATATTAAAATCATAACCATCTCTAATCAGTTTGTTTATTTTCTCTTCGTGCATAATCCGTTTTTCTTTGAAATAAAATTAATCAATTTTCATGGCAGCAGCATCACTTTTAACAAATCTTTTGATATTTTTTGACGGAGAAGGGATGAATCTGCCGATTCCAAAAGTATCCCACCGGCTGTCTATTGCCTCAATAACAGCATCCGATGCCACAACAGGCTGAGGCCATGGCCTTGTAGCACTTGTCATACCGGCTTTGACACGGGCATCCACATGCAGGACATCTCCACGCCGCTGAACATCCCTTTTGGGATCTGTGTTTGCCAAAATCCACCACAGCAACAGGCTTACAGCATCACGCTCCAAAGGAAAATCCACATCCACAATGCATGAAATACCATCCGCTACCGGATCAGCATTTTCACTCTCCCCTGGCTTCCGGTAACGCAGCAAAATATTTCCGTACCGCCACACCCGTTTTTCAAAATGTGTCATGATATCATCAGTTTCTACAGGCGCACTCAAATCAAGCAGGAGCTTGCCGCCAAACACCGGTTCCGGGGAAGCGTGCTCCAGCTCATCGGCAGGACCTGATGACACAATGACCTTATCGGGGTGAATGCCTGCAGCCACATGCCGCAGCACAGCATCATAATTTGTCAGTTCCATGCTTTCCGGTAAAGCCAGAAGCACTTTTGAAAACATCATTTGTCCGGCACCCAGCAGGGCATGCATGGTTTTGCTTACCACACCGGGGTACTTGTTGTTCACTTTCAGCAGCACCAGGTTGTGTGCCACCCCTTCACCGGGCAAATGAAAATCCAGCAATTCGGGTGCAATCGCCGTTTTTATGGCAGGCTTGAAAAGCTTTTCGGTTGTCTTTCCGAGATAAAAATCCTCCATGGGTGGTATTCCCACAATGGTGGCCGGATACACGGCATTTTTCCGGTGCGTTATGGCAGTCAGATGAAACACAGGGTAAGCATCCTCAAGCGAATAAAATCCGGTATGATCCCCAAAGGGACCTTCAGTACGCAGAGGAGCTTCAGTATCAATATAACCTTCCAGAACGATATCAGCATCAGCAGGCACTTCAATATCCTGGCTAATGCATTGCACCAGTTTTACCGCTTGTTTGCGTATCAGGCCACAAAACAGCAATTCATCCATATTTTCAGGCAGTGGAGCGCTTGCCATGTAGGTATACAACGGGTCACCACCCAAAACAACGGCCACAGGCATTTTTCCGCCTTTTTGTTTCCATGCCCGGTAGTGCTCTGCCCCGCCCTTGTGACGGTGCCAGTGCATGCCGGTGGTTTTATCATCAAACACCTGCATGCGGTACATCCCGATGTTCCTGACACCGGTTTCCGGATGCCGTGTGAACACCATGGGTAAAGTAATGAACGGTCCGCCGTCAAAAGGCCAGGATGTCAAAACGGGCAATTCGCTAAGTGAAGGCGTTGTATTAACGATGTCCTGACAGGCGCCACGCTTTTTGCTGTGCTTTGGAAAGGCTTTCAGGTAGTTGCGATGCGGCCAGAGGTTTCTGATCATCTTAAGTAAACCACCACCTGACTGCAGTTTCTCAGCTATGCCAAAGATTTCCGGAAAAACCCGGTCCGGACTGCCGGGCTCAAAAATCCTCTCTACGCGCTTATCGCTACCGAATGCATTGATAAGCAAGGGGAATTTTGTTCCATTGTTTTCAAAAAGCAGCGCCTTGCCTCCCTCCGGCTGTTTCATGACACGATCTGCAATTTCTGCAATTTCCTGATCGGGTGAAACATGGGATTTCACACGCAAAAGTTCGTGATTCTGCTCAAGCAGATCAATAAATGCCGACATACCTTTTCCTGCAAGCCTTGATTTTTCCATGCTTAAAGATAAACAAAATGTGGGAGTTTGGTCAGTGGTGGATTGATTGTTTTGTTGCTTATGTGGGCGCACCCCTGCCTGCCGTTTCCTGCCTGCCCATAGACAAGTTAACAGCAGTGGATGGCAGGCAGGGTCGGTGTCCGTCTTTTAGTTGCCACTGGCTGTGCCGCTTGCACAATTCGCCTGAGCAGGGTCTTTCTCCGGCAGCCATGTCAGGCGTGTGCAGCATGGCACAGCCAGCGGCAAGCTAAGCGCCTCCCACCTGGCGCAGATAATCGCTCCCACCAGGAAGTTTCTTGGTAAATGTTTTTGGCCATGATTTTTGCATTGCTTTGCTGCAAAAATTCATGCCAAAAGTTGATTGTATCGCAGTATTTATAGTTGCCCCGCACGGCCCTGCGCCTCTGCTACAAATCATCAGAAACAAAGTGACGACTGCCT
>JBNJGS010000016.1:0-48342 GCA_051747965.1 Bacteroidota bacterium
TTTCTTCGTTGTAGCGGGGGTAGGACTTGAACCTACGACCTTTGGGTTATGAGCCCAACGAGCTACCAACTGCTCCACCCCGCAATGTGAGTGCAAAGATAAGCAAAATATTTACAAATAAAAAAATGAATTTAAAAAATATTTGAAGATGGTGAAAAAGAGAACTTTGCGATTATTTTTCTTCCCCCAGGTGAAAAGATATCGGTAAGGTGTACCATGAATTAACAGGTTTTCCGTCATATCTTCCGGGTATCCATGGTGGCATTTCTTTTACTACCCTGACAGCTTCGGAATCCAGAAGCGGGTGGACCGATTTTGCAACCACCACTTCGCCAATTCTGCCGTCTTTTTTTACTTCAAAACGCACATATACCTGTCCTTCAAGCTCTTTATTTTGTGCTGCTTCCGGATAAGTCAGTTTTTCCAGGAAGAATTTTTTTAGTTCCTCATCTCCTCCGGGGAAGGCTGGTGAATCCTGAACAAAGAAAAATATATCTCTTGAGGATGCAGTAAGGGAATCAGAATCACTGACAGCCCAGGTTGCTGAACTATCGTCGGCAAATGCTGAAATTACTGTTATATTGCTCAGAAAGGTTAACAACAACAATATCCTCAAAAACCTGAGATAAGCCTGGTGCTTTATTCCATGATTTATTTCAATGCTCATATCAATTTCTCTCCCGTGTAAAGTGCAAATAAACAAATAGATGTTGATATAGCAAAATGCAATGAGATTGCTAATATCAGGAACGGTTTGTATCCCTTATTTGATCAGTGGTTCAATGGGCAAAATCTTTGTTAACAATTTATTAACCTGACCCGGAACCGGACAATTTCCTGATTTTTCATCAATTTTAATTTTTATGGACCCAATATTTTTAGTATTTTGAGAAAAACTTTCCATAATGAATTCAGAATCTGAAAAACAATCCGGTAAGTTGCATCTTGATGAACTTGCCTATCAAAATAAGGAGCGTTTAAAAGAGCTTGCCTGTATCAATCAAACCAGCGCATTAATCATGTCGGGGAAGCCCGTTAATGAAGTATTTCAGCAAATTGTTGATATTCTGCCAGATGGCTGGCAATACCCGGAGTATACGGTAGCCCGGATTCGTTTTGATGATAAAGAATTTGTTTCCTATAATTTTAAAGAAACAGAATGGCAGCAGAAGTATGAGTTTACTACCATCAATGATAAGCAAGGCAGTGTAGAAATTTATTACACAAAAAAATTCACCAGGCAGGATGAAGGGCCTTTTCTAAAGGAAGAGCGCGAATTGCTTACCAATATTGGATCTTTGATTCAGGGCTATCTGAATTCTGTTCTGGCCAACGAAAATTTGCGTACCAGAAAACCAAAATCGCATCAAATTGGAAAACCTGATACACAGGAAAAAAAGGAAACCAGAAAATTATTGCATAAATTTCTGAATGAAAACAATTATGCCAGGGATATTTATCATGACCTGATGCAGTTTAAAGTAAAGGAGATTTTGCTGGTTGGCACTTTGTATGATGCCTATTCCCTGGAAAGTGAGGGAAGGTTCGCAGAGCAGGTTCTGGGCGAATACCGGCAGCTGAATCTCACCTATACACCCCGAATTACCGGTGTATCTACGGAAGATGAGGTTATTCAGCAACTGGAAGATAAGCATTATGATCTGGTGATTTTTGTGATTGGAATTGATAAAAAGAATCCCCAGAACCTGAGTCAGAAAATAAAAACAGATTATCCCTATATCCCAATATTTTTCCTGGTGAATAACAACAGCGATCTTGCTTATTATCAAAAAAACACACCCAAATACGCTGACAGACTTTTTTCCTGGAACGGGGATTCCAGTATCTTTTTTGCAATGATCAAGCTGGTTGAGGATAAAATCAATGCCAATAATGATACACAGATCGGTATGGTACGGGTGATTTTGCTTGTTGAAGATTCTGCCAAGTATTATTCAAGAATTCTCCCGCTGTTGTATCGTGTGGTTTTGGAGCAAACCCGCCGTATTATTGATGATGTGGAATGTGATGAACTATACCGTCTGCTGCGCCTGAGAGCCAGACCAAAAATTTTGCTGGCAGAATCCTACAATGAAGCGATAAAACTTATTCACAGATACAAGGAATATTTGCAGTGTTTGATCACAGATGTCCGCTATCCCAAAGATGGTGAAATTGATGACAAAGCCGGATTTGATCTTGTCGATTACGTGCATGATAACATTGGTGAGCTGCCCATTTGTATTCAATCCAGCGAAACAGGCAATGTTTACAAGAAGAATACCTGCTTTATTAATAAAAACTCAGAAAATCTTGCCAATGACATCAGGGTTTTTATTGATCATTTTGTCGGTTTCGGGAATTTTGTCTTCAGAGACAATACAGGGCGACAGATCGCCGTAGCAAAAAACCTTAAAGAATTTGAACGTTATATTAACAGTATATCCAATGAGTCATTAAAATATCACGCCAGGAGAAATCATTTTAGTTTGTGGCTGATGGCCCGCGGTGAAATCCAACTGGCAAAAATACTGAACCCCTATAAGCTGGACGATTTTGACGATGTCAATGATATGCGGGAATTTTTGCTCCGCCGGATTCATGAATTCAGAAATGAAAAAATCAAGGGAAAAATTGTACCCTTTACCGAAGAAGCTCTCAAAGATGAACGCAACGTTGTGGAAATCGGTACAGGCGCGCTGGGAGGAAAAGGCAGGGGAGTGGCTTTTACCAATACCCTGATATACAACTTTGATTTCAGCAGCATGATTTCTGACATCAATATCCGGGCTCCCAGAACCGTGATCATTGGAATTGACGAGTTTACGGATTTTATCAATGAAAATGATCTGAAACACTTTCAGACAGTTGATGAAGATTATGATGTCATCAAAAAGGCTTTTAAAAATGCGCGATTTTCCAAATCCATGATGCGGCAACTCAAAGCTGTGATGAAGGAATTTAAACGACCATTGGCCATCAGGTCGTCTTCCTTGCTGGAAGATTCATTATATCAGCCATTTTCCGGCATTTTTGAAACTTATCTGATTCCCAACAATCATACAGATGATAACATCAGACTTGAGCAGTTTACCGATGCCATAAAAATGGTGTATGCTTCTTTGTTTTCCCCTACTTCCAAGGATTATATAAGGGCTATCAATTATAAACTGGAGGAAGAAAAAATGGCTGTGGTCATACAGGAAGTTGTCGGCAATCAGTTCGATTCTTATTATTACCCGCATATATCTGGTGTTGCCCAGAGTTTTAATTATTACCCGGTTTCCTACATGAAGCCGGAGGACGGCTTTGCGGTGCTTGCTCTCGGTCTTGGTAAATATGTGGTTGAGGGAGAAAAGGCCTACCGTTTTTGCCCCAGGTATCCAAAGCTGGATGTCCTGAGTTTAAAAGATATTGTAAATGAATCCCAGACAGAATTCTTTGCTGTTAACATGAACAAAGAAAACATAGATCTGCTGGAAGGAGAGGAGGCTGGTTTGCAACGGCTGGATATCGATGATGCTGAAATGCAGGGCTCACTCAAGCATCTGGCTTCTGTGTATAATCCTGATAACAATTCCCTCTCACCAGGTCTGACAGATTATGGACCCCGGGTGCTGGATTTTGCCAATATTCTAAAACATAAGTATATTCCATTGCCAAAAACCATTGAAAAAGTGGTGGCAATTGTAAAAGAGGCACTGGGAACAACTGTGGAAATTGAATTTGCCGTTGATCTCAAAAAAGATAAAGACAACAAAGCTTCGTTTTATATTCTCCAGATAAAACCCCTGATAGGAAGTTCGTATGATTACGAAATTGATATGGACAAGATTGATCAGGAGCGCATTATTCTGCAAACAACAAAAGCCATGGGTAATGGAAAAATTACGGGTATCAGCGATATTGTATTTGTTGATCCTGATTCTTTTGACAAAACCAAAACGGAGGAGATGGCTGCAGAAATTGAAAAAATCAACAAAGAGTTCCATGAACAGGATCGTAAATACATTCTTCTGGGCCCTGGACGCTGGGGCAGCAGGGATAAGTTTATCGGTATTCCTGTGAGATGGCCTCAGATTTCAAATGCCAAAGTTATTGTGGAATACAGTTTTAAGGGTTTCCCTCTGGATCCAAGCAGCGGTTCACACTTCTTTCATAATGTTACATCAATGAACGTAGGCTATTTTTCTGTTCAGACAGGAAAAGAAGGCCATAAAATATGCTGGGACAAAATTCGCGCCCTTGGCAAGGCCAGGCAGCATAAATATTTTTCTCACATCAGGATTGATAAGTCGCTCACGGTAAAAATGGATTCAAAAAATCAAATAGCATTGATTCAGAAACCAAATAAAAAAGATTAAAGTACAAAACTTACAGCCGTACGATACATCGGTTGATTCCCGGCATTATTCTTAAAGGTCAGCAATGCGCAGGTATTTAAACTAAGTTTATTGGAGCTGTTCATCAAGTTTGGCTGCATCCTGCTTACGCTTGTGTAATAAGTTGATGTAGGCTCTGGTTCGGCTTTCTTGCTTCAGATCCCAGGATTTATTGGCCCATTCCAGAGCCAGGTCAAGATTACCACGGATTTCTGCTGCTACAGCCATATTGAAGCAAGCCCTTGCGGCCAGCTTGCTGTCATCGGAATCCACATATTTTTTCCATACTGAAGCTGCTTTTTTCCAGTCATCATTTTTCACGTGGCTTTTGGTTGATTTCATCTCATCATTACCACCAATGTAAATGGTTCGCCGTGTTGTGCGCCAGGTTGGTGAAATGCGGGCTGCATATTGCTCTCCTGCATAATACCCTGCCTGTACAACAGCATCCCGGTGGGAGGGGAGGCGGCCTATAGCTTCCCTTTTGCTGTCTCCACTTCTTTCCCAGGCCTTATAATCAACAAACTGGTTTTCATCAATGATTTTCTCTTCCCTGGGATCATAAATTCTGTATCCACTGGTAATACGAATCTCCATATGGGCTTCGTATCTGTTGTAATATTGGGTTTCTCCATCCACGGTGCGTTTCCGTCTGCGTACACGCATATCTTCATGCTTATCAGAATCAAACACTTCCAGACTTATTAATGCATCAGCACCATATTGTTCACATACCTGGCTGATACTGTCCCAGTTGAGAGGTGTTGGCCATTCCGCAGTCCCTGTCCCTCGAAAATCACATGATTCACAAAGCGTGCTTTTAAAACGATCGTTTTCATTGAGTTTGTTGTTGAGGCCATGGATGGCTTGCTCGGATCCCCGCCGGTCGTTAAAAATACCTTCGCCGGAAAACAATCCCTCAACAAAATTTTTGCCTTTTTCCCCTTTGCCCGGTAAGCTTCGATTTGCTATAACAACATTTTGATATTCCTGGGGTACGTTTATGGCTGCTGGCTCCAGAACATCAACCATCACGGAAGTTGTACTGCAGGATGTCATTGCAAAAAACAGCAGGGCGGATAAAGAAAAAACAATTGCTCTCATGCTTCTCATGTGTTTGTTTGATTCGTTAACACAAACACTATTCCAATAATTCCGGATTGATGCCATACACGTAATGCTCTATAACATTGAAGTCATCCACAAATTCGTCACCATGAAATCCGCGGATATCTTTCCCGGAAATCAGTTTTTTGAAAGCATAAGTAAAAACATCAGACTCCGGCTTGTATGTCCAGTGCCATTCTTCAGCCTGAAAACCTTTACTTCGTTTTTCGCCGAAAGGAATATAGACCTGATAAAATCCAAAATCGGCAGCATTGTTTTTTAACCAGTCATACACCTTTTTTCCTTCACCGTTTTGAAAATATGCATGGGATGTGCTGTTGATGTCTATTTCTGTACCCCAGTGATGCCTGGAAGTGCCCGGCATTGCAGAATATTTCAGCACAATGGCTGTTTTGGAACTGTCCGGCAGGCTTTGATCAATCCTTTCGTTTCCTGTGGGACGTTGACCTGTGAATTTGCGGTTCCAGAGATAGCGCTGAATATAAAACGTTCTGGTGCCTGATTTTACGGTCAGGTTAATGTCCTGACGAAGTGCAGCTTCCCGCATGTCCAGAAAAGCCTTGTATGTGTTTTTTCTGAGGTAAACTTCAGGAAAGTAAGAAATGGAAGGGTCAACCTGCACGAAATCCGGGTGGTTTTCCGGATTGATTTTCCCAAGTAGTTCGTCCTTTGAAGGAAAATCCTCTTCAGAATACTTTTCCTCTGCCTGGAAATGAGGAAATAAAAGGGCAATCAGGATTAGCAACAGCTTAATCATTGGCAAGCATTTTTAATGTATGTGTGACAATGTCAATTGCCGTGAGTCCGTATTTTTTCATCAGGTCGGCGGGTTGTCCCGATTCTCCGAATCTATCGTTTACCCCAAGGATATGCATTGGTACAGGATAGCTTTGACTTACAGTTTCGGCAACTGCACTTCCAAATCCGCCGGCAACCTGATGCTCTTCTGCCGTCAGTATTTTTCCGCAGCGCTTTGCCCACTGAATTATTGCCTGCTTATCCAGCGGTTTAATTGTATGAAAATTAACAACTGCTGCATTGATATTGTGGTTATCCCTGAGCATTTCCTGAGCTTTCAATGCTTGCCAAACCATATGTCCTGTGGCAAACAGGGCAATGTCTTCTCCTTCCCTGAGGGTTTGTGCTTTTCCGGGAATAAATTCCTGGCTTTTGCTGGTAAAGTCCGGTACAGCCTCTCTGCCAAACCGGATGTAAACAGGGCCGGGGATTTGATTCACAGCAGCCATGCATGCAAGCTGTGTCTGTGTGGCATCACAAGGTGATAAAACCGTCATATTTGGCAGAACCCGCATTACGGCAATATCTTCCAATGCCTGGTGGGTAGCACCATCCGGACCGACAGATATTCCGGCATGAGCACCACCGATGATGACATGAAGATTGTTATAGCAGATGGAAATACGAATCTGGTCCAGATCCCGCATGGCTGAAAAAACTCCGTAGGTGGAAAATACCGGAATCTTGCCGGAGAGAGCAAATCCGGCAGCAACACCTGCAATGTTTTGTTCGGCAATACCGAAAGAAAAAAATCTTTCTGGGAATTTTTCGGCAAACAGGTTCATGGAGACAGAGCCTGTAATGTCTGCCCCCAAAGCTATCAGCTGATGATTGGATTCAGCTGCTGCTGCCATGCCTTCGCCAAACCCCAGGCGGGTTGGTTTTGATTTGAATTGTGATAGCATAATCTACGCTTTTGCCATAAAATTACTATCATTTTTGGTCATCAGCAAACCATTCCGCAAATGATGTGGCTGTTTCGTACAACCTGAGACTGAATAATTCAACACCATCGGGCAATTTTTTGCTTATCCGCCCGGCAAAATCCTCAACCATATTTTCGCAAGTTGGCTGGTATGGCAAAATATGAACCCGTTCAAATAACCCACGGATTTTTTTCAAAGATTCGTAATCTTCCGCGTCACTCAGGGCAACGGAATGATCAAAAACCTCCACAATTTCTTTATTAACGATGTTCTTGAAATCGCCAAAATCCAGTACCATACCGTATTTGGGATCATTTTTGTCTTGCCTGGGTGTGCCTATCACCGTGGCATACATAATATAGGAGTGGCCATGCATGTTTCTGCACAAACCGTTGTAATGATGCAGTGCATGTGACATTTCCCATTTAAATTGTTTTGTAAGCCTGATTCTTGTCATCTTTTGTGTTTTTCACTTAACAAATGATAAACTTTGTTTGTTTAAGACAATAATGTAAAGTAAAGCTTTTATTTTAGCACAGGAAATATTATTTTTATCAGAGTTTTCCTGATATGAAGAAAATTGAAGAAATTACCAGAATAAACGGGGGTGATGTAAAATCCTTGAATAAAGAATTGTTGAGACTTGTTAAGTCTGATGATGAGCAGCTTAATGAGATACTGGATTTTGTTTTTGATGCCAAAGGTAAACAGGTGAGAGCCCATATGGTTTATCTTTCAGCAGGTATTTTCGGAAAAGCAAATTCCAAAACTCAGCTTGCAGCCATTCTTGTACAGTTGTTACATACCTCAACCCTGATTCATGATGATGTTGTTGATGAGGCTGAGCTGCGCAGAGGAAGATCAACCGTTAATGCTATCTGGAAAAACAAAATAGCCATACTTACCGGTGATTACATGTTTGCCAGGGCACTGAGTATTGCAACAGAAAGAAAGGCCTATGATCTTTTAGAAATTCTTACGCCTACGATTTCAGAAATGAGTATTGGTGAAATCATCCAGATGCAGGAAATCGGGAACAACAAGTTTTCAGAATCAGTTTATTACGACATCATTTACAGAAAAACTGCTGTGTTGATAAGTGCTTCGGCCCAGGCTGGCGCACTGAGTAGCGGTGCAGGAGAATCTGAACAAATGGCCATGAAAGAGCTGGGGAAAGCTGCAGGGATGGCTTTTCAGATACAGGATGATATACTTGATTTTACCGCCAATGGCAGCTTTGGTAAAACCAGAGGTAAGGATATTGAAGAGAAAAAATATACTTTGCCGCTTATTCACGCCCTTGACAAAGCACCGGAAAATGAGAAAAAAATGGTGATGGAAATGATCAACAAAGGGGTGAATAAAAAAGAAATCAGGGAAATCATCAGATTTATTGAAACCTACCAGGGCTTTGATTATGCCCGGGAAAAAATGCAGGCCTATGTGGATCGTGCCCATGAAATACTGAAACAATTTCCACAAAACAAAGCAAATTCGGCAATGTCAGAATTGCTGAAATATTTCACCCAAAGAAAAAAATAGAACACCTTGGGTATTTGATTGTTTATAAGGTATAACGAATTGAATATTAATTAAAAAGATACAACCATGAAACGTATTATGCTTATTCTGTTGATGTTGGTTTTCCTGATTGGAAGTGCATCAGCGCAAAAAATTAAGGTTGAGGAAGATGAGAAAAAAATCAACGGTAGCAAGCGAGATGTCTTGCTGGTAGAAATCCCACAAACAGATCAAAAAACAGTTGAAAAGGCCTGGAAAAAACTGATGAAAGATCAAGATGCAGAAAGCTTTAAAAGCAAAAAAGAAATGTTTGCAGACAATGTTTTGATCGAATCAGTAACTGATAATACCATAGATATCTATGCCAGGGCTGAGGAAAATAAAGATTATGTGGAATTTTATGTGGCAGTAGATCTGGGTGGTGCTTATATGGATTCGGAACATGACTCCGAACAGACTGCAATGAAAAGATTTATTGAGAATTTTGCATCGGGGATTGCCCTGGAAGCATATCAGGAAATGCTGGATGATCAAAAGGATATTCTGAAAGATATTAATAAGGAAATTGAAAACCTGGCTGATGACAAAGAGCATCATGAGAAAAAAATTAAAAAGTATCAGGATAAAATAGAGGACCATGAGTCTGACATAAAAGATGTTGAAGAAGAAATGGAAAAACAACAGGAATTGCAGGAGGATGCAGAAAAAAAGCTCAAGGAAATGGAAAAAAAAGCATCAAAAATTAAGTAAGTTTTTAACTTTGTCCTGAACAAAACAGAGAGTAGTTATGAAATTTGGTGTGTTAATTTTTCCGGGTTCCAATTGTGACCACGATATGATGTATGTGCTAAGGGACAAGCTTGACCAGGACGTGGTGGAGCTCTGGCACAAAGACAATGATTTGCAAAATGTGGACGCGATTATGCTCCCGGGAGGATTTTCCTATGGGGATTATCTCCGCTCCGGTGCCATTGCAAGATACTCACCCCTGATGGAATCTGTGATTGAATTTGCCAAAAACGGTGGTTTTGTCTTTGGTGTGTGCAATGGATTTCAGGTGCTCTGTGAGGCTGGTCTGCTACCTGGTGCACTGCTGCACAACAGCAATCAGAAATTTGTCTGCAAAAACCAGTATCTGCGTGCTGAGCATCCGCATACGCCTCTTACAGAGTTTGTTCCCGAGAGTAAGGTGTTAAATATTCCCATCGCTCATGGTGAAGGTCGGTATTATGCATCTGATGAAGTTTTGTCAGATATGGTTCAAAACAAACAAATCATCTGGCGATACTGTAATTCTGCGGGACAACTAACGGAAGAAAGCAACCCGAATGGATCGGTAATGAATATTGCAGGGGTATGTAATAAGGAACGAAATGTTTTTGGTATGATGCCTCACCCGGAAAGAGCAGCTGACCAGGAGCTTGGCAATTCCGACGGATTACTGATTATGCGTTCTGTCCTTCATTATCTCGAGAACCGGAAGAATGCATGAGCTCCGTCTGTATCCTGATGGCTTCTTTATGAATCCACTGAAGCAGTTTGAGAATAAAAGATCTGGAAAGCCCGTTTTGCTCCGCGTAGTGAAGACGGGTTTTTAATATGCTATTCCATCTTTGTATCTGCAGAATACTCACGTTCATTTCCTGTTTGCAGGTAGCGATGTTTTTCACGAGATCCTGACGCTGGGAGAGGAGGTCCAGCAATTGAAAGTCCAGTTGGTCAATTTCATCACGGTATTTATCAATTCTTTTACGGTAAGCTGTATCCCGGAAACTTCCTTTTCTTATTTCCAGCTTGGCAAGCAGTGACTCCAGGGCTGAAGGAGTAATCTGCTGATGTTTATCTGTCAGTGCACGGGCCGGATCATGATGAACTTCAATCATCAAACCCTGCATGTTGATATCCATTGCTTGTTGGGCAATGGCAGCCACAAGGCTGGTCTTCCCGGCAATGTGGCTGGGATCACAAAATACGGGCAGATTCTCATGTCTTCTCTGCAGTTCAATGGGTATCTCCCAGAGAGGAAGGTTGCGGTAAGCTGTTTTTTCAAATGGATAAAACCCACGGTGAACAGCTGCAATGTCTTTTACACCTGCTTCCCGGAATCGCTGTATGGCACCACACCATAAGTCAATGTCAGGATGCAGGGGATTTTTGACAAGCAATTTCACATCAACACCTCTCAAAATTTCAGATAGTGCCTGAACATATAATGGATTGCCTGTGGTGCGGGCGCCAATCCACAATACATCAACATCAGCTTTCAGTGCCTTTTCTGCATGCCCGGGAGTGGCTACTTCTACAGCTGTTAGCAAGCCGGTTTCTTGTTTTACATGTTTGAGCCATTCAAAGGCTTGGTCTCCATATCCTTCAAATTCGCCGGGTCTGGTGCGTGGTTTCCACACACCGGCTCTGAAAACATCTGTATTTCCCCCTTTTGCAAGTGCTCTGGCTGTGTCCAGCATCTGTTCTTCACTTTCTGCACTGCACGGGCCTGCAATGATATATGGTCTGGCTTTATTTTGAAAAAAACCGTCTTTGAATGTCATAACAAACTTCCATTTTGATGCAAAGTACGCTTTTTTCAGAATAATAATGCAGAAAAAAAGCAAAAAACTATCTTTCAGAAGTAAGCAAAAACCATTAACTTTATCCCAAAATAACAAAACCCGATTTGATATGCCATCAAGAATACAAACATTAAATGAAGTGATTATCCAAAAGCAATCAGCTTTTCCTTATGCCAAAGGTGAGCTCAGCAGGTTGTTAAGCCACATAGGTCTTGCTGCCAAGATTGTCAATAAAAAGGTAAATAAGGCAGGCCTGGTTAATATTCTTGGAGAGAATTCCAACGTTAATGTGCAGGGAGAGCAACAGAAAAAGCTGGATGTGTTTGCCAATGACGCCTTTATCAGTACAATGCGTGCCAGTGGCATTTGCTGTGGCATTGCTTCTGAAGAAAATGATGAAATGGTGATTTTTGATGATGACCTGTCACTGGATGGTAAATATGTTGTTTGTATGGACCCGCTTGACGGCTCTTCCAACATTGATGTGAATGTTTCAATTGGTACCATTTTCTCAATATACCGTAGGGTGAGCAAAAGAGGGGAAAAAGCTACCATAGAGGATTTCCTTCAAGCAGGAAATAAGCAGGTGGCTGCAGGATATGTACTCTACGGGTCTTCTACCATGCTGGTATACACCACAGGCCTGGGAACAACAGGTTTTACGCTGGATAACAGCATAGGCGAGTTTTGTCTCTCCCATCCCTACCTGGTTACACCCAAACAGGGCAAAATATATTCTGTAAACCAGGGAAATTTTGTGAAATTCCCGCAGGGCACAAAAGAGTATATCAAATACTGCCAGGAAAGAGATGATGCCTCAGGTCGTCCATATACAATGCGGTACATAGGTTCTCTGGTTGCAGACTTTCACCGGAACCTGCTTAAAGGAGGAATATTTATTTACCCGAAAACAGCCTCAGCACCTGCAGGAAAGTTGCGTTTGCTATATGAGTGTAATCCAATGGCATTCCTTGCAGAACAGGCGGGCGGCCTGGCAACAGACGGAATGGGAAATCGCATTCTGGATATTCAGCCGCATGATATTCACCAGCGTGTGCCATTTTACACGGGTTCAAAAAGTATGGTGGAGAAAGCCGAAGACTTTATGCGTGAGGAGGAAGGTGAATAAAATTTTACATCTTTTTTTTTATTTGTCAATCAAAAGCTTATCTTTGCAGCCCTGTTAAAATTTAGTATTCATTTAATTAAAAAGAATTTATGCCGGTAAAGATAAGATTATCAAGGCATGGTAGAAAGAGAATTCCTTTCTATCATATCGTAGTTGCAGATAGCAGGACGCCACGAGATGGTAAAAACATTGAGAGAATTGGAACCTTCAATCCCTCAAGCCAACCTGCTACAGTTGAACTGGATTTCGACAAAGCCCTTTCCTGGGTACAGAAAGGCGCACAGCCATCTGATACTTGTCGCTCCATTTTATCTGAAAAAGGCGTTATGATGAAAAAACACCTGCTCGACGGTGTCAGAAAAGGTGCTTTTGATGAAGCTGAGGCTGAACGTCGCTTTGAAGCCTGGATGAAAGACAAGCAACTGAGGAAAAAAGCTGAAGTTGACAAACTTCTTGAAGCCAAAGATGCTGCTGTAAATGAGCGTCTCGACGCTGAGAAGAAAGTCCGGGAAACCAAAGAGGCTGCCATCAAAGAGCGTCTTGAAAAAGAACTGGAAGCAAAGAAAAAAGCAGAGGAAGAAGCGAAAGCCGAAGCAGAAGCTGAAAAAGCCGATGCTGAAGAAGCTACCGAAGAACCCAAAGCTGAAGCTGAGGAACCTGCAAAAAAGGAGCCAAAAGCTGAAGAAAAAGCTGCCGGTGAAGAGAAAAAAGAAGACAAATAAGATTGACATCAATGCTCATTGCAGCCGATTTTGTGCGGATAGGTTCAGTGAAGAAAGCTTTTGGCTACAATGGGGCAATGATGTTGAGTCTTGAAAAAAAAGTGGCATACCACTTTTTAAACAAAAAGGAAGCAGTATTTCTCCAATTGGAGGGTAGCCTGGTTCCTTTTTTTATTGATGATATCAAAGGGAATGAAATTAATCCTGTGATTCATTTTGACAATATCCGCAACAAAGAAACAGCATCCCGCTTCATTGGTGTGCCGTGTTTCATGCCCGGGGAATATTTTGAGCAAAACCAGGACGTCAGCGATCCCGATATGCTGGAAGGATTTACACTTTTTGATAAAACCTCCGGAATGACAGGCATCATTCTTGATTACAGTGAACAGAATAACAACCCCTTATTCGAAGTGGATTTTGACGGGATGATTATCAGCCTGCCTGCACATCCCGATATGATTACAGATTTTGATTTCGAAGAAAAAATCATTTATGCAGAATACCCTGAAGGCCTTATTTCAGAGTCTACCTAGCATCAGCATTTGTTTCCTTTGTTGTGTCTATGGCCTCATAGATTGAATTCTGACTGATGAATTCAGGGAGGATGGATTTCATTTCCCTGACAATATCCATGTCTGAAGTTGTAAAAGGCATGCTTATCAGTTTTTCAATTTTTTCACGGATATAGTCAAATTCATATTTTCTCACCTTTGCGATCATGATTTGTTTGTGATAGGTGGGCTTGGTATTCTCCCTGGTAGCCAGCAGCTCTTCATAAAGCTTTTCACCGGGTCGCAAGCCTGTAAAAGAGATTTGTATATCTGTGCCAAGCTTCAATCCTGATAATTTGATCATCCGCTTTGCCAGATTGATGATTTTGACACTTTTACCCATATCGAAAATGAATATTTCACCTCCTTCACCCATAGATCCCGCTTCCAAAACCAGCTGACAGGCTTCAGGAATGGTCATGAAATATCTTGTCACATCCGGATGTGTGATGGTAACGGGGCCTCCGTTTTCAATCTGCCTCTGAAATCTGGGTATCACAGAACCATTGCTGCCAAGCACATTGCCAAAACGGGTTGTGATAAATCTTGTGTGTGTTTGTGTCCGGTTCAGGGCCTGTGTGTATATCTCAGCAATTCGTTTGCTGGCTCCCATTACATTTGTTGGATTTACTGCCTTGTCTGTAGATATCATCACAAAGCGCTTTACCTTGTATTCTACAGCAGTATCTGCTACGAGCATGCTGCCCATCACATTTGTGCGTACAGCCTCACTGGGATTGTGTTCCATCATGGGAACATGCTTGTATGCTGCGGCATGGTACACGAAATCCGGATGATAATCCTGAAAAACTTCTTCAATTTGCTGTTTATTGGTCACATCACCAATGATGGTTTTGTACTGATTCCAGTGTAACTGTTCACACAGCTCCAGCTCCAGGTCGTACAGGGGACTTTCAGCCTGGTCAAACAGAAGTATCAGCCTGGGTTTATAGCGTGTTACCTGCCTGACAATTTCACTTCCTATGCTACCGGCAGCACCAGTGACCAGTATGGTTTTGTTGATTAACTGGGATTTGATCCGTTTGGTGTCCAGTTCAATGGGTGGGCGCTCAAGCAAATCATTGATTTTTATCTGTTTTATCTGCCTGAATGTCAGCTCTCCGTTTATCCAGTGTTTGACATCCGGTATGGTAAGTGTTTTGACATTTTTGTCAAGACAGATATCCACTACCTCCTGCTTGTGTTCCAGTGGTAATTCCTTACTGGTGATAATCAGCGTTTCCACCTGCTGCCTGTCAATAAGCGCAGGTAAGTCTTTAATGCCGTACACCATAATGCCTTCTATCTTGTTGCCGATTACCTCATCGTTATGATCAATGAAACCAATAACATTGTTTTTTGACCCCATATCACGGTCAATGGTACGTTTGGTGATCAGGCTCAATTCATCTGTTCCTAAAATAACTACATTGTTTCTTTCTTTGCGGGGATAGCTGAGTTCCAAAAAGATTGTTTTGACAAGCAACCTGAAAAATATCATGATCAGTGTGGTTAAAACAAAGTCGATGATAACCACAGAGGTGGGAATAATGTAGGTATCCAGAAACTGGAATGCAACAAGATTTATCAATATCAGCAGGGCACTGCCCGAAGCAAGTACGATAAAAATCCGCTGTACGTCTTTTGTGCTGGTGTATCTTACCAGGCCGATATATGTTTTTGAGATGGCAAAACTGACTGCCCGGATGAATAAAACCAGGGGTACAATGATGGTAAGGGCATCAATGTTTGATTCCGGTACGTCAAAATTGAATCGCAAATAATAAGCAAAGATGATTGAGAACAGACATATCAGCAAGTCTATTGAAAAGATTACCCATCTGGGTGTTACCGATCGGAGAAAATGGATATTCATAGCCTAAAAATACAAATAAAAGATTAAATCACAGATGGTTTGTAATTATTTCCTGATGATGTCAATTTCACCCTGATTGCTGATGCGGATAATGGATGAAGCTTTCTTGCGCCTTGTTTCTTTTTGTCCGAACCTGACAACATAATCAGCCATTTCAATAAGATCATCGTCTATCTCTTTGAAACTTAGCGGTGTTTCCTGGCCTGAGAAATTTGCAGAAGTAGATACGACGGGTTTTTTGAAACGCCGTATTAGTTCGCTGGTGAATTTATTATTACTCAGCCTGATTGCAATGCTTCCGTCACTGGCGATCAGGTTCAGGGGCAGGTTTTTGGCTTTCTCAAACACCACAGTAAGTGGCTCCGTGCTTAGTTCTATCATATCCAGTGCTACCTCAGGTGGTTTTTCCACATAGGAGAGTACCTGGTTGATATTCTCCAGAAGAATCAGCATGGATTTGGACTTATCCCTTTGTTTTATTTTGTATAGTTTTTCCACAGCATCGGGGTTTGTGGCATCGCAGCCCAGCCCCCATACCGTGTCGGTGGGATAGATTATTATGCCTCCCTGATGAAGGGCCTCAAGGCATTTGTTGATGTCTTCTTTCATAAGTCTTACAACAATGATTTGTATAAATTCATTAGTTTTTCTGAAATTTTATCCTGTCTGAAGTGTGCTGCATGTTCTTTGCCTGCTTCTACCATTTTCCGTGCTGTTTCCCTGTCATCCAGGATTTTTCTGATTCCTTCACCAATTTCTTCAGGATGGTTTGGGTTGACATACATGGCAGCATCACCACCTGCCTCCATGAAACAGCCGAATTTGTTTGTTATTACAGGCGTTCCGGAATTCAGAGCCTCAAGAATGGGGATGCCAAAGCCTTCAAATATTGAGGGATAAACAAACAGGCTGGATGCCTGGTAAAGGGCCGGCAAATCACTATTGGGAACATCATGCAAAAAATAAACCTGATTTTCCATCTTTTCCTGTTTAAGAAAATGATGTAGCTCCCTGAGATATGCAGTGGATTTACCAACAAATACGAGTGGGAAATCAATTTTCTCCATTTTTATGCCTTCCAGTATTTGTAAAGCATTTTTGCGTTTTTCCAGAGTGCCTACGGAAAAGATAAAATTGCGGGGAATACCATACTTATCACAAATGGCCTGTTTTTTTTCTTCGCTTACCTGCTCATAAAATATCGGGTTACAACCCTGATAAATTACTTCAATATTTTCTTCCCTTGTATGGAAAAATGAAATAATGTCTTCTTTGGTTTGCTCGGACATGGCAATGATTTTATCGGCAGCCAGACTGGCTTCAAAAAATTTTTGCTGATAAATTTCCCTGTCAACAGATTTGTAAAGCTCGGGGTAGCGCATGAAAATAAGATCATGAATACTGACCACGCTACGGGCATTGGAATGGATGATATCTGCAGGCAGCTCGTTGCTCAGACCATGGTATATATCAATCTTGTGTTTGTTGATTTTATTGCCCAGGCTGATGCTTCGCCAGTAGGCCTGGTATAACCTGTTCATGGAACCGGGCTTGACAACATGTATGTTCCCCTTGTCTTCAGGCAGAAAATCTATGGGATTCTTCTTCCGTGGAGTATATAGATAATACTCATTGCCGGGATAGTAGTGCTGCAGGGATAGGATGGTATCTCTGCTGTAATTTCCCAGCCCGCTTCTATTATAAAATGCTCTTTTTGCATCAAATCCAATCCGCATTGTACTCCTTTTATTATTATGGGTTGTCACTCCTATCGACTTTACCCTGCATATTTTAAGCCAAAAATTTCCATTGTACCAGCTTGCCGCGCAAGCCGGTATTTATGTTTCAAAGATAAGGAAAAAACATGATCTCAACTTTACTAAGTGTAGGGGGAGACAAGAAACAATAAGTAACTAAAAATCAGGCGAGAGGAATGCTTGGTGAGCTGTGGCTTGCATCTATCAACTCACGATATTTATAAAAAACTTTTTTAAAATCTTCCCAGACTTCTTTTTTTAAAGCGGGATTGTGTAAAAGAGCAGCAGGATGATAGGTTGGCATCACATGGCGATTATTCCATTCCAGCCAGTTGCCTCTTACTTCGGAGATTTTTCCGTCAGAATCTATCAGTCCTTTCAGGGCTGTGCCGCCAAGCAGAACCAGTATGGGTGGATCAATCATTTCAATTTGCTGATGCAGCCAGGGAAGGCAGGTTTTCATTTCACGGGGTTCAGGATTTCTGTTTTTGGGTGGTCGGCATTTTACAATATTGCCAATAAAAACATGCTCTTCCCGCGTAAAGTTGCAGGCAGAAAGAATCTTATCAAGTAGCTGACCGGAGCGCCCGACAAAAGGCAGACCTTGCTTATCCTCTTCAGCTCCTGGTCCTTCACCGATAATAAATATTCCGGCATTCGTTGAACCCTGGCCAAATACAGCATTTTGACGACTCTCAGACAATGAACATTTGGAGCATTCCAGTACCTGCATTTCCAATTCGGCCCATTCAAATATATCCATAACAGATAAATTGTTTGTATCAAATTTAATAAACGATTCGTACAATCCATAGAAATTTCGTTCTTTTGTTCAATCATGCAACCAATTAGGAAGATATTTTCTCTTAAACACAGATGCCTGAATGCAAAGTCTTGAAAAAATAATTGATGGCTGCAAAAAAATGCAGAGAAAGTCGCAAAAGGCTTTGTATGACACGTACGCACCTGTGCTGTATGCCATGGCGTTGAGGTACGCCTCACATGCATCTGAAGCCGAAGATATGTTGCAGGAGGCATTCATCAATATTTTTAAAAGTATTGATCAGTATCAGGGCAGCGGTTCTTTTGAAGGCTGGATGAAAAGGATATTAATCAATGCTGCTATTGGTTATATCAGGAAACATAAAAAGCAGCAGTTTGACAATTTTGATGAGGTGCAGGAAATCAGAATGAAAGATTTTGATTTTTCTGAAGAGGACTTCACCAGGCAAGAGCTGATAGATGCAATTAACGGCCTGCCTGACGGGTTCAGGATGGTCTTTAACCTGTACGCCATCGAAGGTTTTAAACATAAAGAGATAGCTGATATGCTCGGAATACAAATCGGAACATCAAAGTCGCAGTATTCGCGGGCAAGAAATATTTTAAAAAAAAGATTGACAGCAATGAAAGAAATGGCTGATAAAACATATGGCAGGGAAGCATAAACATATTGAAGATATTTTCACAAACGGATTTGAAGGGCATACTGCCACACCACCAAAATCCGGATGGACCGGTATGCAACAATCCCTGGATAATATCAGTGTGGAACACCTGGCTCAGTCGCAACTGGGAAATGCAAGCATACAGCCTTCTGCCGGCCTGTGGGCAAAAATTTCCAGTAAGATATTCTGGTATCAGTTCCTGCGTTTTAACCCCTTGCAGTTTAATATCTATTATGCCGGCGTAGCACTTATGGGAGGCGGTGCGGCTATTGTGGGCCTCAGTCTGTCAGATCCCGCTACTTCGCCGGTGGATTTGTCCGGATTACCCGAAGCCATGATTGATTTGGAGATCGTGGAAGAAGCACCTGTACAGGACGCTGCCGGCATAAGCAGTGATGCCGGAACAGCCGATTTCATGGCCCTGCGTTCAGATGAGATTGTGGAGAGTAAGAAAAACATGGATGATAAATCAGAATCTCCGGGAAGGAATGCCCTGATCTCTGACTCTTCAGAATTTGAGGATGACAGGAAAACCAGAGAAGAATCTCCGGACAACAGAAAAGGCAGTACAGAAAAGCAAGCAAATAAATATCCTGTCAGACATATGCCTGCAGGTTTAAGTTATTATCTTCCCTTCAATATTGCTGTTCACACTGCTGAATTTGGAAATCCTGCAAGAAGGGGCGATACAATCGCCATAGACCACATGGGTGAACCCATTGTTGATGATTTTAATTTTGTGGAACAAGGTTATTATGCAGGAGCTCTTATTCTCAAACAGGATTTTGTTTTCCTGAATGATGAAATTAAAGAAACCTACAAACAGAATAAAAATGTGAGTGATTTTTCCTATCGTTTTGGCATTAGATTTAATGTTGTGCGCAAGCATTTTATGATGCAGAGCGGTTTTTATTTCTCCAGCATCAATAACATATTTGAGCACAATCAGGAAATTGCCCTGATAGAGGATGATATTGAAGGTCGCGTTATATGGCCTTATCAAAGTGATACGGTATTTCAAAAAACCACACACAAATACCACAATTCATACACCTTTATTGAATTGCCTGTACTGGCTGGTCTCCATTTTGAGGGTAAGCGTTTTGCTACCAATGTAAAAACCGGTCCTTTACTGAATTATCTGACCGGCGTAAATGCTGATCTTGTGCTGAATTCGGATAATCAGTTGAGGTCTGTTGATAAGTCTTATTTCAGGCGACCCGGCTTACGCTGGGAGTTGAGTGCTGATCTGATTTACAAGCTGGGCGATCACCTGAGTTTTTACATTGAGCCCGCTTATGTATATGATGTGACTTCCTTGTTTAACCGAGATCTGGAACTTAGAAGCCGCTTTCACGGATTTAGCATGGGCACAGGAATATATTACCGTTTTTAAACCTTGTTGCTGCTTTTTCCTTTGGCTTCCTTTAAGAAAATGCTGTTTATTTTTTGCAGGTGCATATGTTTGAAACAGCATAGCAGTGGGGAAAGTCGCTGTTGATCAGTCTGGTGGATAATGTGAGGTGTTCTTATCTGTTTTGGTTTTGAGAACAAAAAAAGCCTCCATACATCATGCAGGAGGCTTCAGGTGTGATTTTATTGGGGAATCAGATTGTCATGATTTCTTTTTCTTTTGCACTCATCAGGTCTTCAGTTTTGCTGATGTAGTCATCATGCAGTTTTTGCACCTTTTGTTCATAATCTTTTCTATTGTCTTCTGACAAGCCTTGTTTTTCAAGGCTTTTTAGTTCGTCGTTTGCTTCCCTGCGACGGTTTCTGATGCTGATTTTAGCATTTTCACCCAGCATTTTCACTTTTTTGACAAGGTCTCTGCGGGTTTCTTCCGTAAGTGGGGGAATGTTTATTCTGATGACCTCACCGTTATTGGCAGGATTTAAGCCGATATTTGCTGCCATAATTGCTTTTTCAATCACCGGGATCATGCTTTTGTCCCATGGCTGAATCATGATTGTTTTGGCATCAGGGGTACTTAAATTTGATGCCTGTTCGAGAGGTGTTAAGGTACCGTAATAATCAACTTTAATGCCGTCCAGTATTCTAATATCGGCTTTACCTGCACGCAGGTGTGAGTATTCGTTTTCAAGATGCTTCACTGCATCTTCCATACCTTCTTGGGCAGTTTCCAGGGTTAATTGAGCTTCTTCGTCCATATCTCTTATTTTTTTAGGCTATAAAAATACTTAATTGTGTATTAAAGTTCCAAATTTTGGGTCAGAAATAATATCAATCAGACGTCCCTTTTCATTCATATCAAACACAATAACAGGCAAATTGTTTTCCTGGCACATTGTGAAAGCGGTCAGATCCATAATGCTGAGTTTTTTTTGCCATGCTTCGGCAAAGGTAATTTCTTCGTACCTGACTGCTTCAGGGTTTTTTTCGGGATCATCTGAATATACGCCATCCACCCTTGTGCCTTTGAGGAAGACATCTGCCTGAATTTCCAGGGCCCTGAGTGCTGATGCGGAGTCTGTGCTGAAATAGGGATTGCCTGTACCGCCGGCAAGGATGGCAATACCGTTGTTTTCAAGGTGCCGGATTACATTTCCTGCGTGGAAACGGGGTCCTATGGCCGGCATTTCCACGGCTGTAAAAACCCTGGTATTGATGTTTACATTTTCCAAAGCAGATCTGAGTGCCAGACTGTTGATTGTTGTGGCAAGCATTCCCATCTGGTCGCCTGTGACCCTGTCAAAACCACTGTCAATTCCGGTCAGGCCACGAAAAATATTGCCACCACCGATAACAATGGCAGTTTGAATACCTTTTTTGTGCAGTCCTGCAATATCCTGTGCATACTGTTTGATCCGCTCGCTGGAAATACCATATTGTTCCGATCCCATCAGGGATTCTCCGGACAGTTTTAATAAAACACGCTCAATTTTCATCTTAGATACTTTGAGGGATAAAGATAAAAAAAAGAGGGCTCGATAAAAGCCCTCTTTTAATAAATTCTTATGCTTTGGATTATGACAATGACCAACGTTTGAATTCTTCAATGGTGAGTCCGTTATCATATTCTTTCAGATATTCTGTGATTGTCTTTTTGTTGTCACGTACGAAGGGCTGATTAAGTAAGGTGTTTTCCTTGAGGAATTTGCCTACTTTACCCATGGCAATTTTATCGACAATGTTTTCAGGTTTGCCTTCGTTGAGGGCTTGCTGACGTCCGATTTCTTTTTCTTTTTCAATGATTTCCTGAGAAACACGGTCTTTGTCCACGGCAATTGGATTCATTGCAGCTACCTGCATGGCCACGTTTTTAATCACTTCGTGGTCAGCTTTTTGGTTGGCAGCAACGATGGTACCAATTTTATTGTTCATGTGGATATAAGCAGCAACATAAGGAGCTTCCAGTATGTCGTAATAACCGATTTCAACTTTTTCACCGGTTACACCACTCATATTTTTCACCTGGTCAATAACTTTTTTGCCATCAAGTTCTAGTTCGTTGAGCTCGTCCTGGTTTTTGGGTTTTTTCTCCAGAGCAAGATCAGCAAGTTGATGAGCAAATTTCACAAAGTCCTCATTTTTAGCCACAAAGTCAGTTTCACAATTCAGGCATACAATCACACCTGTTTTTGCGTCGTCTGAAGTTTTGGCAATCACAGCACCTTCTGTAGCTTCGCGTTCTGAGCGTTTGTTGGCAATAGCCTGGCCTCTTTCGCGAATAACTTCTTTTGCTTTTTCAAAATCACCATCGGCTTCGGTTAGGGCTTTTTTGCAGTCCATCATACCTGCGCCGGTAATTTTACGTAATTTGGCAACGTCTGAAGCAGAAATTTTAGCCATTGTTTATTGAGATTTAAAATAGATTAGACAAAATTATTTTTCTTCTTTTTCACTTTTAGCATCGTCTTTGGCCTCTTCCTGTTGAGGTTTTGCGGGCTCAGACTTTGCTTCTCCGGGTTTTTCAACCTTTGCAGATGTTTTCCGGGTTCTTGTTTTTTCCGGTTTTTCAGTTTGTTCTGTTTTCTTTTCAGAAGCAGCTTTTTCCTTATCCGCTTTTCTTTCATCCAGTCCTTCCTGAATTGCTTCACAGACTTTACGCATAATCAGGTCGATTGATTTTGACGCATCGTCGTTGGCGGGAATGGGAAAGTCAACAGGCACAGGATCAGAGTTGGTATCAACAATACCGAAAATGGGTATATTCAGTTTTTTGGCTTCCCGTACTGCAATATATTCTTTGGATACATCTACGGCAAAAATTGCAGCCGGAAGTCTGTTGAGGTCTGAAATGCTACCCAGTGTTTTTTCGAGTTTGGCACGTTGACGTTCAATCTGCAGGCGCTCACGTTTTGAGAGCTGGTCGAAAGTACCGTCGGTAAGGCTTTTGTCAATGGACACCATTTTTTTCACAGCACGACGGATGGTGGGGAAGTTTGTGAGAGTTCCACCGGCCCAGCGTTCTGTAATATAGGGCATGTTGACTGATTTGACGTGTTCAGAAACGATGTCTTTGGCTTGCTTTTTGGTTGCTACAAACAGGATTTTACGTCCGGATTTTGCGATCTGTTTGAGAGCATTGGCAGCTTCATCAAGTTTTGCTACTGTTTTGTGCAAGTCAATGATATGGATTCCGTTGCGCTCCATAAAGATATATGGGGCCATGTTTGGATTCCATTTGCGTTTGAGGTGACCAAAATGTACACCTGCTTCCAGTAATTCTTCGAAATTTGTTCTTGGCATGTTTTAAATTTTTGTTTACATTCTTTTACTACTTCAACCGACAGGTAGCCTGGTGTTGAGAGTCCTGTCAGTTTAGATACTAAACAAAATACATTGTTTAAGCAGCTAAACTTTTAACGTTTACTAAACTGATATTTTTTACGGGCTTTTTTCTGTCCCGGTTTTTTACGTTCCACAGCACGGGGATCACGTGTGAGCATGCTCTCAGGCTTGAGTTTGGCATGATGTTCAGGATCCAGTTTTACCAGAGCACGGGCAATGGCCAGTCTGATGGCATCGGCCTGACCTGCAAGCCCACCGCCATTGACAGTGATTTTAAGATCAAAGCTGCCTGTTGTTTCGGTGAGTTCAAACGGCTTAAGAGCCATATCCTGATGCTGTTTGAGAGGGAAATAATTTTCCAGATCACGTTTGTTGATTGTGATGTTACCTTTACCGCTGCTCATGTAAATGCGTGCAACAGAGGATTTTCTGCGTCCGATTGTGTTAATTATATCCATATACTTTATTTAATGCTGTTTAAATCAAGTTTTTGTGGTTTCTGAGCTTTTTGATCATGTTCAGGACCGACATACACATGCATGTTTTTGAAAATTTTTCTTCCCAGGCGGTTGTGTGGTAACATACCACGTACTGCGTTTTCAACCAATCTGTGAGGGTGTTTCCTCAGTATTTCTTCAGGGTTGGTAACACGCTGACCACCGGGATAACCTGTGTGACGAACATAGGTTTTGTCTGTCATTTTTTTGCCGGAAAGTTTAACTTTCTCTGCATTAATAATAATCACATTGTCTCCACAATCCACATGGGGTGTGAAATCCGGCTTGTGTTTGCCTCTGAGAACCATGGCAACTCTTGATGCCAGGCGGCCCAGCACCTCATCGGTAGCATCAACAATAAACCATTCTTTCCGGACGGTTTCTTTATTTGCCGATTTTGTTTTGTAACTTAATGTATCCACAATTTTTCCTTTTTCGTTTAAAATCAATTAATTATAAGGACACGTCGACCAAACGGATTGCAAAAATACTATGAAAATTTGATATCAGCAAACCTTATTAACAAATAATTTGTTGATAACTCGCAAAAAATGAGGGGTTCCGGATTTTACCGGTACATTTGGCTCATAAACTTACTGATTCACCGGTCCGATTTTGTTTTCAATGGACTCGATTTTTGTTTTTAATCTGCCGATGGGCTTATTTGTCTGTATATCAAAATTAACCACAGAATATACACGCTCACAATCCCCGGAAAGTGTGGCATAGGCTTTTTCAAGTACCTGAAGTGCTTCCGGCATGGTTTCCGTTTCGAAGATGGTACCCATGGCACTAAGCTTATAATTGATCTCACTGTTTTTCAGCATTTCAAGAATCCGGCTAACATAAGGGCTTACACTGCTGCCTTTGTCGGTAGGGAACATTGCGAAACTTACAAGAACTGACATATTGCATTGTTTTATGGTGAGAAAACTGATCTTTTGATATCCTGAAAATTTTTCCTTAAAATGACATTGGCTCCTTCCTGATATGCTTCGTCACAGGCTTCGATGTATGTGTTTCCATACCCTTTGATTCTGTTTTCATTTTTGCGGTACATCATTCGCTTTTTCTTGTCGAGAACAGTGAGCGTATAATTGAGTATGGCAGTTTTTTGATAGGAATTGGTTATGGCTTTTTCTGTGTCACTTTCCACCCTGATAATAAAATCTGCATCTGCTTGTGAATCACTGATTCGCATGTTGTTTTCGGCCATAGCCTGCATGATTGCATTATACAGTACCTTGCTTTCACTTTGCCTGCCCAGGCTGTTTTCCCGGCTTTCAACATATATCCGTGGTGACAGAATCCGGATGTCAAGAGTATAGCCCGGGGGAGGGATTTTTTTTACCAGAGTGCGGATAAATATATCCCTGGTAAGTCGTGAAAGGCTTAACATATCTAACTCAACAGATAGTTTTTCCCGCTGATTGTTGGAATAAATTTTATTCAATGCCGGTTGCAGCTCGCCGTCACGATTGGTTGTCAGTCTGTTATCAATCAGGCCGGAGCCGGTAAAGCTGAGATTAAAGGGAAGGTTGGGCAGAGCTTTTCCTTCCTTGTTGCTCACCTGCATGGTCAGCAAGTCTGGATTGATTGATTTCCCGCTGGTTACAGAAATCGGATTTACGGGCGCACTGATGGTAATCTCGTTGAATGTATTCACCAGATCCCGGTAAATGGCAGTACCCAAATCTACGGGCTTCCCGTCAATTCTTGTACTGGTGCTTTCGGCCAGGTATTCAGATAAGTCTGAAAATGCATCAATGTACATGTGGATGGCTTCATAAATCTGGTTTTCTGTTCTGATGTCCCTTGCCTGAAGGTATTTGTCTTTGGCTTTGTTTATGGCAGCAAGTTTTTTTTCAGCCATTTGCTGCTGATAGTCCATTTTGGAGAGCCGGATATAAATCCAGTAGTATTCATCTCCTTCCCAGGTATCAACGGTTTCATATCCTTCAAGATTCTTATCACTGGAGGCTTTGATGGTTCGCTGGTAGTTTTCGCTTAGGTTGTAATCTGTTTCCAGTGTTGATATTACAGAACTGGATGATATATTGACGGAGATTTCACTGGACAAATCGTTCAGAGCAGCGTTTTTTGCATTCTGATGATAGGCGTTGGGTGATAATCCTGATTTGTTTGCGGAGCCTATGCCAACATAATACACATCGGTTTGGGGCCTTTGAAGTGCCCAGGAGGGTTTGGGTTCTGAGCTTTTTGAACCATTCTTCAAAACTGCACATGAGCTCAGACCTGTTAGTGTGATTAAAAGCAGATATGTAAAAATTCTTCTCATCATTCAGGGTTGTAATTGTTAACGGCTGTTGCTGTTCTGCTGGTAATTACCTGCATCAGTTCGTTCGTCAGAGTTTCATATGTTTTGATTTTTTTGCGGGCAGAAAGCAGATTGTGTAAGTTGCGTAGTGAATTCCTGTCCGTTTTAATTTCATCTTCTTCACTTTTGGAATGCTTGTTTTTCCAGTAACCTGGTACAAGGTTCTCTTTTTTACCATCATAATCAGCATAATGCAAATGGTCTTTCTGTGTCTGATTGATGTTTCTAGTGATAATGATTTCATTGTTTTTGGTATCCACCAACTGAAAATTGAAATCTATGCTAACACCACGGCTCATACGGAATTCTTCATAACTTACTTTTTCATAGCGGGTTCTGGTTTTTGTATTTCCCTCATCATCTTTGTAGCTTGTTACAACTTTCAGGTAGCCTGGTTTTGTTTCTTTTTTTAAACGACCCATGTCATAGTTGTACGATAAAACATGTCCTGTCAGGATGGCATCGGGCTGTATGTTTTTATTCCTTGATTCTCTCGCTGATCTGCTGCGACTGCTTTTTGTTTCGTACTGAATAACCTTGATAAATGGATTGTCAGATTGATTGAGTGCCTGGATAATCCGGGTTTTTAGCTGCTCATCAATCTTCTGATTTTTTGTGCTGTTTTTGAAATTATCCACACCTATTCTGATGGTGGCTTTGTCCAGGGCTTCGGCTTTAAGATCTGATGCATCTTTATAATCACCATAATTTTCCAGAACATCATCAAAAAGATAATATGCGCTACGATATTTGCCTTTTCCCAGATTTTTTATGCCACTGCGGTATTTTGGTTCATATATGGCAACCTTTAGTTTTTCTGTGGCATCTTTGTAATTTTTGTCAATTTCACAAATTTCCCGGAACACCTCTTCTGCTTTGTCAAAATCATCATTGTTGAGAAATTTTTCCCCGTCGAAATATTTATCCTCAAGATATGTGCCTTTGACCTCATTGTAATACTCCTCATAATAGGGAGGCACCGTTAGTTCTATGCCCACTGAGTTTAATTTTTTTTCATAGTCGCGGGCTTCCAGGTAATAATAAACAGCTTGTTTGTTGTTGCCCTGGTTGTATGCTTTTGTGAATTCACTGAATTTATTGTCAACTACACGCTGGCCTGTGCGTTTTAGCCCCAGCCGGGCGTCTATATAGGTGCTTTTCTTCAAAACGGATTGATAATAAAGTTCAGATGCCTCAGTGTACATGCCTTTTTCTTCAAATTCTGAAGCTTTTTTGGTCAGGCGTTTATGGGCACAGGAACTTACTAAGCCGACCATTAATGCAAGAATTATGACTTTGGTAAAAGTTTTCATAGGCATGGTTTATTTTGTTGTAAATGTAAAATTATTCTATTTCTCATCAAAAAAAATATTTCACTTCTGTCATACGTGTCAGCGTAAAATGTCGTTGCCTGTTGATAATAAAGCTTTGTCATGTTTGCTGTTATAATCTATCAGCATGTCTCCGTTGCTCCTGTATATCTTCATGCTGTACAGGGGGTGTGTTCTGAACAAGGACTTGTAGGTGCCCCCGTTCAAAAATTCCAGGCTGATATTTCCACTGTAATATTGCTGTATTTTAATATTGCTGCCATGTGAAATGATGATTGGTCCCAGTGCAATGCTTCCTTTATCATGGAGGTGAATTGTCATGATGTCATCACTGTATTCGATTTTATCAATTTTTTTCAGATTACTGTTTAGCCCGGCATGTTTGGTGGAGAAATCAGGACTGAAGGCATTCAGGCTTGCGATGATTTCCTTGCCTTTAATATCTCTGCCAATACTGTGTAAGCTGTTTAGAAATGCCATAATTCCGGTAACTGATTTGTGGTATGCCTGTTTTTTGTACGCATCGCTACTGCTTTTCCACAATTTGGCCATTTCATAGGGGGTCAGGTGTTTGTGCGTTTTGCTTTCAAGATAAACGGGGCTTTTGCTCAGAGCCATTAATTTCAGGCTGCCATCAGGCTTGACTTGTAGTGATTGTTTTTCCTGTATTTCTGCCGGATTGATTTTACCGCTGTACAGTTCTTTTCCCCCTGCATCAAGCTGCCAGTTGATGGCCCGGCTTTCTCCTGTAGAAACCGTTTTATACCAGTCTGCCTCCAATTGCAGATTATATCCTGCAGCAAATAGATTCTCCTTATCGCCGTCTTGGGTTTTGCCACCCACGAAGACTTTGTTATCATGAACGATGATGCTTTCCGGGCTGACAATCTCTGATTTGTCAATGCTGATGCCATTGATAAGCTGCCCCTGTGGGGTGAAAGAGACCACAAATCCTGCCCGTTTGTTTTTTGCGCTGAGTTTTTGCTGATCCAGACTCAGGGTATTGTTAAATGATCCGCAGAAATAAATGTTCCCGGCAGCATCTGTGGCGGAACCCTGGCTGATGCTGTTTCTGAATCCGCCGTTGCTGTATATTCGTGCCCAGATGTTTTCAGTGATTTGTGGCTGATTATCATCACGGGCCATATCAATGATGGTGAACTTGCTGTTTTCATACTGTGGCATACAGGCACCCACAGGTGCGCCAATATATGACGGATCGCAAATTGTCCAGGTTTTTTCTTCATGCTGAAAATGATGTCCTTTTGTGCTGCTCTCAAATGCTACTGCTGTAGATATGTGTCCGGGATAGTCAAGGCCAATAACATCCAGTGAGGTAAATTCTCTGATGAGCCATGCAAATAAAACAGACCTGTCTTCACAGTCAGCATAGGGATACATGAATAACTCGTCGGCAAAGAAAAACTTTTCATAACCGAATTGTTCCTGGTCCGTTTGGTAATCAAAGTTATGCTGTACAAAATCCAGCAGCATGCCCGCCCTTGCTCTGTCTGATTTGTTTTTCAGCAGGGGCTCAAAGTGGTCGATAAGGGATTCACGGGTAAGTGGAGACAGGCCGGAATTGAAAAACAGCTTTATTTCGGACTGGGGAAAATCTTCATAAAGTTCCCTTAGATTGTTGTTGTATGCGATCTTAATGTTTTTCCGCTTGTTGTCAAAATTACTTGTTTTGATATCCAGGGGCAGGGTAGGGGGTTGGTACATTGTCAGGTCGAAAATGTCATCTGCTCCGGGATAATCGGCAGTATAGGTTTTGACTGAGCTTAGCTCCGGGTTGGTAATATAATAATCGTCCCCGTTGAATGAGTAATAGGGGAGTTCGAATATTTTTTGTTTACTGGGAATCATCAGGCCAATAATATCATCATGATAAGCAATTTTTGCTTTGTATCCCGATTTTATCAGCAAAAACCACTGGAGAAGAGTTTTTTCCCGCTCCGTTACAGCAATGACAGACGCCAGCTTCTCACAGAGTTTCATGTATGCCCAGTCATTGAGATTGTATTTGTCATGGGTTTCAACCAAAGACTCCAGCAATGGATAGTAACTGGTTTTACTGAGGGTTTCGAAATATGCTGAAATCATTTCAGGCTTATTGGTGCTGCCTGGGTTCTGATGCATTTCCGGGTCGTAATGAAAGCGCTGTTTCGTGCCATAGAAATCAAATTCTGCTGTTTTAAGTCTTGCTTCCGGTTTGATTTCAGTGATTTCGGGCAACCTGATTTCGGGTCGGGTGTTTTCCGGTTTTTGTGCCACTGCTTGTCCGGGTGAAACTCCGGGTTGAGTGTATTCCCTGAATTGCATTTCCGGGATAAGGACTTCTTTTACCGATTGTTTTTCCGGTGTAAAGCGTGGTATTTTTTCGGGACCGGGAACACGGATTTGCTTGCGGCCTTTCATCAGCTCAATGTTTTTTATTTCTTTTTTCAGATAGGCTGCAAAATCTTTATCCCGCTCCTCTACAAATTTTCTGAAGTTGTCCCGTTCCTGATTTTTGTAGTCTTCAAAATCCTGCTGCATGGCCTCAAGTTCTTCCTTTGTCTGAGAAAAGGAATTGGTGGTGCAGAAAGATATTGAAGTAATAAGAGTAAGTACAATCAATGCCTGTTTCATCGTATTTGATTTTTTTGTCTTAGGAACAATTATTGTGCCACAAGTTATCAAAAAAATCAAGAAGGCAATTGGAAATCAGATCAAAAAAATGAAAAAAACCTCTTGCTTACAAAGACCCATCGGAAAAGCATGAGCTTATTCATTCTCACCGGGACAAGGAATGGCATGCAATTTCTTTTGCCAGTCTTTGCTGATTTGATTAAAGTCATCCATGAGGCTGTCGGGAACCGGGTCTGCCGGTGGTGACTCCAGTGTAAGCGGATTGATTTGGCTGCCATTTTCATGTATCTCAAAATGCAGATGAGGACCTGTAGACAGTCCTGTACTGCCAACATAACCGATGATATCTCCCTGTTTTACTCTGTCGCCCACATTGAATTTGCCATATCGGGACATGTGCATGTAGACGCTGGTATAGACGGAGTTATGTTTTACTTTGATGTAATTGCCTGCACCGGAACCGTATTTTCTAAGGGTAATGACACCATCTCCGATTGTTCTGATTGGTGTGCCGGTAGGAGCAGAATAGTCAACGGCGCGATGAGGTCTGCGGTATTTTAATACCGGATGCATACGGCTGTTTGTGAAACGGGAACTGATGCGGTTAAATTTCAGGGGTGCTTTCAAAAAAGTTTTTCTCAGGCTTGCTCCCTGCAGGTCATAGAAATCTGTTTTACCCTCGCGTTCAAATGGTATTGCCCAGAAATCTTCACCCATATGTTGCATGTAACCGGCCTTAATGCCGTCGATATAAAGGGGTTTGTCTTCAACAGTGACAACATCATAAATGATTTTGAATTTATCACCCTTTTTTATGCCGAAAAAATCAATTGTCCAGCTGTAAATTTCTGACATTTCCAGCGCAAGCAGGGGATCGGTACCCTGATTTTTCAGGGCCATCCACAAGGAACTTTCTATGATGCCACAGGCTGTGTTTTCAACATATTCCACAGGTTTTTTCCCCTGTGTAACCATCAGCGTGTCTGTAAAATCGTAGACGGTATAGTCAATGCCATTGTTTTCATATACCATGTAATGCGCCTGTAGTCCGCTCAGGCTGTCTCCACGGCAAAACAGGGCGTAGGGCCTGCCTGCACGGATTTTGTCAATACGAAATGTATCGCATGATATTTTCCCGATTTGGTCAATGAGTACAGGACTCACTTTGTAGGGGACGAGCAGATCTGACAAAGTGTTGCCCGTTTTTATGGTATCAAAAACAATTCTGAAGGAATCCACAGGAATGCCATATTTGGTTTGTGGTTCAGGTATTTCTTTCTCAGCGTTTTTGTCCGGTGCTGTTGAGACGGGTACAACATCGTTCAATTTGTTTCTGATAAGAAAAAAGCTGCCAGCCATGATCAGGCCGGCAGCAATGATGATAATCCATTGGTACTTTTTCATACCGAGCGTTATTTGAGTTTTTTCTTCACTTCAACTTCATCAAAGGATTCGATGACATCTCCTGGCTTCACGTCGTTGTAGTTTTTGATATTCAGGCCACATTCATAACCTGAGGCCACTTCCTTGACATCGTCTTTGAATCGTTTAAGTGAGCCGAGTTCGCCGGTATAAACCACGATGCCGTCACGGATAACCCGGGTTCTGCTGTTGCGGTAAATTTTGCCGTCCACCACTTTACAACCGGCCACCTGACCGACTTTGGTGATTTTGAATACGTCTTTTACTTCAGCAGAGCCATTGATTTTTTCTTTAATTTCCGGTGACAGCATGCCTTCCATGGCAGCTTTCATATCATTGATTGCATCATAGATGATGGAATACAGACGTATCTCGATTTCTTCTTTTTCTGCGAGCTTTCTTGCATTGACAGAAGGTCTTACCTGGAAACCAATGATTACTGCATTCGAAGCGGAAGCCAGCATAACGTCGGTTTCGGTAATTTGTCCTACCGCTTTATGGATGACATTTACCTGTAGTTCTTCGGTTGACAATTTGATAAGTGAGTCTGCCAGTGCTTCGATTGACCCATCCACATCACCTTTGATAACAACATTTACTTCCTGGAAGCTGCCAAGTGCAAGTCGGCGGCCGATTTCATCCAGAGTAATGTGTTTCTGTGTGCGCAATGATTGTTCTCTGGCAAGTTGCTGACGTTTCTGGGCAATATTTTTGGCTTCGCTTTCATTTTCCATCACCTTAAATTTGTCACCTGCCTGTGCAGCGCCATTCAAGCCGAGCACGACAGCCGGTGTTGCCGGCCCCGTCTCATCAATTTTCTTTTGCCGTTCGTTGAACATGGCTTTTACACGTCCGTAGTATTGTCCTGCAAGGATAACATCTCCATGATTAAGACTTCCTCTCTGTATTAGTACAGTAGTAACATATCCACGACCTTTATCCAGTGTGGATTCAATAACAGTACCTTCAGCCATTCTGTCGGGATTGGCTTTCAGGTCAAGCATTTCAGCTTCGAGCAGAACTTTTTCAAGCAAGTCGTCAACGTACATGCCCTCTTTGGCCGAGATATCCTGGGACTGATATTTTCCGCCCCAGTCTTCAACCAGGTAATTCATGTTGGCAAGTTTTTCCTTGATTTTTTCAGGATCTGCTGTTGATTTGTCTACTTTGTTGATGGCGAAGATTATGGGTACGCCTGCAGCAGAAGCATGGTTGATGGCCTCAATGGTCTGGGGCATCACGTCATCATCAGCAGCAATCACGATGATGGCAAGGTCGGTAACCTGAGCACCACGTGCCCTCATGGCAGTAAAAGCTTCGTGACCCGGAGTATCCAGGAATGTAATCATTTTGCCGTTGTCAAGCTCCACAGAATAGGCACCTACGTGCTGGGTAATACCACCTGCTTCACCTGCCACAACATTGGCATGACGGATGTAATCAAGTAGTTTTGTTTTTCCATGGTCAACATGACCCATGACAGTAACAATGGGTGCGCGGGGTTTGAGGTCTTCCGGTTTGTCTTCAACTTCTTCGGATTCTTCAAAATCATCGGCACTCACAAATTCTATTTCATAGCCGAATTCATCAGCTACCAGGGTCATGGTTTCTGCATCCAGCCGCTGATTGATTGACACATTCAGGCCAATGTTCATGCAGGTTGCAATGAGATCTGTAACCGGGAGATCCATCATTGAGGCAAGCTCATTGACAGATGCAAATTCATTCACCTGAATGACATTCTTTTCGGCCTCCTCTTTCTGGCGCTCTTCCTCAATTTTTTTGGAAACAGCGTCACGTTTATCACGACGATATTTGGATGCTTTGGATTTGTGTCTTTTGTTTTCCAGCCTTGCCAGTGTGTTCTTGATCTGCTTCTGAACATCTTCCTCGGTAATTTCCGGTTTGGCTTTGGCTCCTTTCTTTTTCTTTTTGGTTGCAGGTTTGCGTTTGCTGCGTTCCTTATTGCTATCGCTGACAGAAACCTTGCCTTTCTTAATACGTTTGCGTTTTTTCTTTTCGGCCTGTTTTTTACGCTCTGCCTTGGCTGCTTCTTTGTCTTTTTTGCGTTTTTTCTCCAGCTCTTTTTCCTTCTCAATGTATTCGTTGATATTGATTTTACCAACTACTTTTGGTCCATCGAGTTTTCTGACTTCAGTCTTCATGAAGTCTTCTTTGCGTCCGTGATAATCCCGCACGCTTTCTTCTTCTTTTGGTGCTTCAGGCTTTTCTTCCGCTTTCTTTTCAGGCTTTTCCTGAGCAGCTTTTTCTTCTTTTTTGGGAGCTGCCTTTGGTGTTTCTTTCTTCTTTCCTTCTTCTTTTTTGGCCTCAGCTTTTTCCTGTTCTTTTTCTTTATTCAGGAGCTTTTGTGTTACCTTGTTTTCTTCTTCCTGAATTTCTTTTTCCAGGTGTTTTTCCTTTTTGGATTTCTTTTTGGGACGTGTTTTCTGGTTTAATTCATCCAGATTGATTTTGCGGACAACCTTAAGGCCTTCGTTTTCAGGCTCATTGCTTTCCAGCTTGATGTCTTTGGTATCTGATTCAGCCTTTTCATCAGATTTGGCAGCTTCTTCTGATGCTTTGGGTTCTTCAGTTTTGGCTTTTTTGCTTTCTTCCTCTTCCTCTTTAGCTTTAGCAGCGGCTTTTTCTTCAGCAGCTTTTTTCTCTTCAGCGCTGGCCTTGGCTTTTTCCTCAGCTTTTTCCTTCTTTTCCTGTTTCGCAGATGCTGCTTTTTCGGCTTTATCTTTGATCTCAGAGCTCAGGTCACCAGTGGAGGCGGAATTGTCCTTGATGAGGAAGTCATCACTGTCTTCAGCTTCTTCAGTGACAGCTTCTTCTTCAGTAGCCTTGCTCTCTTCTGCTGTTTCATCACTTTCATCTGAGCCGCTGCGATGTTCCTGCCGGCGTTCTTTGATGCGTTGTGATACTCCCTGTGCTTTTTCTTTCACAGTGATTTGATCACCAAATTCATCCAGAAGAATGTCATAACATTCAGGTGGAATCTTGGTGTTTGGATTTGATTCTACTTCAAATCCTTTCTTTTCGAGAAATTCAACGATGGTAGTGATTCCAAGGTTAAATTCCTTTGCTATTTTACTCAGTCGTTTTTTTGCTGCCATAAGTTTCTTCTAGTCCCAAAAATTTTATCTGTAAACAAAACCCAAAAATTTATTCGAATTCCGAGTTAAGGATATTCAGAACATTATCTATGGTTTCATCTTCAAGGTCTGTTCTGTTGATCAGGTCATCCCTTGAAAGTTCCAGTACAGCTTTTGCTGTATCCAGTCCGATAGCCTTCAATTGGTCAATGACCCAGTCTTCTATTTCATCAGAGAATTCATCAAGATCCACATCTTCTTCATCTTCGCCCACTTCACGGTATACATCAATTTCATAGCCGGTCAGTTGGCTTGCGAGTTTAATGTTGTGGCCGTTTTTCCCGATTGCCAGTGATACTTGCTCGGGGTCAAGGTAAACATCAGCACGTCCGTTATCTTTGAGCGCCACATTATTTACTTTAGCGGGGCTGAGAGCTCTCTGTATAAACAATTGTATATTGCTGGTGTAATTGATTACATCAATGTTTTCGTTCCGCAATTCCCTGACAATTCCATGGATACGGCTTCCTTTCATTCCAACACAGGCACCAACAGGATCAACCCTGTCGTCGTATGATTCAACTGCAACTTTGGCTCTTTCGCCTGGTACACGTGCGATTTTCTGTATTGTGATAAGTCCGTCAAATATTTCAGGTACTTCAAGCTCAAACAGGCGTTCGAGGAAAACAGTGGATGTTCTGGAAATGATAATTAAGGGCGTACCGTTTCTCATTTCCACTCTCTCAACCACCGCACGGATGGTATCACCTTTCCGGAAAAAGTCAGAAGGAATCTGCTCTTCGCGGGGCAGGATGAGTTCATTTCCGTCATCATCAAGTACAAGAATTTCCCGTTTCCATATCTGGTAAACCTCACCGGTTACAATTTCTTCGATACGGCCTTTGTATTTATTGTAAAGATTGTCTCTTTCCAGCTCAAGAATTTTGTTGGTCAGGTTTTGACGCAATGCCAGAATTGCTCTGCGGCCAAATTCCTCCATTTTTACTTCATCGGTAACATCTTCTCCGACCTCATAGTCATCCTCGATTTTTCTGGCTTCAGATAAGGGGATCTGTGTATTTGGGTCTTCAAAATCTTTATCGGCAACCACCTCCCGGTTTCTCCAGATTTCAAAGTCACCTTTGTCCACATTGATAATTATATCATAGTTTTCATCTGTACCATGAATTTTAATTAAGGTGGCTCTGAACACCTCCTCAAGTACGCTCATCATGGTTGGGCGGTCAATGTTTTTCAGTTCCTTGAATTCTGAAAACGTATCTAATAAATTCATCTGTGCCATACTCAAAAATTTTGCTTAAAAACTGATATGGGGTTTTGCTTTACTAATTTCTTCATATTTCAGGTCTTCCTGTATGTCTTTCTTATTCTTTTTGTATCTGATCGTAATTCCCTGCTCGCCTGTTTCCAGTATATCAGCAGTGAATTTTTCTCCTGTATCGAGTTCCAGATCAACTTTCTTTCCTGTATATTTTTTAAACTGTTCTTTTACTTTAAAACCTGTATCCAGACCCGGGGTAGAAACCACCAGTTCGAAATCCTCCTTTTCACGGTC
Organism: Bacteroidota bacterium; assembly: GCA_051747965.1. Lineage (GTDB taxonomy): Bacteria > Bacteroidota > Bacteroidia > Bacteroidales > ML635J-15 > JAQIBY01. The sequence continues at coordinate 36,463 of JBNJGS010000016.1, forward strand.
AAGCCCGGATTCAATGGCACGACTAATACGCTGACAATTTGTGATATTGAAATTGTCATCACCGTCAACAAAAACTTTTATCTGGTTTGCCTTGTTTATCTTTATGTCAACCAAAAACTCGCCTTTGTCTAAGGAGTTGCTAATCAGGTTTTTAATTGTATTAAAATCAATCATAAAATAACAAATAAGGGGACTTCCGTCCCCTGTTTTTTCCTTACTCGCTGCAAATGTATGACATATCTTTAACAAATCAAAATAAATCCTTTGTTTTCACCCAATAAGGAGGAATATTTAATGCTGGTTTAAAGTGAAATAGCAGCACAACTTTACTGAAGTTTAGTTCACATTGTTGAATTGCGGAATTTGCAAGTCTTCCAGTCTGATGTTTTTTAATTTTGGATATACAAATTCAATTAGCTCCTGCAAGGGTTGGTATAACATTGAATTGTCCAGAACAGACTGCGGGATCAAAGCAAGCTTAACCACAATAATCTGATCGAAGAGAAAAATCAGGGCACCGATTATAAGCAGGGCTTTTGCCGCACCGAAAACAGTACCTGTTATTTTGTTGAGCCAATTCATGGCAACTGCCTTGATAAGTTTATCGAGACTCCTGGACAGTAGGTTTACAGCAATGACGGTAAGAATAAACAGAACAGCAAAAGCAGTGAGCGGAATATAGTTTTCGTCTATTTTTGTATTGGTACTAATCAGGTCTTCAAGATAATGTGAAAATACAACAGCCACCCAGAGTCCAAGAAATAAGGCAGCCAGACTCGCAATTTCTTTAATGAGACCGTTTTTAAATCCCTTATATCCAAGCCATAAGACTGGTAAGGCTATGATAATATCCAGCCAGTTCATAATAAAGTTTTTATTTTCGATAAAAATAAGCAAATTTGTTTGGATATTTAAGACACTATGGCAGTAATTAATTCTATAATTAATCTTGTTAGTTTCAAGAGATTAGAGCAGATAGAGGAATTCAGGCGCCGGCCACATAAGGTGCAGGATGCTCAGTTTAAAGAGTTGTTAAGCCTTGCAAAAAACACGGAATACGGTAAAAAGTACAGGTTTGATGAAATCAAAGATTACTATACTTTTTCTACCCGCCTGCCTGTCAATGATTACGATGATATCAAGGATGATGTCGGGAGAATTCTGAAAGGCGAGCAGAATATTTTGTGGCCTACCGATATCCGTTGGTTTGCCAAGTCCAGTGGAACCACATCAGACCGAAGCAAGTTTATTCCCATCTCAAAAGAAGCACTTGAGCAATGTCATTTTCGAAGTGGAAAGGATATATACGGTATTTATATCGACAGGAATCCTGATACGAAACTGTTTGCCGGCAAAACCCTTGCCCTGGGCGGAAGTCATAAGGGTAGCAATCTCAGTGAAAAGACTTTTTACGGCGATCTCTCAGCAGTGATTATTCGCAACCTTCCATTCTGGACATATTTTCAGAAGGCACCAAATCAGGATGTTGCTCTGATGGAAGAGTTTGAGGAAAAAATTGAAAGGATTGCCCAAACTACTGTCAAAACAAATGTAACAAGCATGACAGGTGTGCCCAGTTGGTTTTTGGTGCTGCTGCGGCGTGTATTGGAAATTTCGGGAGAATCAGATATCAGTCGGGTATGGCCAAATCTTGAATTGTTTGTTCATGGGGGTGTGAGCTTTTCACCATACCGGGAAATGTATAAAAGCTTGATATCCAACCCGGAAATGCAATATATGGAAACCTACAATGCATCTGAGGGCTTTTTTGCCATGCAGGATGACCCCTCCACAGATGATATGCTGCTGATGCTGGACTACGGGATTTATTATGAATTTGTCCCGATGAATGAGGCAGATAGGGATCATCCAAAAGCCATTCCGCTGTGGGAGGTGGAAGCCGGGAAAAATTATGCCATGCTTATTACAACCAATACCGGGCTCTGGCGATATAAAATAGGTGATACTGTGAGTTTTACCTCTATACGTCCTTACAAAATACGGGTCACCGGTCGTACCAAACATTTTATCAATGCCTTTGGCGAAGAGCTTATCATTGATAATGCAGAAAAAGCACTAGAAGTTGCCTGCCGGAATACGGGTGCTGTAATCCGCGAATATACCGCAGCACCAATTTATTTTAATAAAAACCGTAAAAATGCTGCGCATCAGTGGTTGTTTGAATTTATTACCCCTCCTGATGATCTTGAAAAATTCGTTAAGGCCATGGATGAATCACTGCGGGAACTCAACTCCGATTATGATGCCAAACGCTATAAAAACATGACACTTGGCACTCCTGAAGTAGTGGTCATGCCTGACGGAAGTTTTTATAAGTGGCTGAAATCCAAAAATAAGCTTGGAGGTCAGCATAAAATACCCAGACTGGCCAATCACCGCGAATATGTGGATGCTATGTTGAAAATCAATGCTTAATCACTGGGGGTAAAATACAGGACATCCTGACCAAATTCAAGAGTCAGAATTCTGTTTGTCAGTGTCCTTATTTTAAAAACCGAAGAGGCTATCCTGATGTATTCCTCGTCCAGGAGTTCCCAGCTGGAGTCTACTTCCTGATCTTCATTGCGACGCTGAATGAATTCTCCGTCTTCATTGAATACATACACTGTCGGCACCATGCCAACAATCTCATTTTCGACACCGTCAACATACATATGAAGTGTCCATTCATGCCTGGTCAGTTTGTTTTCCTGCCTGTCAGTTTCCCAGTTGTCAGAGCAGCCGGTAAAAAATAATGCCAAAGGCAAAATCAGATATGTGAGATAATTACGCAATGTCTTTCAATCTTAAAGTTTTGTCTTCCCTGATACCTTTGGGCGTTTGCTTCAGGCTGCAGGCTTCTGAGTTGATATCGTGCTGAAAAAAGAGAATATCTCCATTGTTATATGCTTCCTGTAATAAGGATTGTTTTTCATCCAGACTTCGCAAGGGATAAATATCATATGCCGAAATGTAGGGTAAACGGATATAAGGGCTGGCTGGCAGAAGATCACCGGCAAAGATGATATGCTGTTTGCCTGTGTTGACAAATACGGCGGCTAATCCGAAAGTATGTCCATGATATAAGCGTATCCTGACATTGGGTGTCAAATAAAAATCCTTTTCAAATATTTGCAGTTTGCCCGATTCTTTCAGCGGTATTAGATTTTCTTCAAGATATGCCGGTTTTTCCCGAAGGTTGGGATTGTTTGCTGATTCCCACTGGGCTTTACTTACCCATATTTTCGCATTGGGAAAAGTGAGCTTAAGCTTGCCATTGTCTTCGATTTTACTGGCCCCACCGCAATGGTCAAAATGCAGATGGGTGAGAATTAAATCCGTGATATCTTCCGGTTCTACATTGATTTTTTTCAGGGAGGCAAGCAAAGTTTCTTCACCAAACATATGATAATGCCTGGCGAAATCGGGATGCAGCTTGTTGCCGATGCCGGCATCAACCAGAATATTTTTTTCATTCTCCTGAATCAGCATAGAACGGCAGGCGCAGGGGCAGAGGTTATTTTCGTCTGCCGGATACAATTTCTGCCACAAAACTTTTGGCACTACACCAAACATGGCACCACCGTCTACCTTAAAGTTTCCCGTCTCTATACTGTGAATCTTCATTTGTTCTTCAGTTTTGCAAATCAAAAGTACAAATATAATCATTGCAAATGTAAAAAATCAGGACATTATATTTGAAGCAATTTCCGGATTCACATTATTGTCTTCCGTGCCCTTGCAACACAACATCCATGTCCTCAAATTTTTAAGGCAATAGATATATTTCTTTTTTCGTTGATAAATCAGTATTTTTGTAGGCTAAACAGAAGAATAAGAATTATGGATAAGAATAACAATATGGATAATAGTACGGACAAGAACAAAACAACCCGATTGCTGACCCTGCTGATCATCGTAATGGTGATTGCCATCGGTGTAGTAGCTTATTTGTACATTGATCTCAATCAGAATTATGAAAGACTGGAAACAGATCTGAAAGAAACTGTCTCTGCCAAGGATTTCATAGAGGAAGATCTGAAGGAACTATACACTGATTATGATTCCATCAGTACAGAAAATGATAGTATGGCAGAAAAGCTTGATGAAGAAAAGGAAAAAATTTCCGTTTTGCTGGATGAACTCAAAACAGTAAAAGCCAACAATGCGGAAGTTATCCGGAATTATAAGGATGAAGTGCAAACCCTGCGGGGGATTATGAAATCCTATGTTTATCAGATTGATTCTCTGAATCAGTTAAACACACAACTGACGGCAGAAAATAACGAGGTAAGGGAAAGCAACCAGCGTTTGCAATATGAAATGGATGAAGTGGTGAATAAAAACGATCAGCTGGAACTCACAGTTGAAAAAGCCGCCATGGTAAAAGCCACCAATATTGTTTCACAGCCATATAAGAAAGATAACTTTTTTAGCTCGGACAGGGAAACAGATAAAGCCGGAAAAGTTGATAAAATTGAAACCAACTTTACTCTGATAGAAAACAGTGTTGCAGAACCCGGACCACGTACGATATATTTGCGTATTGTGAGGCCGGATGGTTATGTTTTGATGAATGACGATGATAATATTTTTACTTACGAAGAGGAGAATCTGGCATATTCTGCCAGTCGTGAGGTACAGTACGACGGTCAGTTTCTTGATGTGGTGATATATTACGATGTACAGCAGAGTTTGCTGGCAGGAAAGTATGATGTAGAGTTGTACATGGACGGATATAAGATTGGCACCACAGATTTCGTGCTCAATTAAATGTTTGAAGGCCTGCCGATAGCTTATCCTTACTGGAAGGATTACTTCCTGATCATTCTGGTTGCAGGCTTGCTTGCCGTATTGTGGGCTTATTATCAAAAGCCCAGGTTGTTTGTTCGCCTGCTGAAATCAACTTTCAGTAAAAATGAGACTGAAAAACTGCGGGACGATAAACAGAATACCCTGAGCCGGAGAAATGCATTCATCCTTAACCTGGTGTTTTTGGTTAATCTTGGTATGATGATGTTTTTGGCAATAAAGTATCATTCTTTGTCCCTGCCCCCACATCCGGAAATGATCAATTTTCTCATCGTTTTTGCAGTAATTGCCGGGTATTATCTGATTCGTATTGTCCTGTATCAACTGGTGGGATTTTTAACCTATGCCGGGGAGATTCAGTCAACCTACACACAGGCATGGATGGGCCTGAACAAATGGTTCGGACTTCTTTTGTTTCCGGCAGTTGCAGGCATGCTGTATTCCCCCCCCGAAGCAGGAAGTATCATCATATTTTTATTTGCAGGCTTGTTTGTTCTGCTGTTTCTGATAAAAGTTTACCGCGGACTGCAAATTGCTTTTGCAAACAGAATTTCGTTTATCATCATTTTTTTGTATCTTTGTGCCCTCGAATTACTGCCCGTTTTTGTCTTGTTAAAGTACATAACGGGTATTATTTAAAACACGAGAAATTTTATGGGATCAAAGATTAAACGGATTCTGGTTTCACAGCCAAAACCTGCTTCAGAGAAATCACCATTTTTTGACTTGGCCGAAAAGCACAAGCTGGATATTGACTTCAGACCTTTCATCCAGGTTGAAGGTATTTCTGCTCAGGACTTTCGTCGCTCAAAAATTATTATCGCAGATCACGGTGCGTTTATTTTTACAAGCCGTACTGCCGTTAACCATTTCTTTCGCATTTGTGAAGAAATGAAAATTCCGGTTGAGGATGACTGGAAGTACTTTTGTGTTTCAGAATCTGTGGCATTTTACCTGCAGAAATACATCGTTTACAGAAAACGAAAAATCTTTTATGGTGACGGAAAATTTGATGACCTGCTGAAAATCATCAAAAAGCACAAAGGGGAAAAATTCCTTTTGCCCATGAGTACGGTATCTAAAAAGAACATCCCGGATAAGCTGGAAATAGCCGGAATTGATTTTACACGTGCAGATATGTACGAAACCGTGCATGCCGACTTGTCAGACCTTTCAGATGTTGATTACGACGTACTTGTGTTTTTTAGTCCATCCGGGATACAGTCATTGCTGCATAATTTTCCGGATTTTGAACAAAATTCAACAAGGATAGCTGCTTTTGGCCCTACAACCCATAAGTCCGTTGAGGATGCAGGACTCAGACTGGATGTGAAAGTACCACAGCCCAAAGCTCCGTCAATGAGCATGGCACTTGATAGGTATATCAGCGAGCACAATAAACGAAGCAGAAAATAAAATCGCATGCATGCCTGACAAAAACAAGGGGAACACGAGCAAGGAAAATGACTTTCCCAAGTCAGGGCGGCTGTACCTTAAAGATGAAACAGAAGATTTGTTTCGGAATGGCAAAAAGTTTTATGTTAAACCACTGAAAGTTCAGTATATTTTTGCCCCGGCGGATATTGATGAAAGCCACAGTGCGATCATGATTTCCGTACCCAAAAAATATCATCACTCAGCAGTAAAACGAAACCACATCAAACGGCTGATCAGAGAAGCCTGGCGAACCCACAATACAGAACTGGAAGCAAAGCTGGTCAGGCAGAAAAAGAAGCTCAATCTGGCTGTCATTTACCTGTCAGGGGATATCCCTGATTATTCGGAAATCGAATCAAAAATAATTCTAACTTTACAACGTTTAACTGATTTAATACCAAACGAGCAATCGCTATGAAGGATGTCTTTAAAAAACACAAAACCAAAATAATCAGTATCACCACAGCCTTATTTGTCGGACTATCGGCATTGCTATTTACCGGATATACCAGTAGCAATTTCGAGCTTGTAAAAAACCTGGATATTTTTTCCTCCCTGGTCAAAGAACTCAGCCTTTATTATGTGGATGATGTTGATTATGGAGAAACCGTAAAAAAAGGCATTGATGAAATGCTGGAATCCCTGGACCCGTACACCGTGTACATCCCGGAATCAAAAATTGAAGACCTGACATTTATGACAACAGGCCAGTATGGTGGAATCGGTGCATTGATCAGAAAACAAGGAGAATTTGTTGTCGTTTCAGATCCGTATAAAGGATTTCCGGCAGATGAGGCCGGCCTTAAGGCAGGTGACAAGTTGATAGAAGTTGATGGCATCAGTCTGAAAGGTAAAAAAACAGAACAGGTGAGTCAATTGCTTAAAGGACAACCCGGCACTGAAGTAAAACTCACCATTGAGCGTGCCGTTACTGGAAAAGAAGAAAAAGTCAGTATAGAGCGACGTAAAGTGCAGGTAAATCCGGTACCGTATTATGGTATGCTTACCGATGAAGTTGGTTATGTGCGATTGACTAGTTTCACCAATAAGGCCGCTTCTGAAGTTCAAAAGGCGGTCGAAAATCTGAAAGAAGAACAAAATGCAAAATCTTTGGTACTGGATTTGAGAAACAATCCCGGAGGGCTGTTGATAGAAGCTGTAAAGATATGCAACCTGTTTATACCCCAGGGTTCACCCGTTGTCAGCACCAAAGGCAAGGTGGAGCGATGGAACAAGGAATACACTGCCGGGATGAAGCCGTATGATACTGAAATTCCCCTGACCGTGATTATAAACAGCAGATCGGCATCAGCCAGCGAAATTGTGGCCGGTTGTATGCAGGACCTTGACAGAGCCGTTGTTATCGGCAAACGTACATTTGGAAAAGGACTGGTGCAGACTACACGGGAACTGAGCTACAATGCCAAGCTCAAAGTTACAACAGCAAAATACTACATTCCCAGTGGGCGTTGTATTCAGGCTCTCGATTATGCTCACCGCAATGAAGACGGCAGTGTGGGCCGTATTCCGGACAGCATTATCTCCGAATTTGAAACCCGAAACGGCAGAATTGTAAAAGACGGTGGTGGCATCATGCCGGATATCGAAACTGAAGAAGAGGTGCTCAGCAAGGTGAGTTCTTACCTGATGCGCGATCAGATGATTTTTAAATATGCCAACATCTATAGTTATAATCATGACAGCATTCCTGCTCCGGAGAATTATACACTCACTGATTCTATTTATGATAATTTCATTGAGTTCCTTGATCAGAAATCATTTGATTATGAAACAAGCAGCGAAGAGCAATTAAAGGAACTGGTTGCTGTGGCTGAAAAAGAAAAATACTACGAAGTAGCCAAAGATGAATTCAAGGCACTGGCCGAAAAAATTGCTCATGACAGGGAGAAAGACCTGAAACTGTTTAAAGATGAGATTTCTGATTTGCTGGCCAATGAAATTGTCGGCAGGTATTATTATCAGGAAGGACAAATAAAGTACGGCCTGCATTCTGATCCTGATGTAGAAAAGGCTTTGGAAATTCTTTCAGATCCGGAAAAAATGGAAAGCATTTTAACTGTTAATAATTAGGACCCAAAAAGTTTAGCTATCATGGCACGAGTATTGAGTGGAATCCGCTCCACAGGGAAGTTGCATCTGGGTAATTATCTGGGTGCTGTCAGTAATTTTGTTAAGCTTCAGCATGAGCATGAATGTTATTTTTTTATTGCTGACTATCATTCCTTAACAACACATCCCACACCTTCCGGACTGCATGATAAGGTGCGTCAGGTTTTGGTGGAATACCTGGCAGCCGGGATTGATCCCGAAATTGCTACCATCTACATACAAAGTGATGTTCCGGAAATCCCGGAGTTGTATTTGCTGTTGAGTATGAATGCCTATCTGGGTGAGCTGGAGCGTACCACCTCATTTAAGGAAAAGGCACGGAAGCAACCCGATAATGTCAATGCAGGCTTGCTCACCTATCCGGTGCTCATGGCTGCTGATATTCTCATTCATCAGGCAACGCATGTACCGGTAGGAAAGGATCAGGAACAAAATCTTGAAATGGCCAGAAAGTTTGCCAAACGTTTTAACCGCATGTACGGTGAGGACTTCTTTAAGATTCCCAAAGCCTATAATTTTGACAACGAACTTGTGAAGATTCCCGGCCTCGATGGATCAGGAAAAATGGGAAAATCAGAAGGTAACGGATTGTACCTTTCGGATACTGAAAAGCAATTGCGTAAAAAGGTCATGAAAGCAAAAACAGATGCCGGCCCCCAGGAAAAAAATTCTCCTGTGAGTGAAGCTGTCAATAACTTGTTTACCATTATGGAGCAGGTGTCTGATCCGGATGTATTGCAGTCTTTCAAAGATGATTATGCCAATTGCACCATCCGTTACGGGGATTTAAAAAATCAGCTTGCTGAAGATATCAACAGGGAAATTGCCCCGCTACGTGACCGCATTGAGGCCATTGAGAATGATGATGATTATCTGCGCAAAGTGGTGCGCCTGGGACGTGAAAAAGCCCGGGATAGTGCATCAAAAACGCTGAAGGAAGCTCGCAAAATAATGGGTTTTCGCTCATTTTAGCCAGTAGACTCAGGTCATTCACAGATTTTTAGATATCTGTATTATGCATTCTGTTTCCCCTTTCTGCTGAAAGTAAGTTTCTGAGAAGTTTTTCCCTGCCGGTGCGCCTGAATGGAGTGCCGGCAAATAAAGTACTGAACTCCACATCACTCATTTGGGATAAATTCCGGATACTGATTTTATCCAGATGATTGCCAGGCTGAAAATCGGGATCATCAGTGTTCAATGGTTTTTTGTTCCATGGGCAGACTTCCTGACAAATATCGCAACCAAAAACCCATCCATTTAGTTTGTCATGCATCCATTCCGGGATGTCTGTTTTGCTTTCAATGGTGTGGTAAGATATGCAGCGTCCGGCGTCCATACCCCGGTCGGTAAGGGCTTGTGTCGGGCAGGCCTCAATACAGAGCCTGCAGTTGCCGCAAAAGTTTTTTGTCTCGGCTTTATCGGTAGTCAGTTCCAGATCAGTAAACAATTCCGCAATAAAAACATATGAGCCCAGGTCGCGGTTTATCAGGCAGGTGTTTTTGCCAATCCAGCCCAGTCCTGATTTGAGTGCCAAACTACGCTCCATAACCGGAGCAGAATCCACAAAAGGCCGGGATTTGAAATCTTCTCCTGTAATATCCCTTATGGCAGCCTGAAGCTTTTTCATCCGTTTTTTCAGACGTTTATGGTAATCTTTTCCCAGAGCATAACGGGAAACTTTCCAGGGCATATCAGGCAGGTTTGAACGGTGATATGATTTTAAAAGCATGATCACGGATTTGGTTCCCGGGAATAAGATTTCAGGATGCTTACGCAGATCAGCATGTTTTTCCATATAATCCATGCCTGCATGTTTGCCTGTGGCTATCCATTCTGAAAAAATGCTGATTTGATTTTCCGGGATGTCCGGACTTGTAATGGCCACAGCATCAAAACCCAGTTCAATGGCCTTTGCTTTAATTGCCTGCCTGTATTTCTGAATATCATGCACTATTCGCCCGTGTAGATCTCTCCGTGCCAGTAAATATCATTGGATTGTACGCCATAGCTGTAAAAAACAGTATGTCCGTGGCATTCAAGTGTGTTTATATCTTCATATGAAATGGTTCCGATGCGTCCTCTGTCGAAAACTTTCAGATTTCCCTGCTCATCCTCCCACGCAAGGATGTTCATATCACATACGTAGTTTTCAGGTTTAAAATTCTCAAGGGTGTAGGATTGCCCCTGCCAGTGTACCTTAAAGTAATCCTGTACAGTATAGATCAACATTTCATCAATGACTTCGTACATTCCGGGAGTATCAAATGCGACGGTAATAATTTCTTCACCGTCATATATTTTCAGATAATCGTTGGAATCCAGATAGGCCAGAAATCCGTCACCGATGCTGTATGATTTTGGTTCAAAGGTTTCAAGCTGAATGAAATCCCCTTTATGAAAGACGTGAAAGTTATTCATTGGCGCTTCTACCCATGCCGCCATATCCCGGCCTACCTTATAGGAAACAGCCCTGTCCTCGTATAAGAGATCAAAAATTTCACCCTGATAAAACAGGTTCAGGTGATTGCGGTTGTCACGGTAGATCATGATGTTTTCTCCAACTGAAAATTTTGTTGCTTCATCACCGGCCAGTGCATCGTAAAGCTCAAAGACTTCACCCATGTAGTACACTTTGAATATCTGTTGCTGACGATCAAAAAAGGCCAACATTTCATCACCCACAGCATATTTGCCGACCAGTGTCGATAATGTTTTAGTATTGCCCTGATCAAATACCTTCAGCTGACTGTTGAGGTTGAATGCCACAAGATTATCCGTAACCGTATAGTCGCTTACAAAGCTGTTGATTTTGTGTGTATAATGATTGTAATATATTTTGAAGTTTTCTGCATTGTCTTCATAGCCAAGGCAGGTATTTCCAATTTGGTATGACTTCAATGGTAAATGTTCCAGTTCAGTAAATTCCCCCCCATCGAAAAGCTGCACATTATCAAGATAATCAGTGTAAACAGCCAGGTCCTGACTGTGTCCCGGCAGGAAACAGAATCCAAATAAAAAAAGGATAATATTTTTCATATCAGCAGCTTTTCAACAAATGTACGAAAAAAAATCAGTCAGCGGGCAAAGCAAAATGCTGGCAGAGTCATTTTTATATCCTTAACTAACAAATTCTTTGCCAAACAATACTTACTTTTGCAGTAAAATCTGGCTTATGACAAAAAAGAGCATAAAGGAACTGGGTGAGTTTGGATTGATTGATCACCTGACTTCCGACATCAAAACAACAAATGAATCCAGCATCTACGGTATAGGTGACGATGCAGCCATTTTAGATCATGGCGGGCGTGAAACTGTGGTGACCTCTGATATTCTGATGGAGGGCATTCACTTTGATTTGGTATATACACCATTGAAACATTTGGGTTATAAATCCATTATCGTCAATTTGAGCGATATTTATGCCATGAACGGGAAGCCTGAGCAGGTGATTGTTTCCATTGCCATTTCATCAAAATTTTCTCTGCAGGCCCTGGATGATTT
>JBNJGS010000017.1:0-44678 GCA_051747965.1 Bacteroidota bacterium
GTTGCCCCTGAAAATGGATTTTTGCGCGGACCCAACGGTGGATTGTTGTCCTCTCCGGTAATTGAAGGTGTTGTGGCTTTTCTGTTTCTGATTGCGGGTACCATGGGGCTGGCCTACGGTATTGCTGTGGGTAAGTTTAAAAAGCAAAAAGATGTTATTACTGGGATGTCTGACAGTATCAAAACCCTGTCTTACTATATTGTCCTTGTGTTTTTTGCTGCCCAGTTTGTTGCTTATTTTAAGTGGAGTAACCTGGGGATAATTTTTGCCATTGAAGGCGCTGATATGCTGGTGAAAGCAAATCTTGGACTAATTCCTACAATGATATTGTTTATTGTTCTGGCAGGATCCATCAATATGGTTATGGGGAGTGCTTCAGCAAAATGGGCAATCATGGCTCCAATCTTTATCCCCATATTTATGATGCTTGGATATTCACCGGAATTATCACAGGCAGTTTATCGTATCGGTGATTCCATTACAAATGTGATATCCCCTATGATGAGTTTCTTTGCCCTGATTATTGCATATTTCCAAAAATATGAACCCAAAGCCGGAATTGGTACACTCACATCCACAATGTTGCCCTATTCCATGGTGTTTTTTGTGGGTTGGTCGCTTTTGCTGGTGGCATGGGTTCTGCTGGATATACCTCTGGGTCCTGGTGCAGGTCTGCATTATACCCTGCCCGGTTAAAGGTGAGGATATAGCAGAATGTAATGGAGAAATATGCCTTGTCCATTGATCGCTATCATGTGATTCTTTGTGTTTGCCCGCTTCATCTAGTTGCGATTTGGGGAATATCTATTGCCTTTTTCCTTGTTTTTGATTCTATTTGTGTTGGTTAAATAAAAAATCGTACATTTACATAAAACTATAAAACCTTTAGCAATGAGAAAACTGATCCTGATTTTAATTGTTTCAACATGTTGTGTTATTCCTGAACTTTCGGCACAGGAAAAGGATAATTCTACAAATGCAGGCAATGTTGATCTGAACAAATTCACTCATGGAATCGGAGCTGCTGCCGGCTTTACCACCGGATATGGGTTATCATACCGTTATTATATGGATAGGTGGGTCTTTCAGGGTACCTTTGCTCCGGTGGTGGAAGGGGCAGACCGAATGACTTTCAGTTCCGGCCTTACTTTTATGTACAGGCTTGCAGATACGGAATTTGTCAATCTTTACCTTTATGAATCCAACCACTGGCATTATTATAAAAACGAGTGGGAGTCAAATTACACACCTTATAACAGCATTGAAGTTCACACGAATTACAGTATGGATGTGGAGAATTATATTCATTCCGGTATTGGAGTAGGTTTTGAGTTTATCTTGTGGGACAGGGTTTCCTTTAATCTGATGACAGGATACTCGGTGAAATACGGCCGATATCATTACAAACGGCATCTGTTTGTCAATGATGTGTTGACAGAGGATAATTCAGATGTGGAATTAAGGACAAAAATTCACCCGACCATTGAAGGCGGATTGTTTTATTGTTTCTAAAGCATTCTTATCATGATACAGAAAATCAGTTGTCTCATAGTGGCAAGCATGCTGGCTCTCACGCTTCATGCCCAGGAAAACCCTGCCGATGAAGGAAAACCATACGATTTTAAACACGCTGTTGGTGCTAACCTTGGCGAAACCACTGGTGTTGGTCTGGCATACCGGTATTCCTTTGACAGGTTCTCGGCTCAGCTTGCCTTCTGGCCTGTCGTAGAGCATTTTGAATACGACGTAAACCTGCGAGCCAGCCTGAGCTTCTATTACCGCTTGAGGGAATACGAACACGTTAATCTTCTGCTGTATCAGGGGAATGAGTATCAGTACAGGAAACGATACTCATATTGCTCGCCCGGAGATTTTATTTGTCCTCTATATGTTCTTGCAAGTGAACAATCATTGTACAGCACAAGCCTGGGCTTTGGCTTCGAATTTTTGATGGGCAAACATCTCAGCCTGAATCTCATGCTCGGATATGCTGCCATGGATAATTTCACGAGCCTGAAGGTGAAAGGGGAGAGCGGTTTGTTTTTTCACTTTTGATGAAGAACCATACAGTTTAAAGCCTGTAAGGCAATAAATTGCAGCTCCAACTGTTATAGACATATAACCACATGAGTATGATGCAAAAACTGTTGCTTTTTCTGACTTTGCAGTCGATGCTTGTTTTTTCTGTACAGGCACAGAACACCAAACAGGCTTCAGTGGATAGTATCAGCCATAAAGAAAGTTATGGTCTGGGTGGTGCTGTGGGCAGCTTTTCCGGCTGGGGGCCTTCAGTAAGATACGATTATGATAAACTGAGTCTGCAATTCACGTATTCCCTGTATGAGGATGATGCAAAAGACCGCTTTAACCTGTTTGGATTTGGATTCAGGCATAAATCTCTGGAGGCCGGCAAAAGTGTCTTCGGGCCAAAACTCGGAGTGCTCCTGATCAATGAGCGGGCTCCCTTATTTCATGATGATTACTACCATTCACTGATTGACTTGTACCTGAATGAAGGTGTGATTCTAAGCTTTGGAGCTGCATATGAATACCTGTACAAACAACATTTGTCATTGAATTTAACGGCCGGCTATGGGCTTTATGCGTTTGGCAAAAACAAGACACTGTATCTGAGCCTGGAAGCCGGTATGTATTATATGTTTTAACATCTGCGGTATGCCCAATGATAACAAATTTATTATTTTTATTGCTGCCATGATTTTCCTGGCGGTGTCGGCGGTGGCACAGACTTCGGAATCCGGAAATACCCTGACCTTTAATGGCAAAAACCACGCTTTCGGTGGACACTATGGAAAATCTACAGGAAAAGGACTGACATACAGGTATTATCACAACCGCTTTGCTGTTCAGGTTGCTGCCTGGCCCTGGTATGAGAGCAAAAATGAATTTAATTTTAATCAGGGACTCACGTTTATGTATCAATTGCATGGAAATCATCGCATGAATTTGTTTTTATACCAGGGCAATCAGTTTTCTTATGAAAAAGATGAGGAATACATATTTCATGTTGTCAATTATGGGTATTATTATGAACTGACTGAGTACAAACATGCATGGTATGCAATGAGTGCAGGCGCCGGAGTTGAGATAGAGTTATTTGATGCCTTGTCTCTGAATGCCATGTATGGATATGGATTTTTTGAAAACTTTTCGGTTTTTTCCACTTCATGGGAAATCGGTTTGTTTTATGTATTTGATTAATGGAAACAAAATGCGCTTATGAAAGCTATCTCAATACCGCTGGCAATTTGTTTTATGCTCATGATAACGGGCATTACAAGCGGTCAGAAATCTGAATTGCCGGATAATAGTCGTCGGCATGGTCTCGGAATAGTGGCCGGGTACACCACAGGTGCCGGACTGGCTTACCGGTATCAGCACGAGCGTCTTACATTGCAAACCAGCTTTTTGCCCCGCATCCGCAACCGGCAGCAGTATCAGATTCATGCGTCCGTGGGTGCCTTGTATTTGCTTGCGGGCACGGAAACCATCCGTCTGCATTCATACGCATCCCTGTATTATTATGCCTTCGGTGTTGACTATCTCTCCGATCCATTGCGCACGAATTTTTTTGATTTTCTTCATCCCTATACCGCCCGCGACCACCAAAAATCTGTTAATGCAGGCCTGGGACTGGACTTTGAATTTCGTGTCCTGGATAACCTCTCATTTAACCTTATGTTCGGATACGCTGCTTACAATAATCTTGAGCACCTGAATGTGACAGCAGATCTGGGTTTATTTTATACCTTTACTCAATAACCAAAACCTCGTCCATATGAACAAACAACATTTCTTTGCATTATTGCTGATCTTACTACCGATAGCGGGATTTTCCCAGGCGGCCGGTAACTATTTTTACAATCAGAAACGCACTGTTTCATATTCCGCTGAACAGGATTATAGCAGTCTAAGCTCCACCAATCAGTATGCACATCAACAAAACCATGCATACAATCAGTGGCAAACAGACAATCCCGATTCTGTCATGACAATACAGGCAGATGTTTTGATGAATGTGAAGCCCGATGCATACACTATGGTGCTGGGTTTAACTCAGGTTGGGAAGGATATTGAAGAGGCTCACAATAAAATCAACCAGAGAATCAATAGTCTGAAAAACGGACTTGTAAGTCTCGACGTGAATGAGGATGCTGTTTTTGTGGATTTTATTTCTCAGGCACCCATCTTTGGCGTGGAGGTGGAGAAAAAACTGTTTTCCAAAAACTATGTACAGGTACCGGCAGGATTTGAGGTTAAAAAAAACATCCACCTTCGCTTTGAGGATATAAAAACCATCCAACAGCTCATTACCCTGGCAGGAGAACAGGAAATATACGATATCATTGCTGTGAAGCCTCTGGTGTTTCAACGTGATAAAATCTACGACAGTCTGCGCAATGAATGTACTGCAATCATTCAGTCAAAACGGAAGCATGCACGTGATCTTGGCATCAGCATGGATGCTGAGTTTAGCAGCCTTGATGAAAAGACTGCCTGTTATTATCCAATCAATCATTATCTTGGATATACCTCCTACCTGGATCATACAAGGCAGCGCTTGCGGGAGGATGAACAGATGATCTCAGCCAGCGGAAACATCAACCTGTATTACAGCGGAATAAGCGATGCTCCATTCGACAAGGTAATCAAACCCGAATTAACAGGCCCTGTTATGCAGTTTAGCCTGAGTATGCGATTGATATATACGCTGCGCTCCTCCCGGGACTGATAAAAAAACGGGGCTGACCCGCTACGGAATCAGCCCCGTTATTTTTCAGGTTTAGAAAATATTTCTACTTACTTTTTGTCATCGAGAAGCATAAACTCGTTCAGACGAATTTCTGTGGAATAGCGTTTTTCACCCTCTTTGGTTTCCCACTGCTTGTTCTCAAGTTTGCCTTCTATCAGCAAACGGGAGCCTGATTTGCACTTGTCGGCAATGAATTTTGCCGCACCGTTCCAGGCCACTATACGATGCCATGTGGTTTTTTTGTCTCGCTCACCCTGGGCATTTTTAAAATATTCGTTTGTGGCCAGGCTCATGTTGAGTACCTGTGTGTCATTACCAATTTCTTTAAGTTCAGGGTTTCCACCAAGATTTCCAATCAAAATTACGCGATTTACTAAGTTGTTCATAACATTTAAATTTTAAAGGTTTTCAAATTTTACATTTTCGATTCCGGCTTATCCGAAATGCTCACTGCAAACATACAACCCCCCAATTCCCGTAGTCGGTTAATAACTGTTTCCTTTCGTTTAACATTCGATTGTAAGTAATTGTAAATGGAAAAGCTGCAGAAATTCAGGGGGTTAAGTTTTGATATTTGTCAACAAAGAAAATGAAGATTTATCCCGTTTCTGTTTGTTTTTTGAAAACCGATGGATTCTTTTTTCAGGAAAAATGCTTTTGTTTGGCAGATTTCCGCACCAGGGATACGGAGGGTGGCCGACGCAGGAGGCCAGACCCCCGGTGGAGCCTGCAAGCTCCAGCCGGTGGCCGTTAGCCCGGAGTAGCCCGGTTCGCCGAATGGCGGAGGTGCCCAAAACATTATTATTGAAAATATTGCCCGGCTTTATATGAATTCTTCTTGTGCCTTGCCGGTAGGTTTTTTCGTTTATTGAAGATTGATGATTGTCATTTCTACGGCTTCTTTCTTTTTGGTAAACAACATGCCGTATTTATCGTTCAAATCTTCCAGGGCGCGTTCGGTACTGCTGATGTTTATTTTCTCAAAATCATACCTGTTGTTGTCGTCTATGCTTGATGTGAAAAGTACATTCAGGTCGCGTTCAAGTTGTTCCGCCAAATCAGAAAATGTGTAGTTTTTGTATGTTCTGATGTCATTGACAGTTTTGCCGGATTTGCCAAGTGCGTTGTCGGTTCTGGCCTTGAGTGATTCTTTGTCATATTCGCTTAGTACCCATGTATCCATTTCCCTGGTTTCCCGGGTAATTGTGAAGTCATAAAACTTTTGCAGACTGTCAAGGACGATTTCCCTGTTTTGTCCGTCGGTTGCTTCCCAGACATCCCCGGGTCTGTATTCAATCATCATTCTTGGATTGGGGTGATTTTCTGCACCTTTTACAATGGCTTTGGCAGGTGATTCACATGCGATCAACTTCAGGGCGTCGGCAAGTTTATAACCCTTTACCTGCAAACTGCTCCGGCTTATCATGTCCCATTCTGTGTCTTTTTCATAATTTTCAATGATGGTCATGTTTTCGGTATTAATCAACTCGTGATTCGGAATGATTTCCTTTTCTTTTTCTTCGGCTTCTTTTTCCTGCTGGTTGTTACAGGAGAATGAAATGCCAATAATTGCAAAAAGTAAAGCTGCTTTCATTAATTTTTTCATAGTTATATCGTTTTAGAAATAGTATCCGATAGAAAATCCCGCATCAGGCTTGATTAAGTTCATGCTGCCAACGGGTTTCGTTTCAACGAGTGAGACAAAACGCTTATAATTCTTATGTTCGAGCATAATGCCAATATAAGCATGCATGGTAAATCCGTTTTCATAGATGTGCTGGTATCCTATGATCATGCTTCCGCGCACGGCATTGACACCATACTCATCTTCGCCTATACGGTTTTCATAAGTATAAATCTGGTTATACCGGTAGTAGCTGACAGATGGCCCGGCATAAAATCCCTGCATGGCCTGGGTAATATAATATCTGCCTCCGAGGCTTAATCCGAATCCCTTTGCCTTACGGCTGCTGATGGTGTCGTGGTAAGTTTTGTTGGTTTTGAATCCGAAACCTACAGGGATAATGACATTAAGCCTGAAAAAGCCGGACAAATGTTGTGACATATTTGACTCGTAAGTAGCGTAGAGTTCGGGCCACATACTGACTTTGTCGGATGAAATGCTGTCGGCTTTTGGGAAAATTCCGCCTGTAACACTGTATTCCTTTTCAAACCCGTCTTCAAGTTGAGCACTTGCCAGGACAGGCATAATGAGTAAAATGAACAGACTTATGCAGCTATGATATTTCATGTGTTCAATAATACAAAAAAATGTAATCAGAATGAAATTGCTGACAAAAAAAAGCTGCCCCTGGGAAGGGCAGCCTCAGTGTCCCTTTGTTAAGGGATACTGCAACAACACATTTTATTTCTATAACTAGGATTAAAACCAAACCAAAACCTATTATGAAATGTGTTATTACAAAGATATGCTATTGATTCCCAGGCATCAATGCGTAAAAGGCGTAAACTGTATAGGTATATATGCGTAGATGTTTGTCCTGTAGATTTTAAGCTTACCGAAAAAGCTGATTTGCCTTCTTTGTGTATAAACGGAAAATGTGTATATTGTGGCAAAAGAAGTGTTCATGAAGATATTGAAGTTGACAGTCAGAAGAAGCAATATGTATTTTGTGCGCGCGGCAATAGGTTGGCTTGTGATTGATTCCGGGATACCCAAAAGGCAGCGGAAACTCGAAAGATTTTTGTATAAGCACAGGATTCGGCCATGTGATATCAAGATTATTGTGATAACACATTCTCATTATGATCATGCCGGAGGCCTTGCCTATCTGAAACATCTGAGTTGTGCACCGGTGTTTGTGCATGATGCGGAAGCCGATAAAATAGAGAAGGGAGAGATGGAAACGCTACGGCCTGTATCTGTTACAGGGAGATTGTTGAAATGGCTGAGTAGTATATTTCCCGCCAGGATCAAATATGAGCCGGTGAAAGTTGACCAGCGTATCCGGCACAAAACTGATCTGCGCCCCTGGGGTTTCCCGGCAAACATTATCCACACACCCGGACACTCTTGTGGCTCTGTTTCTGTTGTTCTGGAGGATGGAGAGGCATTTGTCGGGGATGCCTGTTTTAACATTTTCGGAAAAAGGGTGGTGCCACCCTTTCTGAATGATGCAGGAGCTTTGCTGAATTCCTGGCATAAAATCAACGAAAGTGGTGCCGTAAAGCTTTTCCCAGGGCATGGAAAACCGTTCAAACTTGAAAAACTGCACCGTTCCATACCGCGTCTGGAAAAGCTGCAGGGGCGATTTGAACATTGATTCACCTAAGTTTGTTTTTTATGTGTGAGAAATTATCATGCCATACTTGCATTTGATGGTGTTTGCAATCTTTGTAATGCCCTGGTGAGATTTGTCTTAAAGATAGACCCTAAGGCCAGAATTGCTTTTGTCAGTCTGCAGTCAGAAAAGGCAGGCGCGCTGTTTCCTGATGCGGATGAACAGATGCACACCGTTTTGCTCCGACACCAGGGAGAAATATACAGGGAATCAGATGCCATCCTGAAAATATTTTCCGTTTTGGGAGGAGGCTGGAAAATATTAACTGTTTTTCGTGTCCTGCCGCCTACTTTTCGTAACAGGATGTATCGCTGGATAGCACGGAACCGTTACCGGTGGTTTGGAAAAAAAGAATCCTGCCCCCTTCCCGGAAAAAACGTGAGAGACCGTTTTTTGTAAATCGCTACAATAACGGGAGTATCAGATAATCAAGCAGGTTTTGAAATGATGTGCCAAATGGAATTTTCTGCTAAGAAGTGTTATTTTTTACATCCATGAAATTAAAGAAAGCTTAAAACAGCATCTCTTTTATGGTTTCGGAATGCAAATTGTTATTTTTGTTCAGAAACAAATACGTTAACTCATGAAAACATTGAAAGCATTATTGATGATTTTGGCAGTTCTGATTGTATTACCATTGTCTGCTCAAAAGGAAATTCAGCTTGAAGATATCTGGACCAAAGGTGAATTCTATCAACAGTCTGTCAGGGGTATTCGCAGTATGCAGGACGGAGAACATTTTACAAAACTCAGCATGAGACGCAATGCCATACTGAAAGTTGATTATCAAACAGGAAACAAGGAAGAGACTTTATTCAGCCTTGATGATTTTGATAAAACCTTTGAAAGAGACTTGATTTACGATTATAAATTCAGCAAGGACGAAAAGCAAATTCTGATTGCCACCGGATATGAGTCCATTTACCGCCATTCATACAAAGCCGGTTTTTATCTTTATGATATTGAAGAAAAAAGCATAAAGCCAATTAGAGAAGATGATAAAATTCAGTTGGCTGCATTTGCTCCTACCGGAACGTATGTAAGCTATGTGTTTGAAAACAACATTTATCTGTATGATATTCATACCGGTCAAACCAATGCAGTGACAGAGGATGGCGAAAAAAACAAAATAATAAACGGAGCTCCCGACTGGGTGTATGAAGAGGAGTTTAGTTTTGCCAAAGCATACGAATGGTCTGCCGACAGTAAATACATTGCGTTCCTGAAAACAGATGAAAGTAATGTGAAAGAGTATAATATGCCAATCTATGGTGAGCTCTATCCTGAGGATTATACCTACAAATATCCCAAAGCCGGTGAAAAAAACTCGGAGGTGAGTTTCCATGTATATGATGTTGTTTCCGGCAGAGAGGAAAGAATAGAAATGGAGGCACAGGGTGAGCACTATATTCCGAGAATATATCAGACTCCACAGCCTGGTGTTTTTGCTGTTGTTACACTCAACCGCCTACAGAATGATTATCGCATACACAAAATTGATGCAAATGAAAAATCTGCAGATCTGGTGTTGCATCTGAAAGAGGAAAAATATTTTGAACTTTATGATGATCTTACTTTTTTGCCTGATGGCAACAGTTTTGTAATGACCCATGAAGGAAGCGGATACCGGCATCTTTATCGATATTCTATTGATGGTGATGAAAAAGGACAGATTACACACGGATCATGGGATGTTACTGATTTCTATGGATATGATGAGAAAGAAGGTCTGTATTATTATCAATCTGCCGAAGAGTCGCCTACCCAGCGTGATGTTTATTCCATCAGTCAGGAAGGAGATGTGCGGCGTAAACTGAATTCCAAATCAGGAACAACTGCATTTAAGTTTTCTGAGGGATTTACATACTATATTGAAGAACACAGCGATGCCAACACACCTTTGACTGTAAGTCTGTATGATAAGGATTCTGAACTTGTACGTGTGCTTGAGGAAAACAATGACCTCAAAGAAAGCATGGAGGAGTTTGGTTTTGCCGATAAAGAGTTTTTTACTGTAAAAGGTGAGGATGGTACCGACCTGAATGCATGGATGATTAAACCTGCAGATTTTAGTAAGCGAAATGAGTATCCCGTGTTGATGTACACCTATGGCGGGCCGGGAGCTCAAACTGTGAACGATGCATGGGATCATAATATGGGTTGGTGGCAATTGCTCGCACAACAGGGCTACATTATTGTTTCTGTTGATAATCGCGGAACAGGTGCCCGCGGTAAAGATTTCAGACAAGTAACCTATGGTCAGCTTGGGAAATTTGAAACCATGGATCAGGTTGCTGCTGCAAAATCCCTTGCTTCTCGTAAATACATAGATGAAAACCGCATTGGCATTTTTGGCTGGAGCTTTGGTGGATATCTGACGAACCTTTGCCTTACCAAAGGTGGCGGAATATTCAGCGCCGGCATTGCCGTGGCTCCGGTAACAAACTGGCGATACTACGATACCATTTACACAGAAAGATACAACGGTCTGCCAAAGGACAACGAGGGTGGTTATGATGAAAACTCTCCCATCAACCATGCGGAGAAGCTGGAAGGAAAACTCCTCCTTGTACATGGTAGTGCTGATGATAATGTGCATTTTCAAAACAGCATGGATTTCATCAACAAACTTATTGCTGCCAACAAACAATTTGATTTGATGGCCTATCCCAATCGTGCCCACGGAATTGGAGGAGGTGGTGCCCGTCTGCATCTGTATACCGGAATGACTGATTTTCTTCTGGAGAATCTGTAAACCAGAATTTTATATCCTCAATAGATGTAAAGGCTGTCCCTTAACCAACGGATGGCCTTTATGATTGTTGGCAGGAAAATGAAAGAGAGACAAGCAGCCAAAGTTTCTGTGATAAAATCCCGCAAAGATGATAACAAAAATGATTACCTTTGCCAGCCTTAAAAGAAATACCTTATGGGACTAAATTGTGGAATCATCGGACTGGCCAATTGTGGCAAAACCACCTTGTTTAATTGCATGTCCAATACAAAAGCAGAAGCAACAAGTTATGCCTTTGCAACCAATAAATCCAACATTGGTGTCATCAATGTACCTGACCCCAGATTGCCTGTGCTAAGCAAGCTGCAGCCCACCAGGAAAGAGGTGCCCGCTACGGTCGATATCATTGATGTGCCCGGTCTCACCAAGGGGTCCAGCAGGGGAGAAGGTGTCGGCAATGCTTTCCTGAATGATATCAAAAGCAGTGATGCCATTATTCATGTCCTGCGTTGTTTTGATGATGAAAATCTGCCACATGTGGATGGAAAAGTTGATCCGGTACGCGACTGGGAAACTGTAAATCTTGAGCTGCAGGTGAAGGATATGGAAACAGTTGAAAGGAAGATACAGCGCATGGAGAAACTTATAAAAACCGGCGATAAGGATGCAAAGCGTGATGCAGAAATTCTGAATACTTATATGGAACATCTTGAAAACATGCAGCCGGCACGTACTGCCCCGGTTAAAGAATCCGAGAGGCATGTGATAGATGATTTGTTTTTGTATTCTGCCAAACCGGTGATGATTGTTTGTAACGTTGATGACGCATCTGCTACTGAAGATAATCAGTATGTAAAGGCTGTGCGAGAGTCACTTGATGATGAAGATATTAAAGTACTCCGGATTGCAGCCGGTATTGAATCTGAAATTGCCGAACTGGATAATGAAGAGGAGAGGCAGGAATTTCTGGATGATTACGGACTTACAGAGCCCAGTGTCAATCTGCTGATCCGCGAAGCCTATGATATGCTTAATCTGCAGTCTTTCTTTACCATTGGAGAGGAAGAAAACAGGGCGTGGACAATCAAAAAGGGGATGACTGCTCCACAGGCAGCGGGTGCAATACATTCAGACCTTGAAAAAGGCTTTATTCGTGCCGAAGTAATGAAATATCATGATTTTGTTGACTTGAAATCTGAACAGGCTGTCAAGGAAGCCGGTAAATTTCATGTGGAAGGCAAAAATTATGTTGTGCAGGATGGCGATATTTTACACATACGTTTCAACATATAAATTCCCGCTTAATTATCAGGCAATCCGGAAATCAGTTGCTCTTTGATGGTTTAATGATAATTCTTTATTACTATGAAAATAACTTCGCAATGGAAAGATGGTTTTACCTCTGTGATTGACAATGGCCGGAATCATCAGGTTACTGTAGATTTACCCTGGCTGCAGCATGGGAAAGATCAGGGGCCGACAGCCCTGGAACTTTCAGTGATGGGATATGCCGGCTGTATCACAACGGTATTTGCCATGATGGCAGAAAAAATGAAATTCAGTTTTTCTGAAATGACATGTGAAATGGCTGTGGAGCGGGGTGAGAAAACCATAACAAAGATTCAGATCAAGCTAAAACTTTCCTCTGATGCTCCACGGGAAAAGATTCAAAAGGCATTTGATATGACCAGTAACCATTGTCCGGTTGGTGTGATTTTTGTTCAGGCAGGCATCGAGGTCAGGTCAGAACTGATCGTCAGTACAGAAACTCCGGCATAAAAAAACTGCCCTGATTCCCCAGGACAGTTTCTGTGCATATGTTTATAAAATTTATTTGCCGGGGCAATTTTTCTTTACATCAGGAGCAATGTCATTCTTACCATAGGCTTTGTTGAATGTTCTGCTGAATTTTGATGCCAGTTCTTCTGCTGTACGCCTGTAATCATCTTTATCTTTCCATGTATTAACAGGCTTGAGTATTTCCGATGGTACGCCGGGTACGGTTCTTGGGATATTCACATGAAACAGATCGTCAGTTTCGTATGTTACCTCTTTGAGGGAACCGTTTAGTGCGGCATCTACCATTTTTCTTGTCAGTGGCAGGTTGATGCGCTCACCAACTCCGTACTTTCCACCCGTCCAGCCTGTATTGATGAGATAAACCTCTGTATTGTATTTCTCCATTTTTTTGCCCAGCATTTGAGCATAAACAGATGGCAGACCCGGCATGAATGGTTGTCCGAAAAAGCGGCTAAAAGTAGCCACAGGTTCTTTGATGCCGGTTTCGGTACCGGCCAGTTTTGAAGTGTATCCCATCAAAAACCACAACATTGCCTGGTTTTTATCCAGTCTTGATACGGGTGGTAAGACTCCATAGGCATCCGCTGTGAGAAACAGGATGGTATTGGGATGTCCCGCTGTGCTGCTTTGTGAGATGTTTGGCAGATAAGTTAATGGATAGGATGCACGTGAATTTGGCGTTAACCTGTCATCACTGAAATCAAATTCGCCGTTTGGATATATCATGGCATTTTCAACAATGGATCCGTGCTTACAGTAATCATCCGTATGCATCACAGCCTTATAGATATCCGGTTCCTTGTCCGGGTCTATATCAATCATTTTGGCATAGCATCCATTTTCAAAATTGGCAATCCCGTTTTCTGACCAGCCATGTTCATCATCCCCCAGCAGAGCACGTTTTGGGTCTGCTGACAGTGTTGTTTTTCCCGTACCGGACAGTCCGAGTATCAGGGCAGAATTGCCATCTTCACCCACATTGGCACTGCAATGCAGCGGCAATACCCCCTCGAAGGGCAGGTAGTAGTTCATGACGGTAAACATCATTTTTTTAACACTGCCCAGGTATGCGGAGCCAATGATAATACCTATGCGACGGTCAAAGTCCATGGCCACTATCATATCAGTTGTTTCGCCGTTTTTCTTGCGGAGTCTCCACTCGTATTTCTTTGTGTCCAGTTTATGATATGGTAAACTGATCAGGGTGAAACCTTTGGTGTGAAAACAAGAGTTTTCAATTCCGTCAGGTACAGGACGAAACATATTGTCTGTAAAAACAGCTGTCAGAGCATTATCTGTAATTGTTTTGACGGGCAGGGCAAAGTTTTTATCTGCACCAATTACCCGGTCTGTGGTGTATAATTTTTTAGAATCATCTATGATACTGACGGCGTCATCAAATACTTCATCAAACAATTCTTCTGTCATTGGCAGGTTGTTTGGCGAATTCCAGTCAATATGTATCTGTGATTCCGGGCGTTTTACCAGCAGTGTGTCTTTCGGGCTTCTGCCGGTTGAATCTTCAGGTGTCCAGGTAGCAAGACAACCACTTTTTGATACCATGCACTCCTTGTTTGAAACGCTTTCTTTTATGAGTGCTTCCCTGCTGAGGTTTTCAGCCACTGTTTTGTGCTGGCTTAATGATTTAGCCAGTTTTGTACGTAATTTTTCCATCATTTTTACTTGTTTCCGGATAGTGTTTTCATATTTGGATTGCAAACATATAGAAATCTATCCGAATAATAATGCTTATGTAACATTTTTGAATAAAAAAGTGGGGTGTTATGAAGACCAAATTTTGCTTTATACAAAACTAAAAAAAAAGCGCCAAATACAGCGCTTTTTTTTGTGATTTTTTTGAGATTATTTTTACCCGCGTTTTACCCTGGCTATGATATCTCCCTGGGTAATCATATCTCCCTGTTTAAAGTTTATTTCAACGATTTCTCCGTCGCAGGGTATGTTGATTTCCTGGTAAGTGGAGTGAGCCTCAAGATAACACAGGCGCTGTCCTTCTTTTACCTTATCACCAATTTGAACTCCGTTTTCATCAAGTCCCAGGCTCAACTCGAAATAAATCCTGCCGTAATATGGTGATTTGATATCTTCAATATTTTTGTCAGAGGATTCTTTTTGTATTCCATTGTCTGCAGTGCCGGCTCTTTTCTTATCCTTGAGCGATTGCAGTTCTTTTAGAAAGCGTTCTTTGGCTACACCTGTTTTATAGTCACGGTATTGTCTCTCATGCATGGCCAGTTCGAAAAGTTCTTCGTCATTCTCGCCGGTGTCCCAGTCCTTTTCTTTCATCTCCTGTCTGTATTTATCCAGCTCGTCGGGGTAATTGTCTTGCGGAACACCCTTGTAGAATTCACGGCCTTGTTCTTTGGCCAGTTCGATAATTTCCGGAGCAAGAGGGCCCGGCAGATTTCCTGCCTTGCCCAGCAGCATATCCCAGGTATTATTGTCAATGGTTTGAAATCTTTCTTTTCCCTGCATCAGGCTCATGATATTGAGCAATGCGACATTTTTGACATATTGGCTGAATGGTGTTACCAAAGGAGGATACCCCATTTTGGGCCATACATATTGTACTTCATCGAAGAGTTTCACCAGGAGCTCGTCCAGGCTTAAGGGATCTTTGCCCTGCGCTTCAAGTTGGGCATTGATGCCGGAATGAACATTTTCCAGATCTGCCATCATGCTGCCCATCATGCCACCTGGCAGGCCTGGAGCTACCATCAGTGAAGACATATGCCTGTTTTTCGGATTGATCCAATAGCCCAGAAAGTCATCAATAAACTCCTGAGACAAAGCGCGGGCTTCCATATAAGCTTTCATGTTGATATCTTTTACCTGGAATCCTGCATCTTTCAGCATAGCCTGAACTGTGATGATATCAGGATGTACCATTCCCCAGGAAAGTGGTTCCATGGCAGTGTCAATATAATCTACGCCTGCTTTGGCTACTTCCAGCATGGAGGCTACAGAAAAGCCTGGTCCGCTGTGTCCGTGATACTGTACAATAAGCTGTGGATACTTGTCTTTTATGGCCTTGACAAGTTTACCCAGAAATACCGGTCGTCCAATGCCTGCCATATCCTTGAGACAAATCTCATCTGTGCCATATTCTACCGCTTTGTCCACAACTGTCATGAAATAATCAACAGTATGGATTTCGGAATGGGTTATGCTTAAGGTGGCCTGTGATATCATGCCTGCTTCTTTAGCATATTTGATGGAAAGCTCCAGGTTCCGGTGGTCATTCAGTCCGCAAAATGAGCGTGCAATGTCCACGCCTTGTGCCTTTTTTACTTTGTACATCAGTTTGCGCACATCTTTTGGAACCGGATACATTCTGATGCCATTCAGGGCACGCTCAAGCATATGTGTTTGAATCCCTGCATCATTGAAGGGTTTTGTCCATTCACGTACAGCTTTGTTCGGATTCTCTCCAAACAACAAATTTACCTGCTCAAAAGCTCCGCCATTGGTTTCTATTCTGTCAAAGCACCCCATTTCAATGATGACAGGTGCAATCTTTTTTAGCTGATCAACACGGGGAACATATTTGCCTGATGATTGCCACATGTCCCTGTAGAGTAAACTAAACTTAATTTCCTTTTTCATATTTCTCTTCCTTTTCAATCAAATTTAGCGGAAAAAATTTTTCCCATGATAAAGATAAAAAATGCGCCAACAATATTACATCAAAATTCAATGAAATTTTCTTTCTGATCGCCTGTTACTTAACACTTCAATGAGAAAATCAATGCAGCATGTTCAATCTTGTAATATTTACGGTAGAATTTTACCTGTATAATCTAAAAATATTTTATAGCATTCTGAAAAAATAAAAAGAGCCACCCGCTGGTTAGCGGACGGCTCATTTTTTTATGTGATTTTATTCGTTACTCGGTTATGATTAATTTGTCAATATAACGTCGTTTGTTTTCCGGCGTCGTGATCTCAATTGTATATGATCCTGCCGGCAATTCGGGTGTACGATAAACCGGATCGCTGGTACGTTTTGAATTGATAAGCTGACCGGTGAGGCTGTATATATTTACTATGGAAGCCGTCCCAGGTAGCTCTGATAGGTCAATGAAAGCATGATTTTTTGCTGGATTTGGATAAACTTCAACCGGATAGGCAAATTCATCGGAAATAGAATTTGACAGCGGAATGCTCATGGTATCGGTATATTCGCAGCCAATGCCATCGGTTAATTCAAAAATGTAATCTCCTGCACACAGGTCTTCGATTTCCAGGCCAGAGGTTTCCAGGGGTTCCTCCCAGTAAACGTTATAAGGTTCAAACCCGCCGCTGGGGATAAGTTGTATTGCACCACTGCACTCGTTGGTGTCCGGCAGAATGATCGTGTCCATTGTGATTTCAGACAACCTGATGGTAACATAATCGGTAAATGTTGTACCACAGAGATCGCTGATTTCCACCCAGTATTCATTCTCTCCATGTTCTGGCGTGACTGTTGTGCTTGGTCCCATTTCTCCGTTGAACCACTGGAAGGTGGCATCATCAATGCTGGCTTCAGCATTGAGGGTGATATCTCCCGGAGGTTCGCAGAAGTTAACCGAAGAATTAATAATACCCGGTGAAAGGTTGATATTGGGCTTATTTGGTACAGTTACTTCAGTTTCTATATAGCAGTTGATGTCGTCAATAATTTTAATGTAGTAATCATTGGGGCACAAACCGTTTACAACCGGGTCTGTTGTTGTGGTGAGACTGTCAACCAGATAAAAATAATCAGCATTTCCGTATATATACTGGTAATTTTCTGTATCATCTTCCATCATTATTTCAAAACCGCCGTCACAATTGTTGTAGCAGGTGACCTGTTCTTCCGCAATATCAACAACATTCATATCGGAAACCCTGATGGTAACGGAATCGTAAACCTCATTACCACAAACATCAGAAATTGTAACACTGTAGGTTTCTATTCCTGGTGATGGATTAATAACAATCTGATTGTTGTATGAACCTGTATTCCATTCATAGTAGGCAGGATAGATGTTTACTTCGGCAGCCAGGGTAAGGGATGCGGGAGGATCCTCTCCGCAATATCTGGTTTGCACATCCTGTATGCCTCCTTTAATACTTTCCGCATCGTAGATTTCAATGGTATCTGTGACAGAATTTCCGCCACTTCCCCCGCAGGGACATTCTGTCCAGAATTCAAGTATCATGAGTTCAGTGCCCTCTTCAATGCCATCATTAAATGCAGTATAATGTATTGTATCATAATTTTCGTAAGGAGCCATATAGGCTGAATCCTGTATTTCACTGACATCTACACCTTCTTCTGCAGTACTGCTTCCTGCATAGGTGATATATATTAAAACTTCTTCTTCTTCATCTGAATTTTCTGCCCGCTCTAATACGAAATAATTGGAACATCCTTCATACAGGTCACTGTCCGTACCAACATCCGAGTGATTAACAGCATTGATCTGCACACCTGAGGTGAAACTGCCGGACTCGATGAATACACCTGAATCATAGGAGCTGTCGCCGGCATCGCCTACTGCAAGCTTAATGTGGTATGTCTGGCATGCCGTTAGGATGACCTCAGCGGTAAGGTTTACGGAGGCACCATCATATTCGATAACATCATTATAGGCAAGTCCTTCTCCACCGCTGCCTGATTGAGAGCCGGTGTACCATGTCCCTGTATTGTACAGGTTATCAATGGTTACCGGCTGGCCATTAGGCAATAGGGCAATATTCTCAGCATTGTTGCTGTATGGTCCGTTTATACCGGGTCCGCTGATAAAAAACCCAAACACATCGTTGAATGATGAGTTGGCAAATTCAGGAAACTCTTCTGAACCAAAAATATAATTAAAGCGAATTGTATCACTGGCCGGAACAAAATCAAATTCTATCACCGTAGCGTCATTGATATCGTAAGATACCAGCATGTCCAGATCCGGGTCAGAGCCTGTACTCAATGATCCGCCCTGAGAAGTTGAATTGTCGGGGCCCTCAGCATTTTCAATAGGTCCTGATGCCATAATCAGCCCGGATTCAAAAGGAAAATCGGAGCTTGTATTCGTAAATGCACCAAAAGCTGATGAACCATTGGTAGTAATGTTTGCAGCCGTTACGCAACCACTTATCAGAGAGTCCTGTATAAGTGTCTGGGCTGAAATGCCTGAATGGGTAGTCAACGGCTGTGCTTTAGCCTGAGGACTAAGCCAGGAAAACAGGGCTAATGCAAGAAATGAAAATGTAAATCTAAGCATGATGTTACGGATTGATTGTTTTTTTATTAAGTGTAAATATACAAAATATATCTATATGAAAAAAAAATATTTTTTAAAAAATGCTTAACTTTGCACAATATGAGTAGGATTCTGGCAATAGATTATGGCTTTAAGCGAACAGGCATCGCCGTTACTGATCCCGGCAGGATGATAGCTGGTGGATTGCAGACAGTTCACACAAAAGATCTGTTTCCTTTCCTGAAAGATTACATTGCAAAGGAAGATGTCGATTGCATCGTTTTTGGTATGCCAACCAGGGATGATGGTTCTGATTCTGAACCGGTACCTCATATAAAAGGTGCTATGAAGAAATGCAGGAAACTTTTCCCGGATTTGCTTGTTGACAGTCATGATGAAAGTTATACTTCCATAATGGCATTTCAGTCCATGATAGAAGGAGGTGTGAAAATGAAAAAGCGGAGAGATAAGGCATTGGTAGATAAAATCAGTGCTACATTGATATTACAATCTTATATGAAAGAAAAAATAAATAAGACCCAAACATGATTTATCCTGTTGTTTTATATGGCCACCCGGTCCTCAGAAAAAAGGCTGTGGAAATTGATCCTGAAGATTTTGAAACAGAACCACTGATCTCTGACATGTTTGATACCATGTACAAAGCCAGTGGAGTAGGGCTTGCTGCACCACAAATCGGAAAATCCATCCGTTTGTATGTAATTGATGCAAATCCTATGGGCGAAGAATTTCCGGAATTGAAAAATTTTAAACGTGTATTCATTAATCCTCAGATTATTGACCACAGTGAAACAGACATAGCTTTCGAGGAGGGATGTTTGAGTATTCCAGGAATTCATGAAGAGGTTAAACGCTATGAAACACTTACAATGCGCTATCTCGATGAAAATCTGGAAGAAAAAACAGAAACATTTGCCGGATTTCAGGCCATTATCATTCAGCACGAATACGACCATTTGAATGGGATATTATTTACCGATAAAATTTCACCTCTGAAGAAACGGCTTCTGAGGCCTAAGTTAGCGGCAATAGCCAAAGGAAAAGTTCCAACTGAATATAAAACGCTGAAATTATGATGAATATTAAGCTTAGTTTTCTCTTGGTATTGGTGATCAGTTTTTCTGCTTGTGTAAACCAGGATAATGAAAGTGGTGATGCACAAAAAAATATTGATAAAGCAGAGCAGGATACAGTTGATCAGACACCTGACCGGATGGCATTGCAGGACAGTATAACGCAAATGGAAAAAGACCTGCACAGTACATTAGAGCTTGATGAGGCTAAAGCAAATCAAATGCTTGTAGAGTACCTCAATTATGTCAATTATTTTGAAAATGACAGCCTCGCTCCGGAATATTTATTCAGGGCGGCTGAAATCGCAATGAATACGGGCAAGCCATCTGATGCAGTGGCTTATCTTAACCGGATTGATGAGAATTATCCTGAATTTGATAAAAAGCCGCAGGTGATTTACCTGCTTGGCTATATATATGATAGCATGCTGACCAATAAAGAAGCTGCAGAAAAGTATTATAAAGAATTTCTGAAAAAATATCCTGAACACAGACGTAGCGGGGAAGTCAAGCTGCAACTGAAATACCTCAATAAAAGCGATCTCGAAATGGTTCGGGAATTTGAAAAAAACAATGCCGGTTAAAATAAAAGTTGTATATTAGGATGTGCAACTGACAGATCAAATCAGATCAATGCCTTTGCTTCGGCTTCTGCTACCTTTTATCGCAGGGATAGTGCTGGTGCTGAAGTTTTCCGTAAGCGTGGCATATTATTACCCGCTGGGTATTGGCATATTCCTGCTCATGGTACTGTTTGTGGAAAAATATTTCCTGAAGTATTCCATGCGTTGGACTCTTTCTGTCCTTGTGTTTGCATTTTTTGTTTCTGCCGGAGCCTTTTTAACAGACCACAAAATGCAGAAGGTGAGGCCGATCAGCCTGCCGGATGAAGCCCTGTTGATGGCTGAAGTAATCAGTGATCCCAAAGAAACAGAGAATGCCATGGCAGCAGATATTCTGGTGAATGCATACAAGCACAATGACGAATGGTATGCAAGCCAGGGTAAGGCGAAAATCTATTTCCAGAAAGATAGCCTGTCCGAAAAGCTAATTCCCGGTAGCCTGATTGGCTTCAAGCCTGAATTTGACAGTATTTCAAATTCTGGTAACCCCGGAGAATTTGATTATTCACGCTATATGGCTTACCATATGATAGCATCTTCTGCTTATCTGAAATCCGGTAGCTGGCAGATCATAGACAGAAATGCTGCAGATGGCCTCAGGCTGAAAATGTTGCAATGGAGAAATAAACTGCTGGATGTGTATCGCAAAGCCGGACTTAAAAATGATGAGTTTGCTGTGGCCGCCGCACTTAGCCTGGGATATAAGGATAAATTGCAGGATGAAATCAGACATGCGTATTCTGCTTCAGGCGCTATGCATGTGCTGGCTGTGAGCGGACTGCATGTGGGTATCATTTTTGTTGTGCTGCAGTTTCTTTTATCACCCATGAAAAAGACAGCAAGACTTTCATACATGCGGGTTTTTCTGATTGTTGGAGCCATCTGGTTCTATGCCATGCTTACAGGATTGTCCCCCTCAGTTACACGGGCTGCTGTCATGTTTAGCTTCATCAGTTTTGGCAGCTTGTTTAAACAACATGTGAATATATACAACATACTCGCTGCATCAGCCTTAGTAACCCTTGTATTTAATCCTTTTGCCATTGCACAACTTGGGTTTTGGCTGTCATATCTTGCGGTGCTAAGCATTGTGACATTCTTTAAGCCCATCTACTCACTGATATCCTGCAAGTATATTATCACTGACAAATTGTGGGCTCTGGTAGCTGTGTCTATTGCTGCACAGATTGGTACTGCACCGCTGACCATTTTGTTTTTTAAACAGTTTTCCAATTATTTCATTCTCACCAATATTGCTGTTATTCCAATTGTCACCGTCATTGTTTATCTGGCAATATTTGTGTTTGTTGTTTCAGCTATGATTCCGGCAATGGCGGTGTACGCTGGTAAAGCCTTAGCCTTCTTTGTAAGCCTGCTCAATGAATCTGTCTTTTTTATTGAAAAAATACCCGGTGCTGTTGCTGAAAACCTTTATATTACTCCTTTTCAGATGGCGTTGCTTTACGTTTTTATCATTACTCTTGCCATCTGTTTTCTTGGAAAAAAAAGAAGATTTGTTTTGCCTGCATTGCTTAGCTTGATTGTATTTCTCTCTGCCGGGATTGTTAGAGACTACAAAAGCACAAAAAATAAAACACTTCTGGTGTATAATATGCGAAACCAAACTGCAATCAACTGTATTGTTGGAAAAGACAATGTGATGTTTACCGATTTTGCCTATATGGAAAAAGAGGATGTATCCGATAGAATGTCAGATTATTGGTTGACTGAAGGTGTTGAGAAAGAAAAATATATCAATCTTGAGAATACTGGCAGTCAGTATATTCTGTCCAATGTTATGACAATAGATAACCCCCATATCTTTTTGAAAGATTTGTACCTGGGTCTGGATTCAGTCAGGTGTCTGATTATCAGAGATGACCGGTTTGAGAATAAAATAGCAGGAGAGAAGCTTGAGCTGGACTATATCATATTGTCCGAAGGGGCTCATATCTCAGCCGAAAGGATTGCAGCACTTTTTTCATTCCAAAAAGTCATTATTGACTCTTCTGTACCATGGTATAAAAGAGAAGAACTGATTGAAGAGCTGAAAAAAAATAATATCAAATACTATGACCTTGTAAAAGATGGTGCTTTTATTGTAAATTTGCAGTCCTGATTTTTTTTAATTTTGACACTTTATTGATCATATACATATGAAAATTGTTATTTCCGGAGCGGGAGAAGTTGGAAAATATCTGGCCAGAATGCTGACCAGGGAAAACCATGATACAATTGTTATTGACCCGGACAAAGAACATCTCAAAGAAGTGGAGGACAAGTATGATTTGCTGACAACACTTGGTTCAGGATCTTCATTTAAAACCCTGGAACAAGCCAATGTCAAAAATGCAGATTTATTTATTTCGGTAACCCATTCTGAAGAAATCAACTTGCTGTCGGCAATTATTGCTAAACGACTTGGTGTTAAAAAAACCATTGCAAGGATTGATAATATCGAATATATCCATCCAATGCGTAAGTTGCATTTTATCAATATGGGCATTGACAGAATGATTTATCCGGAAAAAATTGCTGCCAGAGAAATCGTTACCCTGATTCGTGAAACAGGCACTACCCAGGTATTTGAGTTTTCAGGAGGCAAGCTTAACCTCTTTGTAATCAATCTGGAAGATGATGCTCCAATCATAGATAAAACCCTCAGAGAAGCAACCAAAATCACCAATTCAATTGATTATCGAGCTGTTGCCATCGTGAGGGAGGGAAAAACCATCATACCTTCAGGGCATGACGTTTTGAAGAAAGGTGATCAGGTTTATGTCGTTACAAATCCCGAAGGAGTCAAAAGTCTGATGAAATACTCCGGGAAAGAAAAAGAAAAGTTTGATGATGTCATGATTCTTGGTGGGAGCCGTATCGGACAGAAAGTTGCACGTGAACTTGCCCCATCCTGTAAAATCAAACTCATTGAAATAAACGAAGAAAAGGCTTTATCCCTTGCTGATCAGTTAGACAGATGTCTGGTGTTGCATGGAGACGGGCGGAATATGGAATTGCTTGAAGAAGAAGGCATTGAAAATATGGATGTTTTTGTTGCTGTAACAGGTGATTCGGAAACAAACATCCTTGCCTGCATGCTGGCAAAGAAATTTGGGGTAAAGAAAACAATTGCTGAAATCGAAAATTTCGACTACTTCGATTTTGCTCAGAAAATGGGCATTGATTCCATCGTCAATAAGAAACTGAGTGCAGCATCTCATATCTATACCTTTACCATGAATGCCCAGGTATCCTCTGTTATTTGCCTGACAGGTACAGATGCTGAATTGCTGGAGTTTGTAGTTACTGAGAATGCAAGAATCACAAAATCTGACCTCAGAAAAATGGACTTCCCCTCTGATGCGATAGTAGGAGGGGTTGTCAGGGGAAAGAAAAGCTTTATTGCTAAGGGGGATACCCACATTCAAACCGGAGATAAAGTTGTGGTCTTTTCTTTGCCGGGTGCTATCAAGAAAGTGGAGAAATTTTTTACCTGATAACTT
This sequence comes from Bacteroidota bacterium, assembly GCA_051747965.1. GTDB lineage: Bacteria > Bacteroidota > Bacteroidia > Bacteroidales > ML635J-15 > JAQIBY01. The sequence continues at coordinate 24,079 of JBNJGS010000017.1, forward strand.
ATTATAATGTTTCAATAATCTGCTCCAGACTCATAGAGCGTGATCCTTTTATCATGATATGATAGCCTGATAAATCGGATTGCTGTAAAGCAGATTTCAAGGCTGAGGTCGTTTGATAAAAATCAAATGGATATTTCTTTCGGTGTTTGTAAAATTCCGGGCCTGATAGAAATACCTTGTTAAATTCCAGTTTGCTTACCACCTGTAAAATCAATTTATGGAGTTCGTCTGAGGTCTCACCCAATTCTTTCATGTCTCCCAGAATCAAAGCCTGTTTATCAAAGGGATCGATAAAATCTTTTATTGCCAGAAGCATGCTGCTGGGATTGGCATTATACATGTCCAGAAATAGAGTGTTCTTTTTGGTTTCTCTTATTTCTGAGCGCTGGTTGGAGGGTATGTACCCTGACAGGGCAGCATCGGTTTTTTTTGCAGGTACGCCCATATATGATGCAACGCATACTGCAGCAAGCAGGTTCTCACCATTGTATGTGCCTCGCAGTCTGGAAACAAAATGTCCTGATTTTTTGTCGCATTTCCAGTGCAATCCGGCAAATCCATCTTCCCTGATCAAATTGGCTTTACACCATGCTTGCTCTTTAAAAGCATAACTGATGGTTTTCTGATCATCAATCATGCTGAGTAATTGCTGGTTGTCCTTGTTTATAAAGCAAGCTCCCCTGTATTGTAGATATTTGTACAACTCGGATTTTGCTTTTTTTACTCCTTCAAATGATCCAAAACCTTCAAGATGTGCCTGACCTACATTGGTGATCAGACCATAATCAGGATCGGCTATTTCACACAAACGGGCGATTTCACCTATGTGATTTGCTCCCATTTCAATAATGGCATATTCTGTTTCCTCTGTAATGCGGAGTAGGGTGAGTGGTACGCCAATATGATTATTCAGATTGCCACGGGTTGCCAGGGTATTGTAATGCGATGATAATGATGCATGAATGAGTTCTTTGGTTGTGGTTTTTCCATTGCTGCCGGTGATGGCTACAAGTTTGGCTTTCATTTGTTTTCTGTGAAAACCGGCCAGTTCCTGCAGTGTGGTGAGCACATCATCTGTAAGAATCATTTTATCTGAATCCTGGTAATCAGGATTATCAATAACTGCATATTTTGCACCCTTATCCAGGGCCTGTCGTGCAAATTTGTTGGCATCAAAATTTTCACCACGCAAGGCAAAAAACATGCTGCCTTCAATAATATTTCTGCTGTCAGTGCTGATCCCGCTACAGTCTTTTAGCTTTTCATATAGTGCATTCATTCTTTGCATCCAGTAAATTTGTTTAATAAAAAAAACCCATGCAAAGCATGGGTTAGAATTATCTGGCTTATGTTATTATTCAGGTAATGTTGGCGATCCGACCCTGGTCATTGCGCAACGGAAGCCGAGATCAGCTCTGGCTTTCTTTTCATCCAGGTACCGTCTTGCTCCGGGTGTCATCCAGTATGCACGATCTTTCCAGGAGCCTCCTTTAAACACGCGTGAGCGGTTGGTAACCAAAGAGCTCATGCCGGTACCTTTGTTTTGTTTGGGATTCAGTGGATCGTAATCTCCTTCTCCCCATTCAGTGCCGGCCCAGTCACCATCTTCGTACATTTCTCCGGTGGTTTCCATTTGTCTTACAGAGTCCTCTGAATAATCAACCATTTCTGAATAGCGTTCGTCTTTGTTCCACCAGTCCTGACTGGCTGACGGGATAAGTGAATTCAGATCTCCGTCAAGGTAGTTTCTGTTATCGGCCCTGGTGTAGTTGTCCCTGCTATAGCAGTGTTCTTCGTCCACTGGTTTTTCAAGAATCTTACCGGTAACGTCAAAATAATCTTCAGCTTCCGGGGTAAGCTCTACCATGCCATCATTGGGGTCACGTGTAATTTCTTTTTCTGTATATACATTACCGCGGAAGGGGCGGAATTCTTCCATATCACTGTAAGTCATATCGCGATATACATCCATAACCCATTCGTTAACATTTCCTGCCATACAATAAAGGCCAAAGTCATTGGGCCAGTAACTTCTGACCGGTGCTGTGATATCTGCTTTGTCATTCAGAGCTCCTGCAACACCCATATGGTCACCGCGACCTCTGACAATGTTGCCCATAATCTTTCCACGGTCTTCACCACGTTCATCGTTACGTATGTAGTGGCCGTTCCACGGATACAGACGACGTTCATAAATTCTTTCTTTATAGTGATTGCCAATATAGGCCAGGGCAGCATATTCCCATTCTGCTTCTGTCGGCAGGCGGTAGCGGGGTAAGAATATACCATCTTCTACCTGTACCCAACGTCTGTCATCTGCAAAAGCTCCCTGAGCTCTGCCGCCGCCGCCGCCACCACCACGACGTCCTTCTTTCATTGTGGAAGGGTCTTTGTAAAGCTTTTCAACTTTGCCGTCCGGCCCTCTTCCTGTTTCATCAATATGAAGATCAAGATTGTCGGCATAAGTAAGGTATGCATCAACATTGAAATGTTTTGACTGATCCTGAGGAGCCGCATAAGGATCAAGAATTCCTTCCCTGATGAGGATAAACTCATTGACTCTGTCTGTTCTCCATGATGAATAGTCGCGGGCTTGTCTCCAGTTGACACCTACCACCGGATATTGTTCGTATGCCGGATGGCGCAGATACAGGTCAACCATTGGCTCGTTATAAGCCAGGCGTTCACGCCATACCAAAGTATCGGGCAAAGCCTGACGATAAATGTATCTGAAATCGGTTGCATATACATGTCTCAGCCAGTAGAGGTATTCCCGGTAATCCAGATTACTGATTTCCGTTTCATCCATATAAAAGGATGAAACACTTACCCTGCGCGGGGTATTGTTCCACTCGAACATGACATCCTGTTCGGTGCGTCCCATGGAAAATGTTCCACCTTCAATAAACACAAGGCCGGGGCCTGTCTCTTGTTCATATCCGGGGTTATTCTGAAAACCACCAAATCGGGGATCGTTGTAATACCACCCTGTGGTGTTTGATGCATCTTTCTGGCAGGAAGTCAGTACCAGGGCACCAAAAATCAACAGTAATGAGAGACGGATAATATGTTTCATGATGCTTTAATTTATTTACACTACAATATTATTAACTAAAATGAAGGACAACTTATTGTTCTGAACTTTGATCTTGGCGGACGACAATTGAATGTAAAGCCAAATGTCACTTCGTGAGCACCAAGAGTGGAGTTCCTGAGTTTGGATACTGTGAGATCATAACTGTATCCGAATTTTATGTTGTCCTGACGGAAACCTATTAACATGATGAATGAGTCGTAATGGAAATTGAAATTCTGTCGGAGCCAGAATCCGGCAACAACAGATTTGCGATTAAGATATACACCCCAGTTGAACTGCTGGAAATCACCCTGTTGGTGGAACAAGAGCTGTGGGGCGATGGATAATTCTCCCCGCCGGTAATTTCTTGCATTGATGGGGATATCAGTTCCAAAGTGAACAGTATATTTGCGTGGAAGCACTGCATCACTCCCTCTGAGAAATGATTCTGAGGGTTCAGTAATATGGTGTGCAGCAAAGCCAAAAAACGTCCTGTCACTGAATCCGATTAAGCCGGCAGAAAAATCAAAATAATTTTTCGTGTCATCTACAATGCCTGGATCTTCATTGGTGGCATAGATAGGACCATACAACGGATGTATCATATCCGGAAAAATGAAATCCCATTGAATGCTTTTCATAACATAGCCGGCCTGGAATCCACCACTGATGGCAAAACGCCTGGTTACCGGCAGTGTATAGGAGTACATCCCGGCAAGTGTAGTGGCCGTAATGGTGCCATCGCCCTGAACATCATTCATAAGCAATAAGCCCGCCCCGCCTTGTATGGCATTGACATGCTGATCATAAGACAGACTGTAAGTGACATAAGTCTGACCAAGTGCTGGCCATTGATTACGATAACTTAAATTCACTCGCGGGCACTGATCTGAACCTGCAAAGGCCGGATTAAGGTAAAGCGGATTTGCATAAAACTGCGAGAAATGTGCGTCTTGTGCATTCACTTTGCCATAAAGGCCGATCATACAGATCGTTAAGATGAATAGAATACGTTTAACCATGTTGTTGCTATTGTTCCACAATGTGCAATTATACAAATAAATTAATTCAAAATAAAATCTTATCAACAATAATACAACATTTTTAGCGTTTTGAAAAATAAATGCTCAATAATTCTAATTTTGCATCTGATTTTTTAATAGCCCTAAAAACATTTTTACGGCCAAAAAAACAAAACAATGAGAAAAACAACCTTGCTTGTCTTAATAATGTTGCTCGCTTATTTTAGCCTGAATGCACAAAGTTATAAGTTTTCTTATAATTTCAAATGGTCGGGTATTGAAAAAATTCAGATTGACTCGGCAAGATTTGTTGAACGCATGGCTTTTGAAGGTGCTGTATATGATGAAAATATTCTGCCGGTACTCTCAGAGCGCCTCGAAGGCAGGGATCAGGAGGTTATTGACTTCGAATGGGAAACAAGGGAAACAGCTCCTTTAACCAATGAAGAAATTGCCTTGATCAAGGATAAAAATATTGAACTCGATGAGAATTTTGATGTCAGATTTGTTAGCAGTACAAGCAGAAAAATGACATATAACTTTATTAATCTCCTGCCTCTTCGTTTGAATCCTCAGTCAGGCAAGCCTGAAAAATTACTTTCCTTCACCATTAATATTACTACAGAAAATATTGAAAAACAAAAATTCTCTCGAAGTTATGCTGATAACTCAGCCCTGAATGAAGGCGAATGGTATAAAATCAGGGTTGCGGAATCCGGGATGTATGAGTTGTCCTACAGCATGATTCAATCAATGGGTTTCGAGAATCCCGGAAATATCGGTGTATTTGGATATGGGGGAATGGTACCGAAAAGAAATGCAGATACACGCTATGATGACCTTCCGGAAAGACCGGTGTATCTGCAGGATAACAATAATAACAATAGTTTTGATGCGGGAGATGCCCTGATTGTCTATCTGGAAGGTCCGAATGAACACAAGTACGAGGGTGATGGTGCGTATAAACATGTCATGCATAATTATTCCGATCATGCTTACTATTTCCTCTCCGATCAGGGCGAATCCCTGAGGTATGAAAACATTACATCGGATTTGACAGCCAATCAGTTTACCGATGCCTTTGACTATAATATTTCCCTTGAAAAGGACAGTATCAATTTGATTGGTAGCGGCAGGGATTTTTACTGGAGACACTTTGATTATTATCTTTCATACACATTCAATATGAGTTTGCCCAATGTCATCAGCAATGAACCGGCTGATTTTTATACCCGGCTTGCTGCAAGGTCTCAGGCAGAATCCCAATTCAAAATAAAACTCAATGGCGCAACGCATTATTCTTCTGTCCTGCCGGAAATATCAGGAACTTATTCGGCAGCATATGCATATTCTACCGATACACACCTGAGCATACCTTCACCACAGGAGTCAAATACCATTCAGATAGAATATTTGCAACCCCAGAATACCTCAGAAGGATGGCTGAATTATCTCACCATCAATGCAAGGGCGAGCCTGCAAATGGACGGAAATTTCCTGCGCTTCCGGGACAGCCGTACTATGGGCAGTGGAAATGTCACCCAATATACCGTATCAGGAGTAAACAGTTCTTGTATTGTGCTGGATGTTACCGATCCTGTCAATGCATTTGCCATAGAACCGGATGTGATATCCGGCGGACAGATTAAGTTTACTGCAGGCAGCGACCAGCTCAGAGAATATGTTGTTTTTGATCCCAATGCATCCTTTTCATCTCCCCAGACAAGTGGTAGTGATAAACTCGGTTTTGTGAGCAACCAAAACCTGCATGCTTTTGGAAATGTGGATTATGTGATTGTGACAAATTCCTTGTTCTCCGCTTATGCCGAGCAATTGGCTGCTTTTCATCAGTCATTAAACGGGCTGAGCACCATCGTGGTAGATCAGGAACTGATTTTTAATGAATTCTCTTCCGGAACTCCTGATGTGGCTGCAACCAGGGATTTTATGAAAATGTTGTATGACAAAGCGGACTCCGAGGAAGAAATGCCCAAATATCTTCTGCTTTTCGGTGACGGGAGCTATGACAACAAGACAACAGGTAGTCCCAACTCAAATTATATCCTCACATATCAGTCTACCAATTCGCTGCGACCAACAAATTCCTTTGTCAGCGATGATTTTTACGGCTTGCTTGATGATGATGAAGGATCTGTTGCAGGACCGGAAGGCCTTGATGTGGGGATAGGCCGACTGCCGGTAAGGTCCCATGCTGAAGCTGAAGTGGTGCTGGATAAAATATTTTCCTACGTCAACCCGGATAGTTTCGGTGCCTGGCGGAATTTGGTTGCTTTTATTGCGGATGATGCTGAAGATTCCATGACACATGAACTGGATGCCAATGAAACTGCAGATTCTGTGATCGCTCATTATCCGGTTTTCAATATAGATAAAATATTTCTGGATGCTTATGAACAGGTTTCTACCGTTCAGGGTGACAGGTATCCTGAGGTAAATCAGGAAATTGATGAGCGCGTTGAAAAGGGTGCACTCATAGTAAATTATACAGGACACGGCAACGCCAAAACCCTGGCTCATGAAAATGTGGTGACACTTAGTCAGATCAATTCATGGGCAAATGCTGATAGATTGCCGGTTTTTGTTACCGCAACCTGCGAATTCAGCCGCTTTGATGATTATGAATTTACATCTGCCGGAGAACAGATACTCCTGAGCGAGCTTGGTGGTGCTGTAGCATTGCTTACAACTACAAGACTTGTGTATTCCGGAGACAATGACAGACTGAATAAAGAATTCTACAGACAGATATTTAAGAGAGATGATAACAACCAGCTTGCACACCTGGGAGAAGTTATCATGCATACAAAGAATAATGCCAGCCAGTACAACAACAAACGAAACTTTAGTTTGCTTGGCGATCCGGCTTTGCAATTGGCTGTACCGGAACATGTTGTGCAGACTGATTCGGTGAAAGGACAGGACTTGTCCGTAAATGTCGATACCATCGGAGCAGCAAGTCATGTCACAGTCTACGGACACCTGGAAGACAGGAGTGGAAATGTTCTTAATGATTTCAACGGACTGGTTTATCCCAAAGTATATGATAAAATGATGGAATACTCTACTCTGGGTAATGATCAGCATGCGCCAATGGATTTTAAGGAACAGACAAATATTCTGTATTCCGGTAAGGCCAGTGTGGAAAATGGGTATTTTTCATTTGAATTTATTGTGCCGGTTGATATTGCTTATTATTATGATCACGGTAAAATTTCCTATTATGCTGCCTCCGAAACCAATGATGCACATGGTTTCTATGAAGATATTGTTATTGGTGGTAGTGCTGATACGGATATCTCTGATGCCTTCGGACCTGATATCGAACTATACATGAACAATACCGATTTTGTTGATGGGGGGATTACAGATGAAAATCCTGATATGCTTGCATTCATAAGTGATGAATCAGGAATCAATACTGTTGGCAATGGAATTGGACATGATATTGTTGCCGTGCTCGATGATAATACCTCCGATGCGATTATCCTGAATGATTATTATGAGGCTGATGTGGACTCATATCAATCTGGCTCTGTCACTTATCCGTTTAGCAACTTATCTACTGGTATGCATACCTTATCACTCAAAGTCTGGGATGTCTTTAACAATAGTGCACAACAGGAAATCTCTTTTATGGTCGCCAATTCCACAGAACTTGTGATAGAGCAGATCGGAAATTTCCCCAATCCCTTTTCTGAACAAACTTGTTTTACCTTTACACATAACCATGCCAATGAAGAGCTGGATGTTGAAATTAAAATTTATGACATGCAGGGAGCCCTGGTGAAAATCATTAACGAAATGGTTTATACTACTGGTTTTACAATCTCTCCAATCTGCTGGCAGGGTACACGGGATGGAGGAGGAAAAGTGGAACCAGGTATCTATGTTTACCATGTTCGCATCAGTAGCCCAAACGGAGATGTGGTAAATAAATTTGAAAAATTGGTGTTTGTGAAATAATTTTGTTGTATATTCGTTTATTGCTTGTATTTTTGAATAAAAATTAAGACTCATGAGATACAGACTTATTGCATTTTTGGTTCTGGCTGGTTTTAGCCTGAGCGCTTTCGGACAGTTTGAAGATGACCCCATTGGAAGAGATCTTTCGAATAATGTTATTACTACAGCTGTTCCCTTTCTGATGATTGCACCGGATACACGCGCCGGAGCTATGGGCGATGCCGGAGTGGCAACCAGTACAGATGCCAATTCGCAACACTGGAACCCTGCAAAATATGCTTTTGCCGAAAGTGATATGGGCATCAGCCTTTCTTACACCCCCTGGCTTAGAAATATTATTGATGATATGAACCTGGCTTACCTTGCAGGATATTACAAACTTGATGACCAAAACATGCTGTCAGCATCTTTGCTGTATTTTGATATGGGATCCATCACTTTCCGGGACGTGAACAATACCCTGTTACGGAATTTTCAACCAACTGAATTTGCGCTGGATGTAGGATACAGCCGGCTGCTTGGTGAAAACTTTTCCGGTGCAGTGGCGCTTCGTTATATCCGCTCCGACCTCACAGGAGGTATGGAAGTTGCCGGGACCCTGACAACACCAGGACAATCCGTAGCTGCTGATGTTGCCTTCTTCTACACAAACGATGAAATGGATTTGAGTGGTATGAACGGTACCCTTAACTGGGGCTTGAATATCAGTAATATCGGTGCCAAAATGTCTTACAGTGATAATGCAGAACAGGACTTTATCCCGACAAATTTCAGAACCGGTGTGTATTATGCGCTGGAAATTGATGAATACAACAAAATCGGACTCACAGCAGACCTCAATAAACTGCTTGTGCCCACACCGCCTGTGTATTATTCCCCTGGTGAGGTTACTCCTGCCGGTGATACTGTTAGCCAGCCAAATTCAGTGATTGAAGCCGGAAGTGATCCTGATATTTCCATTGCAGGTGCATTGTTTTCATCATGGGCGGATGCCCCGGGTGAAGCAAACGGATACAATTCTGTCTTTGCTGAAGAATTTGCTGAAATATCATGGAGCTTCGGTGCTGAATACTGGTATGCTGAAAAATTTGCTCTCCGTGCAGGATATTTTACAGAGCATCAGTATAAAGGTGCCAGAAAATATGCTACCCTGGGTGCCGGCCTGAAACTCAACGTCTTTGGTCTTGATTTTGCTTACCTGATCCCAACCAGTGGATTCGGTACCTCACCATTGGCCAATACATTGCGCTTTACCCTGACTTTTGATCTGGGTACAGCTGCTGATAACGAAAGTTAAACAGTGCGCATTGGATTCGGATATGATGTACATGCTTTTACTCCGGGAAAATTTATTGTCCTGGGGGGCGTGAAAATACCATACAAAAAGTCTTTCAAAGCACATTCCGACGGGGATGTGCTTTTGCATGCAATATGTGATGCCATTCTGGGTGCTGCTGCCCTTGGAGATATCGGAAAACGATTCCCCGACACCGATGAACAGTATGCCGGTATCTCTTCCGTCAGCCTCCTGAATGAAACGGTTTATCTTTTGGAAAATGAGGGATTTGCCCTGCAAAATGTGGATGCAACCATTGCCATGCAACAACCAAAACTACAGGATTTTATCCCGCAAATGCGAAAAATTATTGCAGAAGCCTGTCATCTCAGCATCGGTGCTGTTTCTGTGAAAGCTACCACAACCGAAAAACTTGGATTTGTAGGAGAAGAAAAAGGGGCAGAGGCCTACGCTGTGGTACTTGTCATGTAGTTATTTCCCTGTAGGTTTTGTCAGTCAGTTTATTATTGATAGCTTTGTATCAGATTTTATAACCGGGAACTATTTTGTTCCCAAAAATTTATTACGATATGGATATTGACATTAAAGGAAAAGATTTTGTAAAAATTCACTATACCGGCTCACTTAGCGACGGGTCTGTATTTGACAGCTCTGAAGGCAGAGACCCACTGGGTTTTATCATGGGCGTTGGCATGCTCATCCCGGGGCTCGAAAAGTCTATCGCTGAAAAAGAAACCGGAGAGAAAGAAAAAGTGGTTATCGCTCCTGCAGAAGCTTACGGAGAAATTGACGAAAAAGCCATTCAGGATGTGCCTAAAGGACAGTTTCCTGAAGACCTTGAACTTAAAGAAGGTCTGCAGCTTCAGGCTCAAACTCAGCAAGGTCCAATCCCTGTTGTGGTTAAGGAAATCAAACCTGAAACTGTTGTGGTTGATTTTAACCATCCCCTGGCTGGACAGGAGCTTACTTTCGATTACGAAGTAGTTGAAAAACGCCCTGCTACCGAGGAAGATCTGAATCAGCTGCTCAACGCACAGAAATAAGCGAATACCACATAAAGGATTTGAAAAGCCCCGGTTGAATGCCGGGGTTTTTTGATTGATGGTGCTGGCTTAATTGCAACAAGTTTAGCTGTGGTTCTGATACGGATAAATTTTTTATTTTTGTAAAAACAGAAGTATGAAACATTCATTGGTTTTAATTATTGCCTTTTCGGTTATTGCCATTGGCCTGTCGTCCTGCGAAAAAGACGATGAGCCTGAAATTATTGAGCCCGGGGCAATTCCCGGATGGGCCTATGGAATCTGGAAATGGAATGCAAATGAAACCCATTTTACCCTTGAGGTTGACAGTGAAACCATTCACCTGTATTCCGGGGATGAAAGCATACTGATCAAAAGTATCGATGAAACAGATCATGACTTAATACAGGACACTGCCGTGTGGATTTTCTTTGCAAAAGATCTGAAAATGAGCCTGAGAACTGATTTCAACGGCATCCACCATACTGCAAGATTGCAAATCAGAAATGCCCCGGATTGGTTCCCCGAAGATGGCCTTGATTATTCACAAACCACAGATTTTGTTCCCCGTTCCCGCTTGGATATCCCCGAATGGTTAATCGGAACATGGCAGGGAGAAAGTGCTTTGAGCAATGCTTATGATGGCACACAGATTGTCCTTTCCAACGGTGCTGATTTGTTGTACCGGGTGGAGAATATGACAGCCACCAGCCTGATGGATGATTATGTCATTCATGATGCGAATATCCAACAGAATGAAAGTGGAGTGAATGAACCAGACGGTTATCCGTATTTCTATTTCACGGCCCATGGCGCAACTGCTGTTCAGTACATGTTTGAAAAGACTTCGGATACAACAGTGCACTTTGTGTTGCGTTCAGGCACAGAAAGTCCATCATCAACCCAGGTGGATGCAGAGCTTATCAGGGTTGATTCCTCTGGTTCTTCCTGATTTTGTGCTGCTGATACTGCGCTGAAAGCATGCCTGCAAGCATCAGGCCACAGCCAAGAATAATCCGTTCAGTAACAGGCTCGTTCAGAATCAGCCAGCCACCAAAAACCGCAAAAACCGATTCAAGGCTGAGTATGATCGCAGCATGGCCGGCGGGGGCTTCTTTTTGTGCAAAAACCTGAAGGGTATAAGCTACTCCTGCAGAAAAGACTCCCCCGTAAACTATTGGAATTACAGCTTTGAGTACATTTGTAAGTATTATTTCCTCAGTAATGAATGCCACAATAAAACTCAACACGGAAACAAGAAAAAACTGAATTACTGATAGTCTGACTGCATTAAATTTTGGTGACATCCAGCCGACAATAATAACATGAATGGCAAAAAAAACAGCACAAATAAGAACAAGCAAATCTCCACGATTGATCGTGAAATTTTCCTGCCCACTCAGAAAGTACATCCCCGCAATGGCAAGAAAAGCCCCCAGCCAGACACCTGCACCGGCTTTTTGGTTCCATAACAGCCCCAGAACAGGTACGAAAATCACATAGAGACCTGTGATGAATCCGGCATTGCCCGCAGTGGTATACAATAAACCTACCTGCTGGAAAGAAGATCCGAGAAAAAGAGCAATACCGGCAATCCCGCCATAGAAGAAAATTCTCATTCCTGTCCTGCCCGGCATTTTACGTTTGTTTACCGGTAATGCAAGTAGAGGAAGGAGAGAAGCACCACCCAATGCAAAGCGGAAAGCATTGTATGTATACGGCCCTACATGATCAAGTCCGGCGCGCTGAGCAACAAAAGCAAAACCCCAGATCATAGCTGTCAGCAGCAGAAGAAAATCGGCACGATATGCTTTTGGCTGTACACCCATTGTGTATCTATTGTCTGTTCAACATAGCTGCTGACATGGTCATTAACAGGATTTGAAATCAAAACTGAAGGTCAAGCGTGGCCTCCCAGATAGTATTGGGATAATTCTCCGGCCCTTTGTAAAGCTTGTCGTAACTGAGAATCAACTTATTGTTTTTGTGAAAACGCCAAACGGCCGCAATGATGAGTCTTTCTTCTTCAAATGCCAGCTCGGGCTGGGTATAATCCAGGTACTGGGAATCATATCGTAGCCATGCAGCAAGTCCGGTCTTTGGTTCACGAAATTCAGCAAAGGCGGAATAACCGTGATGTGGAACGCTTCTGTAAGTGCGTTCACTGATAAAGCCATCATTGTATGACCCAAAGCCTTCGTAATATTCACCGTAAATCAGGAAAAATTTGTGTTCATAAGCCAGGTGAACACCGTTTAGCCGGAAACGGTTGTTGCGTATGCTGTTGCTGTTACCCCACGCACCATGATATGTGGCAAGCAGTCCACCGAATTTTTTCGGGAATGGCCTGAATGTCAGTCGCCACTCAAGTGTTTTGTTTGCATTTTCTTCTATAGCGTGATAACCTCCACCATTATAAACCCCTATAGCCATGCTTCCGTACGTTCCCGGACTTCCGCTTGTAAAGCCCTTAGGCTCATATTTTTTTCCAAAACTCGTATTGAAATTCAATCCGTAATCTGTGGAGTTGATGACATCTGCTGTTTCAAGAAACATAGGACCCTGGGCACGGTAGTGGTTGATTTTTTGTTCATAATCTATCCATGGTCTTGGCGTTAGTCCCACTTTGATGTTGCTCCCTGTAAATATGCTGAAATCATTCAATGAAAACTGTGCATAAAGGTATTTCAGCCGAAGTTCAATATTGCCTCTGTCTGCACCTTCCCTGTCAATTGTGATGTCTGGTGTGATCCGGCCGGAGAGCCAGGGTGTGATTTGAGGCTTGTACGTGATGTATGCTCTTTTTAGCTGAAACTGATTGAAATTGTCTTCTTCCTGATGTTGAAATCCAATGTACCATTTACCACTGAAATCATCCTGTGACATTCCCTTGCCAGCCAGAAAAAATGTGAACGCGAGAAATAATAATCTTAACCGTGTTTTCATAGCGGCTGTAAAAATAGTAATTTTCGTTGGTGAGGGAAATATTTTCTATAGTGAAAAAATAATGACTTTTTCCGCCTTTTATTTCCGATTTGAATTTTTTACCGTTTGCGGGTAATGCTCCCCAATCGTAATTTTACAAATTGAATGATCTCATCGGCAATGTCTTTTTCCATGGCTTTTTCCAAACCCTCAAATCCTGGTGATGAGTTGACTTCGCAAATCTTAAAACCTTCCTTATCAAACAGCAGGTCTATGCCGGCAATGTCCAGTTTTAGAATTCTGCTGATTTCCAGAACCAGCCACTCTATCTGAGGTGTAATCTCGAATTTTTTCACCTTGCCACCACGGGAAAAATTTGCCCTGAAATCACCATCGCTTGATTCCCGCTCCATGGCACCAACAATTCTTCCACCAACTGTCAGTACACGCAGATCCCGGCCATGAGAACTTTTGATGTATTCCTGAATGATAAAGTTGGCTTTTGGGTTTGTGGTTTGTACCAGCCGCATCAGGTTCATAAAATCGTCCTTGTCTTTTGCCAGAAATACACCGCTGCCCTGGGTGCCACTCAGGCTTTTTATTACTGCCGGAAATCCCAGTTGCTTGCGGATCTGCTCGGGATCAACCGGCCATTTTGCCAGCATGGTTTTGGGAATCGGCAATCCGCTTTCAGCCAGTATCTGTAGATGATAGAGCTTATCTTTTACTGCATCTATGCTCGCCGAATCATTGAATGAGTACACACCAAGCCGCTCAAGATGCCGAATCACAGCAAAGGCAAAATATGTGGTTGATGAACCCATGCGCGGAATCAGAAAGTCGGGCAGGGGAGTGGGAACATTGTCAATCAGAACACTTCTTCTGTCCTCTCTGGTAACAACGATTTCAAACTGTTCCGGTTGAAATACTTGTATTTCTATGTCATGCCTGGCTGCAGTTTCAATCAGCTTATTGACTTCATATGCCTCGGGTCGTAGCATATTTTCAGAATCCCGGTATAATATCCATCCTAACATATTTCTATTTGTAAAAAGTGATAATTCAGGTTTTCATTGATAATCATAAGAGCATTTTCCGGAATTTCTTCCCACACAGCCGGTTGGTTATTTAGCGGTTCCGATGCAATGATAAGGAAATTCTCATCTTCAGAAGATTGCACAATTTTTAATTTGTTTTTATCGTATCCCATTTTTTTGCCTGCACTGTAATACAGGCTTGGCGGGTCCTTTTCTCCTGAATCACTGAAACGGGAAATCAGGGTGATTATTCCGTCTGTAAAGGCAAAATTCAAAGAATTGTGTCCTTCACATTCCCGGTTAAGCTCGCAAATAACTTCCAGCGTGGCATTGAAGGCTCTGATATAATCTGCAGGGCCATAGGAGTCAGATTTTGTCTCCCATAGATGATCCAGAAATAATGCAAAAGCATATTCGGAATCTGTATTGCCCTGAATCACGTTGTAGGCCTCCTCACTCAGCCGGTTGGAAATTGCCCTGCGGATTTTGCGGAAGCAGGCGATTTTTCCATTGTGCATCCAAAGCATGTGCTTGTACTTGAAAGGATGACAATTGGTTTCATCCACGGGAATGCCATGTGATGCCGCCCTGACATGCGCGAAAATTCTTTTTGACTGGATTAAACGGGATATCTCAATGAGGTTGCGGTTGCTCCACGCCGGTGTGATCTCCCGGAAAACCGCAGGTTCCGGTGATATTTCTTCCTGATACCAGGCTACTCCGAAACCATCTGCATTGACGGAGTAGCTCCTTTCCTGGGACTCAAAGCTCTGCTTCAGCAGCGAATGTCCCGGCCTTACCAACAGGTCATGCATCCCTGTCTTCGGCCCCTGATAAATAAATAAACGACACATTTTTGTATAAAGCCGCGCAAATATAATTTATTTTAATAACAAAATTACCGGGTAAAAGTTTTTCTGTAAATTTGTAAATAATTTATCTCAATGAACGTGAAACTTACTGATGCTCAGTTGAAGTATAAGAATCAGCTGAAACCTGAATACGGGCGGTATTATCCCATCATCGATTGGGTGAATGAAGATACGGCAAAGCGCCTGAACATGGAAAGAAAACTTTTGCTTGCCCAGCTTCAGCCTTTCGTGGAATCCGGCTGTAATGACACCAAGCCTGATGTTAGTCGCTTGTCTCCTGGTTGCCGCTTGTGTGCCGCAGGTCAGTGGTCGTGCCTGTTTATCAACGGTACATGCAATGCCAATTGTTTTTACTGCCCTGCACCTCAGAATCAAGAGGGGCTGCCACAGTCCAATGGCCTTGATTTTCAATCCCCTCAGGCCTATGTCGCCTATGTGAAAAACTTCGGCTTTAAAGGCGTCAGTCTGAGTGGCGGAGAACCATTACTCAGTTTTGACCGCTCTTTGGCATACCTGCAGGCAGTAAAAAAAGAGTTTGGTGACAAAATCCATGTCTGGATGTACACCAATGGAATACTGGCAAGTAAAGAAAAGCTGCAAATTCTGCGTGACGCAGGTCTTGATGAAATTCGCTTTGATATTGGCGCTACCAACTATAAGCTGAAGTATCTCAGATCTGCCATTGGCATTATTCCGGTTGTGACAGTGGAAATCCCTGCTGTGCCGGATGAATATGATATGCTGAAAAATCTTACGCATGAGCTTTCAGATATGGGAGTAAATTATCTCAATTTGCATCAGATGCGGATGACACATCATAACATGCCGCAGTTTGTTGAACGTTCTCTGCCGATATCTCACGGTAAGCGTCCAACGGTACCTGAATCCGAAATCACTGCACTGAAAATCATGCTGCATGTTAAAACCTCCGGTATTGATTTGCCGGTGAACTACTGTTCGTTTGCCTTTAAAGACAGATATCAGCATGCAGCAGCCCGGTACAGACATGCCAAATTCATCAAAGAAGATTATGAGGATGTAACTGAAAACGCCTACATCAGAAGCATGGCATTGCAGGGTGATCAGAAGGTGATAAATGCTTGTGTGAAAACCCTGAGGGAGTCAAGACCTGGCTGGGAATGGTATCATGAAGTACATTCCGACCGCCTGTTTTTGAATCTGGCAGCACTGAAATGCCTGAGAGATACAAAGAAGCTGACACTTTGGGTAGGTTATCATAATACACGCATCCGTAAAGAACATGATCTTACTTATGCAGCCCGAACAATTTACCTGAACAATGAAACACGTGTTCACATCGAAAGAAGACCTGAGGGAGCTGAATTCCCGGTTAATTCCAGAGATATCTCAATGTTTTTGGCACTTGTTTCCAATGGAATGAAAAAAAATAACCTTCCCGAACAAAAGCGTGAGTCCTGGTATCCTCTTATTTCTCATGAGTTTATAGAATCCGGTTTGCCCGATTATTATTGAAGCGATAAAAAAAGTTAAAAAAACTGCATTTTTGATTTGCACATTTCATATTAAGACTCTATATTTGCACCACTTTACAAAACCAACGGTGTCGTAGTTCAGTTGGTTAGAATGCCGGCCTGTCACGCCGGAGGTCGCGAGTTCGAGTCTCGTCGACACCGCAGAAACCCCGCAGAAATGTGGGGTTTTTTGTTATGGATGTCAACTAAGCATTTTTGCCTATCTGTTTTTAGTGAAAATAAGGCTTTTAGGTGAGTGAGATTTGGCTTATATTGTAGGTGTATCAATCCCAAATTATTATGAAGCGACTACTACTTCTGATTATTCCATTAATTTCCGTTCAGATTGGTTTATCCCAGACGACAATTGACTGTTCCCAATATCAGGTATGGGATTCTGAAACCCAATATCAACGTCAACAGGCTGGAGAGCCTGTCTGGGTTGTTTATGGAAATACCTTGTACTACATGGCCGATGCAAAATGGAACACATCATCCACACCGCCGGATGAAACTGATGACTGGACAACCCTGGGCAATTGTGGTGATGATATCAACTGGTGTGATTTCGGGAATGAATGGGATTCGGAAGAAACGTACTCCCGTGATCCCGGAGGGGAAAGGATCTTTGTCCTGAGCCGTGGTGATCTGTACGAAATGGCCTGGGGGGAATATTGGTCACATAATGAACCACCATATAAAGAGCAATACGATAATCGGTGGACATTTATCAGGAATTGCACCGATTTTGAAATACCGGCTTGCGGAAGCCATTCTTTATGGGAGCCTGATATAACTTATTCCAAGGATGATGAAGTGTTTTATGCCGATTTGGTTTATGTCTGCAAAAAGTGGTGGTCGAAAAATAAAAATCCTGAAGATTATCCCGGAGACTGGGATCAGATCGGTACATGTCAGGAGCAGACAGATGATGGCCAGTGTATGTTTACAATGTGGGAGTTTGATAATCTTGATGAGCAGTTTCTTACTGATACCACAGGACAATATCCTGCCATTTTACACAATGCCGGAAGTGAAGCTGTTGAGGATGCATATGGACTTGATTTTGATGGTGATGATATGTTTCTTACCATAGATGCCATCGCTGATGATTTTTCCTCTTTTTTAAATGAAAAAGGGAGTTTGTCTTTTTGGTGTATGCTTGATGGAACCAATGATTCTCAGTATTTCTTTCATGCTTTCCAGTCACAGGGGAATAAAGAAATCAGCTTGTTTTTTGAAACTGGAAATCAGCCCCAACAGAATTCCCTGGGTTTTGTTTTTGCTGATTGGTCAAGACGTCTTGTATGGGAAACGCAGAATATGCCTGTACAGATAAACGCAGGGGATAGCCAGTGGCATCATATTTTGGTTAACTGGAACCGAAACTCAGAAAAGGTATCATTTTGGGTTGATGCTACCTTAATCGCAGAGGAACAAATTCTGGATAATTTTAACTGGGATGCGGAAATTGAACATATTACACTGGGAAGCAAGTCGCCTGTATTTCCCGGAAATAATGCAAGCCCTTCTGAAGTGTATTCCGGAAAAATGGATAAACTGAGAATCTGTTCTAAAAATATTGGGCAGGAAGAAATTCAGAATATGTATAATGTGGATATGCCGACTTATGAATACAGCCTGCCGGTTCAACTTTTGTATTTTAATCCCGAATGTGGTACATATAAGGGAGTAAATGTTGAGTGGAGTACGGCATCGGAACAAAACAATGATTACTTTACCCTGTTTCGCAGTTACGACGGTGAAAACTGGGATGCAATCGCTGAGATTCCCGGTGCCGGTACTACCAATGAGGTGCAGAATTACAAATATAATGATGTTGAGCCAGCAGTCCATGATACATATTACCGCCTGATGCAAACTGATTTTGATGGTACTAGCGAGGTTTTTGATGTGTTGTCAATTTATTGTAAATACAATCACAAAGAAATTACCATTTTCCCCAATCCTGCCAGAGATTACATCATGCTTTCTTTTATCAATGAGCATCATTACGAGGCTCCGGTCATGATAGAAGTGTATGATGCATCAGGTAGAATGAGACATAAACAAGAATATTTTGCTGACCCTGAATACAATGAGATGCGCATTGACTTGCCCTCTGATCTGAATGACGGAACTTATTACATGCAGGCAAAACTCGGTGAACAGGATCTGTACGCCAGCCCGTTTGTCGTGCAGCGGTAAGGGGGGGAATATCGGCACAAAATGAAGTAGAAAACCCCGCAGAAATGTGGGTTTTTTTGATGTTTGATGGAAATGTTGTATTTTAGAAGGTGAGAACGCTTGTTGTTTCCAACACCATAAAAGAATACAGAATTACCAGCAATATGCATTTCGAAAAAGGCCATCTTTACCATGTTTATAATCAGGGGAATAAGCGGCAACCAATTTTCTTTGAACGGAGGAATTATTTTTTCTTCCTTGAAAAAATGCGAACTCACTTACTTCCTTTTGGGGATTTGATAGCGTATTGCCTGATGCCTAACCATTTTCACTGGATGATGGTAGTGAGGAAGGTGTCCGTTGTAGTGCCCGCGGCAATTCATCCGATGACTCAAAGTCATCGGATGAATGCGCTGGAAAGTCATCGGATGAATGCGCTGGATGCCGAAAAAGTGACTCAAAGTCATCGGATGAATGCACTGGATGCCGAAAAAGTCCAAAGTCTCAATGAATCAATAGGTATTCTTTTGCGTTCCTATACTCGGGCAATTAATAAGGAACAGGAGTGTAGCGGATCATTATTCCGCCAAAAAACAAAAGCTGAATGTCTTACTTGCAATAAAGGAATAACCCCTACATTTTACGATTCAAAATATGGCACAAAAATGAATGTCCCCCGCCAGGAAAAACAATACCCTCAGGCATGCTTTGATTACATTCATAACAACCCTGTGAAAGCCGGATTGGTAAAAAGAGCAGAAGATTGGGAGTTTTCCTCGTACCGGAATTATATGGAAAACAGAAACGGAGGTTTGATAAATAAAAAAGCAACAAAAGAATTCGGAATCATTTTTGGTCTATAGGTGTTGGATGATTGAAACTTTGTGTGTTTTGCCTGAGGCATATAAGTCATACCCTCTGCCCCCCCAAAACTTGAATATTTGCTGGAATTTTGCTATCATTGTGTACGTAAACCTTTTCATTTTAAAAAAACGAGCTTGTTATGGCATTCAAATCATTGTTCATGGCCCATGCACACAAAGCAGATTCTTTTCAGCACAGAAACGGCATTGATTCTGATAAGTTGAGCTAGGTGCAAGTGTGGCCCGCAGTGACGACCCATCAACTCAGATTGTTATGGATGCTTTCAGGACCGTTAAAACTTAGTTAGACAGATGGATAAAGAAATCTACAAACAGAAACTTAAAGCACTGGCGAAGGATGACCGCTATATTTCGGGCATACACAATTATTGCGACCGCTGGTGTGAGCGATGCACATTCACGAGCCGCTGCAGAGTATACGTTATGCAGAATGATGATGATGTGGACAGCGTATCCCATGACATGGACAATCAGGAATTCTGGGATCGTATACAACTTAATTTCGAAGTGGCTGCAGAAATGCTGCAGGAAATGGCAGATGAGGCGGGCATTGATCTCCTTACCGATGACGAGGATACCCCTCCGGAACTTCTTGAACAGCCGGAAACCCCGATGGAGAAAACTGCCAAAAAGTACGGTTTTTCCGTATCAGACTGGCTGGCTCCAAAGATGGAGACAATTTCCGGGCACGAAGATCCCGCTGTGCGCGACAGTGCCGAAGTCATCCGTTGGTACAGCCTCTTTATCAGTGTAAAAATTACCAGAAGCCTGATGAAGGATATTTCCATGCAGGATGATCCC
>JBNJGS010000018.1:0-42663 GCA_051747965.1 Bacteroidota bacterium
TCTCTCATTCCCTCCATCTCTCCCTCCCTCCATCTCTCCATCCCTCCGTCTCTCCCTCTCTCAATCCCTCCATCCCTCCTTCCCTCCGTCCCACATCCCTCCATCACCCATTTATGATGGTGAATTTTATATCCTATACTGAAAATAATTTCATTAACTTTGTTTAAAATCTCACAGGTAGATGAATGAAAAGAACATATCGCCAAAAGACTTCTCACAACACCTTTTCTGGGATGTAGATGTGGATACCCTGGATTTGGAGCAGCATAAAACTTTCATTATCCGGCGAGCAATGGAATACGGAAAATCAAACGATTGGGAATTGCTTAAATCGCGTTATTCCATGGATGAAATTAAAAATGCAATTATCAGTGCACGCGCAATGGATCCTAAAGTAATAAGCTTTGTTGCTATGCTTACCAACACACCCTTAAGATCATTCAGATGTTACACAAATCAGCAGTCAAACCCGAGCTTTTACGGATATTAGATCAATTAATGCAAATTGATGTGTTTTCTGACCTGAGATTGGTTGATGGAACAGCGCTTGCATTACATATAGGGCATAGAGAATCCGTTGATATTGATCTTTTCGGGGAAATTGATTTTGAAGAGCAGGAAAAAAATATAGAAATTACCGGAAATATTGAGGTTCTGAAAAAATCAAAAAATATCAGTGTTTTGTCTATTGACAACATTAAAGTTGATATTGTAAATTATAAGTATCCGTGGATTTCAGCATTGGTTAAAGAAGACAATTATCGTTTGGCTTCATTAAAGGATATTGGTGCGATGAAATTAAATGCCATTACAGGTCGTGGAACAAAGAAAGATTTTATTGACATCTATTATCTGCTAAAACATTTTTCAATTCATGATTTATTCGAATTTTACATTGAGAAATTTGAAGATGGTAATTTGTTTCTCGTTAAAAAAAGCCTGACATATTTTGATGATGCCGAACCGGAACCAATGCCTGTAATGAAGGAAAACATTACCTGGGAGGAGATTAAAGCATATTTACAAAAAAATACACTTCCATTTATTTGATTATTCAGCTTTCTCATAACCACTATATTCAATAGCATATGGCATGATTTACGCTTTAACGAGCTTAAATGGTAAGCCTGGTGTTCAGGTAAAGGCGGTTAAGTTTTCTCTCATATTCCGGTGGCTTCGACTCTGCCACCTGCCTCTCTCGAAAAAGTTCATACGATCGATAGGTGACTGAGGAGAGCCGAGGCACGAGGATCGTCTCGAAGTCACCGATTTACCTCAGCCACCTACCTCTTTCCAAAAAGGTAATACGATCGGTAGGTGATTGAGCGAAGCCGAAATCACCGGAATAGTAGCGAAGCCGAAATCACCTGACAGCTAATCAGTGTCCATCAGTAAAATCAGTGTTGACAATCTTCATTTTATTCAGTCAACCCGTACACACCATGTCAGGTAGTCATTGGCAGCATTAATTTCCCTCTCCCGCCAAAGCAGGAGGATGAGTCTGTCGTCATCTTCACATATGTACTTTTCCGGGTGCAGACGACAAAGAATGACAAAAACTGCAGATTTTTATTGTCCAAACTCCGGATTTTATTATCTTTAGGTTTATCAAATCACAGTCGATGAAATTACAATCCATCAAAAGCTGGGCTGAACAGGACAGGCCGAGGGAGAAGCTGCTTGAAAAAGGAGCTTCAGCCCTTACTGATGCGGAGCTGATAGCCATACTTCTGGGTTCAGGTAACCGGAAGATGTCTGCTGTGGAATTGGCCCGGCATATGCTGGCACAGTATGACAATAACCTGAGTCGGCTGGGCAAGGCCTCTACAGATGAGCTGTGCCGTTTTCAGGGTGTAGGTCATGCCAAGGCTGTCGGGATTGCAGCTGCGATGGAGCTGGGCCGGCGCAGAAAAGTCAACCGCAAGGAGTATCCGGCCATTCGCCGTAGTTTTGATGCCGTAGAGCTGATGGAGCCTGTGATCGGTGATTTGCCTCATGAAGAGTTCTGGGTTCTGTTTCTTGACCGGGCAAATAAGGTGATTGACAAGAAAAAATTGTCTTCCGGCGGCACCATTGGTACCGTGATTGATGTAAAGCTTGTACTGAAATCAGCTTTGGAAAAGCTGGCGCAGGGGCTGATTGTGACCCACAACCATCCATCGGGAAATAAAAAGCCCAGCCAGAGCGATGTCAGCATCACCATGAAACTCAAAAGAGCAGCCGAACTCATGGATATCAGCCTGCTCGATCACATCATCATCACCGGCAACGGCTATTACAGTTTTGCCGATGAATGTTTACTCAACGACGATTCAGAAACCTTATAAAATCCACTGCAATGATCTGTATATACAGCACACACATCACACCACGTTTACGATATATCGCCAATCTGATTTTTGAGGAATACAGCGAAGAGGAGGTCAGATTTTTCAGCAATCCCGGCGATATTCCCGCAGGTGAGATTTTCATCAATTACAGTGGTACATTTTTCGCGAAAGCCTTCAACATTGCACCTGAAGGACTTTTGCACGAGGAGCATATTCGCGATACTTTGCCGGAACTGCCCTATGAGCGACTTCCGGTAATTTTCAAAACCAGGGGAGAGGATTTGCATTATGATGTGTTTGCTGCCTGTTTTTTCTTTCTCAGCAGGTATGAAGAATATGTCATTGATGATGTAGATCAGCACGGCAGATATCATGCTGAGCGTACCATTGCCTGGCGTGCCGGATATCTTGAAACTCCTCTGGTGAATCTGTGGATTGAGGATTTTCTGAAAAAGCTAAAATCCCGATTTTCTGAATTGGTCTGGTCGAAACCTGCATACCGTTTCAGGTCCAGCATGGATATTGACAACACATGGGCATACATGCACAAGCCACGCTGGCGTCTGCTGGCAGCCACCATTCGTGACAAGCTCAACAATGACGGCAGCAGCATTAAGGAACGCAAGGCGGTACTCAGGCGGCATCAGCCGGATCCTTTTGAAAATTATGATGAAATCATCGAAATCCACAAAAACAGAACGCCTTTATGTCTGGTGTTTTGGCTGATGGGGGATTACGCCCGTTTTGACAAAAATATTCCCTGGTGGAATAAGCATCAGAAAGCTCTGATCCGCAGACTCAGTGAGCATTTTGACACCGGAGTTCATCCATCCTACAAATCGGGGAAATCCTTCAGGTATATGGAAAAAGAAAAGAAACGTCTGGAAAATATCCTGAACACAAAGGTCAGCAAGTCACGTCAGCATTACCTTCGACTGAAGGTGCCGGATACATTCCGTCGTCTGGAAAAGCTGGGTATTCAGGAAGATTATTCCATGGGATTCCCCTCATATGGCGGTTTCCGATCGGGTGCCACCTTTGCTTATTATCCATACGATATTGAGAATGAAAGGCCTTTTACCGTGAAAACTTTTCCGGTGACCATCATGGATGCCACCCTGAAATATCATCTCAACCTGAAACCGGATCAGGCAGAACGAACCATAAGTAATTACATCAGTCTCTTCCGTGAACACGGTGGCGATTTTATCCCGGTATGGCACAACGAATCATTGTCCGATTCCGGAGTTTGGAAAGGCTGGAAAAAAGTCTATATTGGCATGCTTAACAAAGCAAGCGATTCATGAATATCCGGAAGCTATCAAACAGTCAGATAGACAAGAATGCCTGGGACCAGTGTATACGGGATTCTGAAAACGGTCGTGTTTATGCGCTGAGCTGGTATCTCGACAGTCTTACAAATGGAAAATGGGATGGCCTGGTTCTGGACAATTACAGAGGAGTGATGCCTTTGCCCTATGTAAAAAAGGCCGGTATCCGCCTGTATATTCAACCCTGGTTCTGTCAGCAACTGGGTCCTTTCTGGATACACAGCTATCCCAAAGGTTTGCTGTCTGCAATGAAGAAAAAAATTGCATCTCCCTTTTATCACCTCAATCTGAACAGTCAGACCCGGTTTTTTCCTGAAAACCACAAGCTGGAACTTCGTCCCAATATGGTACTTCCGCTTGACAAATCATGGAAATCACTGGTTTTGGATTTCAGGAGCAATCACAGGAGGAATATAAAAAAGGCCGGAAAAGCCGGTCTGGAAATCCGTCCGGTAAGCACTGAACAATACCTGGGATTGAAAAAGTCCAGTGGCACACGCATGAGCGGGAAGCAATGGGAAAAGCTCGGGAAACTGCTTGTTGAACTTGACAAAAAGAATCTTCTGATACCTGCCGGTGCTTGGCTGGACGGTGAACTTGTATCAGCCGTTTGCTGGATAAAGGATTTCAGGCATCTGGTGTATTTTCAGGCAGCCGGAAATGAAACGGGCAAAAAGCATGCTGCTGCTTTTCTGCTGGTAAGTGATATGATGCAGCAATATGCAGAAAGAGATTATGTAATTGATTTTGAAGGCTCGTCAAATCAGGGTGTCAGGCGGTTTTACCGGGGGTTTGGAGCAACAAATGAAGCTTATCCTGTGTTGATAAGTCATGGAATGCGCATTCTGGAAAAAATAAAACGCCCATGACACATCAGCAAAAAACAGAATTGTTTGGCTGGATGGCTCCTTTTATAAAGGTGTCCGCAGCAGTGCGAAAGAATATACCGCCTGTCATCATGCCATTTTATCATACGGTAAGTGATGAAACACTACCACATCTGGCCGAATTGTATCATGTAAAAAACAGCCGGGCTTTTCGTCAGGACCTGGATTATCTGCTCCGGCATTTTGTTCCTCTCAGCATGGATGATTTTATCAGCGACAGGTACGATAAAAGTAAAGCCCACATGCTTTTGTCTTTTGATGACGGGCTGAAAGAGAGCCATTCGCTTATAGCACCCATACTGAAAGAAAAAGGCATTCCGGCTGCATTTTTTATCAATCCGGCATTCATTGACGATAAGGCCTGGTTTTACCGATACGAGGCTTCCTGGCTGATTCATGATCTCAAAAATCAGGATCCATCCGATGACGCATCATGTACCATCATCAAAATGAAAGAAAAGGAAATGCTACGGTATCAGGAGCAGCTTCGTGCGGTGGATTATTCTTCCCGGGACATGATTGACAGGATTATGGAGCGTTTGCAGGTGAGCCGGCAGGCTATGAAACTGCAGACCCGTGTTTATATGACGGAATCCGAGGTGCAATCATTGCAAAAGGATGGTTTTCACATTGGCGCCCACAGCCAGCATCACCCTCTGTTCTCGGAAATTTCTGCTGAGGACCGGTTTCACGAGGCCCGTGAGAGTGCGGATGCAGTATCAGACATCGCAAGTCAAAAGATCAATACATTTGCCTATCCCTTTACGGATGATGGCATGAGCCGGGAGCAACTAAAGGCTGTGATTGAGGCCGGTGGTTTTGCAGCCACCTTTGGTACCGGTGGTTTGGGAAAAACTCCGGATATTCCACATTATCAGAGAATCCCAATGGAGCACGGCAGGCGCTTTTCTGCCAAAAAAATTGTTTCCGGAGAAATCATTGCGGACAAGATAAAATCTCTTTTTAAGCGATGACAGAAGCCAGTTTGCATAAAATCAGACATGCCGAATTGAAGGAATTTGTCAATTCAGAAGAATACCGGCGTTTCGGGCAAAAACCTTTGTCAAAAGAGCGGATAGCCTCCCATCTTGCCAATCCCAATGCCCGGGATGAGGATTATATTCTGTATTATCTGAAAAAAAACGGGGAGTTGATTGCCTACCGCAGCATTTTGCCTGACAATTATTACGGCAAAGTCACTGAGCATTTTGGCTGGCTCAGCGGCAATTGGGTTCACCCGGATTATCGTCGTCAGGGACATTCGGGCAGGCTTCTGGAAGCTGTACTCAGAGACTGGGATCACAAGCTGATGTATTCCAATTATGCACCCGAGTCACATGCGCTGTATCAAAAATCCGGCAAGTTTCATGTGATTTCCATGCGCCGTGGTTATGGATTTTATTTGTATGCCCGGCCATCACGTCTGTACCGGATGCGTGCAGGAGCATTCAAAAAACTATTGCTTCCTTTTGGGGATCTTGCTTTTGCCATTGCGGCCATGTGTAAAAGGCTGTTTTACCGGCCACCGGCACCGGCTTTTGATTGTACATTGCTGAAAGAACCCAATGAAACCTTTTACCGGGAATTTGAAAACCGGCATGTCCTGGGTTTTGAGCGGGGCAGGCGTGAGCTGGAGTGGATTATACAATATCCCTGGATAAAAGAAGGCGGGGAAAAGCAGGCATATTATTTTTCTCACAGGGCCGGCCGGTTTTATTATCGTTTTATCCTGATGAAAGAGCAGGAAGAAACCTGTGGTTTTGCCATGTTGCAATACCGCGACGGCAGGTTGCAGGTTCCTTACTTTCAGCTTGGCAAGGGAGGACATGAGGCCATGGCAGCCTGGCTTGTGAGATATTGCCGCAGAAATTTTATCCGGCAGATGATTATTTATGATCCGGTATTATCCGAAGCTGTGGCCATGCATAAAAAGCAGTTTGTGTATCACAAAAGCAAAACACAAAATATATATGCATCCTGGCAGCCGTCGGGTTTCAGTCCGCTGGCCTCCGACGGCGACGGTGATTATGTTTTTTCCTGATCCCTTTTTGCCTGAAAATCATGATGCAGGGAAAGATTTTCTGTTGTAAAGCAGAGAAAAATGTATTTCAGTTTCAGGATTCAACCTATCTTTACATTTTAGAAAACAACGTTGTATCTGGGTACATATTACGGCGTATACAAAAACAGGTGTTATGATAAAGTTTGTAAATCTTGGTGAGCGTGGCAGTCTGCTGGATCAGTTTGTATCAGAGATTCGTAATGAGCGCATACAGAAAGACAGTTTACGTTTCAGGAGAAATATGGAACGGGTAGGTGAGATTATGGCATATGAGATTTCCCGTGAGATGGTTTTCAAACGGGAGAACATCAAAACCCCGCTGGGTGTTGCTGATGTTCCGGTGATGGATAAGTATCCGGTTCTTGCCACCATTTTGCGTGCGGGCATTCCATTTCATCAGGGTTTTCTGAATTATTTTGACAAATCAGACAATGCTTTCATTGCCGGATACCGGAAATATCATAAAGACCATACATTTGAAGTAAAGCTGGATTATGTTACTGCACCTGATTTGACAGACAGGGATGTAATCATTGTTGACCCCATGCTGGCGACAGGCTCAAGTTTTGATCTTGCCTATAAAGCCATGAGAAAATACGGGGAGCCTGCCCATGTTCATCTTGCTGCCATCATCTCATCAAAGGAAGGCATAGAAAACCTTCAGAAGCTGATGCCTGTTGATAAATGTACCATCTGGACAGCGGCTGTAGATGATGAGCTTACCGTAAAATCATACATTGTCCCCGGACTTGGAGATGCCGGTGACCTGGCATATGGCCCTAAATTATAAGTGTTTACTGTTTACTGAGATTGCGCACAACAAAGCGGGCAGTATTCCGGGAGCGTTGCTCAAGTATAACTTCTTTTCCTGATAACATTTTTGTAACTGCCTCATCAGTAAAATGTCTTATGGTGATCAATTCGAGATTTTCATTGTACAGTATTTTGAAATCTTCGGACAGACGCTTGATCAAGGCCGGCAATTTCCGCTTATCGCAATTAAAACAAACCGAATAGGAGATGGCTGAGTTTTGACTTATGCTGACATGGGCATTGAATTTATCAAAAATGTCAAAAATCCGGCTTATGTGTTTTTCCATAATGAATGAAAAATCACGTGGAGAAATTGACATCAGAATTTGTTTATCTTTCACAATGTACACCGGAGCAAGTTTTACATCCTGATCCACCCGGCGGATAATTGTTCCTTTGCTTTTGGAGTCGATAAAGGATCTGACGTACAGTGGTATGTTTTTGTTTTCCAGGGGTTTGATGGTGCGTGGGTGGATGACTTTGGCTCCGAAATATGCAAGCTCAATGGCTTCCTGATAGGATATCAGCGGCAGTTTTTCACTGAAATCAAAGCGTTTTGGATCGGCATTCATGATTCCCGGTACATCTTTCCAGACGGTCACGTCTTTAGCATCTGCCAGCACGGCAAAAATGGAAGCGGTGTAGTCAGAACCTTCACGGCCCAGTGTTGTGTTGATTCCTTCCGGCGTGCTGCCGATAAACCCCTGGGTGATTATGTGTTTTTGTATGTATCCAAGATGACGTTTGAAAGCTTTGCGGCTGGTTTCCCAGTCGATATTGGCTTCGCGGTAGCTGTCATCGGTGCGGATAATGTTCCTGGCATCTATCCATTCATTTTTTACATCTGCCTGGCTGAGATAGGCGCTGATAATTTGTGTTGACAAGAGTTCACCGCATGGTACAATCTGGTCATATTCAAAATCGTAGTTCAGTGAAGGCGGCTGTTGTAACTTGTCAGAGAGATAGGACAGGGTGGTTTTATATTCAGGATGCTGGTCATTATCATCTTTACCGCAGAGTTCCTGATAAATGTTCTGATGATAATTTTTAATTTCTTCAAAAATTGCCTGTGCATTGGCAGAATCCCTTGTGAAATAGGCTTCAGTGAGATTTTCCAATGCATTTGTGGTTTTGTCCATTGCTGAAATCACGATGATTTTAGCACGTTCGGATTGTTTCAGTAAATCTGCAATTTTTTTTATGGATGCGGCATCTTTTACAGATGCTCCACCAAATTTATATATATGCATAATTAGTCGTTTTTAATGCTTTTGGTAATGCCCCGTACAAGTTTGTACTGGTTGAAAAATTCAAGGGCCAATACCCTGAGTACAGTATAGGAGGGGATCGCCAGCATCATGCCAATGACACCGGCCAGTTTTCCGGCAATAAGAATCACAAGAAAAACCTCCAGTGGATGTGCCCTTACCGAGTTGCCAAAAATGGTTGGTTGAAATACGCCCACATCAATGGCCTGGGTGATGACAAATGTAATAAAGGCAAAAATCAGCATGGGCAGCATTTCATCGTAAAAATCAATACCCAGATTTCCGGCAATAATAAGAACCATGCCAATGGCCGCACCAATCCATGGTCCCAGATAGGGAATCAGGTTTAAAAATCCCGCAATGATTCCAATAAGCAAGGCCAGGGAAAATTCTACCCCTGAAATTGTTAGTCCGGTAGTAACCAAAATGATGATTCCGGTAACCTGCCCGACAAGTCCGATAAAGTATCGCGAGATGAGTTTTCTGATTTTCCTGAGGGCATTTTCTGTTTTGTCCTCATAGCCTACAGGGACAAGCAATAGCACCCCGTAATCAAATAGCTTTTCTTCTTTCATGAAAAAGAAACTGATAAAAATTACGGAAAATATCCCGATAAGGACACTGCCCAGTGCACCACCTATGTTATTTATCAAAGAAGAGATTTCATCAAATTGTACCAGCCTGACGATTTTTTCTGTGATAAATTCCCTTGATGAAAATTCCTCTGAATCCCCCAGGGGGATGGAGTGAACCCACATATCGATTTCCTGGTAAGGGTCTTTCAGGTTTTTTGATAAAGTGGTGGGTTCTACCTTACTTAGCTCGGAAACCTGTTCTCCTACCAGGGGAATAATGATTCTGAAAAACATGACCAGCAAAAACAACATGCTTGCAAGTGTTATGGCTGAGGCCAGCCAGCGTGGTACGCGGAAACTTTTGATGTGTAGCTTCGTTAGCCTGTTTATCACCGGTCGGCCAATCATGGAAACCACTGCTGCAATTAGTATGTAGGCCACTATTTCCGTAAAGTACCAGAGGAAGGCCCCCAGTAGCACAAGGCTCAGAATACCGACAATATAACGGGTTGCTTTGTTCATTTTGTTATTAATCGTTTCCCGAAAGTAATAAAAAATCCCTTATCATGACAAACATCAGTCTAAATACTGAACAAATGCGTGATTATTTTACTTAACTTTACATAAACTTATTGGTTAAGAATATGAAAATACGAAATTGCGTTCTCTTCTTTGTTACTGCATTTTTTCTTTCAGGCTCTGCAATGGCACAGCCCTGGATGAAAGACTTTGACACAAAATCGGGTGAGCCCGGTTTTTATGAAATTCAGGAGGCCTTTAATGAATACTGGGCAAAAAGATCCTATGAAAAAGGCAAAGGTTTTAAACAGTTTAAGCGTTGGGAAAACTTTATGGAACCCCGTGTCAATGATGCGGGATATCTTGATGGTGATGCCCTGTATGATGCATGGAAAGATTACCGTATCATGCAGAAAAATACTGATAAATCAGAAACTGCAAACTGGATACATCTTGGTCCCGATGATACCCCTACCAACATAAATAGTCCTGGTACAAAGCGGGGAAGTGGCCGGCTGAATTGTGTGAGTTTTCATCCCACAGACCCGGACATTATCTATGTGGGTGCTCCTTCGGGAGGATTGTGGAAAACCACAGACGGCGGTTCTACCTGGGCTACAACCACAGATGATTTGCCTTCAATCGGCATCAGCGATGTGGCCATTCATCCTCTTGATCCGGAAATAATTTACATTGCCACCGGTGATGGAGATGCACGGGACACCTACAGTGCCGGAATTCTGAAATCAACCGATGGAGGCAGTACCTGGTCAGAAGTTTTGCTTGATCTGGACATTACTTCCTTATACATTATACGGCGCTTAAAAATAAATCCGGAAAATCCGGATGTAATCCTGGGAGCCGGTAACTTTGGCGTGATCCGTAGCGAAGACAGCGGTGCGACATGGGAAACAAAGGCCAGTGGACATTTTAAAGACCTGGAATTTAAACCGGGCAACGCCGATGTTGTTTTTGCTGCAACCTATGAATACAGCGGAGGGGCGGCAATATACCGCAGTTCCGATGGAGGCCAGACCTGGCAGGTAGTACATGATTTGAATGATGCCAACAGAATTGAAATGGCTGTGACTCCGGCTGATCCTACCCGTGTATATGCGCTTGCATCTGCTGCAGATGATAATGGCTACCTGGGCATGTATCGCTCTGATGACAGCGGACTGACCTTTAATGAGGTGCACGATAACAATTCCCTGAATCTGCTTGGCTGGTCAACCGACGGATCTGATTCCGGCGGTCAGGGCTGGTATGATCTGGCTTGTGCTGCAGACCCCGACAATGCCAATGCAGTGTACGTGGGTGGGGTAAATTCCTGGAAATCCACCAACGGAGGAAGCAGCTGGAACATTGTTTCACATTGGTATGGAGGAGATGGCGTACCCTATGTACATGCCGATCATCATACCATGGATTTTTCACCTCATACCGGAGATCTCTATTCGGGCAATGATGGTGGCCTGCATAAAACCAGCAATGGCGGTTCCACCTGGATAGATATTTCTGATGGCTTGCAGATACTGCAGATTTACCGTATGGGTATGTCAGAAACAAATCCCCAGCGCTTGCTTACCGGCACACAGGATAATGGTACCATGAGGCTAAACAGTGGTGACTGGAAAGCCATTATTGGCGGTGATGGCATGGAATGTGCCATTGATTACACCAATGAAGACGTGATGTATGGTACTGTTTACTATGGTGCCATCAGGCGATCTACAGACGGCGGATATAATTTTACGGACATCAAGCCGGCAGGTTCCGGAGACGGTGCCTGGGTGACACCATTTGTGATTGATCCGCAGGATCCGAATACTCTGTACATGGGATTCTCCGAAGTGTATAAAACCACAAACCGTGGTGATACCTGGTATGTCATTTCCAGTGGTCTGACCGGGGGAACAAACCTGCAATCACTGGCAGTGGCGCCATCAGACCCATCTGTAATTTATGCAGCTACCTACAATGATATTTACCGTACAAGCAATGGTGGCAGTACCTGGTCAAATGTGAGCAGCGGAATACCGGGCAATTCAATAACTTATATCAGCATCAACCCGACAGATCCTGATATGCTATGGGTGAGCCTTAGTGGTTACACCAACGGAGAAAAAGTATACCGCTCAGAAGATGGTGGCAGCACCTGGCAAAATTATTCTGATGGTTTACCCAATATACCTGCAAACTGCCTGGTGTATGAAAACAATACGAATCATGCCATGTATGCGGGAACAGACCTGGGTGTTTTTTACAGGAATGCAGGAATGCCCGGATGGGTTCCCTTTAATGAAGGTCTTCCCAATGTGATTGTCAACGAGCTGGAGATACAATACGATCTTGGTAAGCTGCGTGCTGCCACTTATGGTCGTGGCGTCTGGGAATCTGACCTGTTTGAGCTTGTGGCTCCACCGGTAGCGGATTTTACTGCTACCGTGATGAATGCCTGTGAGGGAGAAGTGCTGTTTGCCAGTACTTCCAGCGGCGCCCCGGAGTCTTATACATGGTCTTTTGGTGATGGCGAAAGCAGTACCGAGGCTTCCCCGACACATGTTTATTCCGACCTGGGTACATACAATGTTCAACTTATCGTTTCCAACAGCCTGGGTTCCGACACGGTCACCTTGCCGGTGGAATTGTCTGAGGAAGCTCTCGATGTTGACTTTATGAGCAATGTGACTACCACTTGTGAGCCTGCCGAAATTCAGTTTACCAACCTCAGCGATGATCTCAGTTCATTTCTTTGGGAGTTTGGGGATGGAGCTACCTCCACAGAAATTGATCCGGAACATGCATATGAAGATGTCGGAAGTTATACAGTAAGCCTCACCGGATTTTCTTCACTCTGTCCTGAAATCACAGAAACCAAAACAGACTATATCAGTTTTGATTCTGACAATATTGCTGAACTGAATATGCCTGAGTCCGGTTATGCTCCTGATCAAATGTGTTGTGAAGGTCGCTTGTTTGATGATGGCGGTGAAGACGGTAATTATTCTGACAATACCAACGGAAAGGTAAAAATCCTTCCGACCGATGCTGATCAGATAGAATTTAATTTTGTAAGTTTTGATATAGAAGCCGGCCCGGCTCAAAGCTGTGATTATGACCACCTCAGTATTTTTAACGGCACATTTGTATATGCTGGCAATCTGCTTGGAAGATATTGTAACAACAATCCCCCCTCGGGCAGCATCATCTCGGAAAGCGGTGAGGTTGTGGTACAACAATACACGGATCCCGGGGTAAATGAGGCAGGTTTTGAGCTTACCTGGCAATGTCTGAAAGTTGACTTTCTCCATGCGCCTGATGCTGACAATTATCAACAAATTGATTTCACCGATATCTCCACCAATTATCCTTCGTCCTGGCTCTGGGACTTTGGGGATGGCAATTCCAGTGATGATCAGAATCCCACACATACATACGCTCAGGATGCTGTGTATGAAGTAAGCCTTACTGTTACCAATGAGCAGGGAACATACACGGAAACAAAGGAACTGAATATAGGCGATGTGGGCATAGCTGATAAAGAAGAGCTGGATGGTATCAGCGTTTTCCCGAATCCGGTAAGCAAGGGCCTTGTTTTTGTCCAGTCGGAAAAATCGGGGGACATCACATATGAAATCAGTACTGCAGACGGAAAAGTAGTAAGGAAAGGCGATATGTCCCTTGCTGCTGACAGCAGAACAGGCATCAATGTAAAAGGCCTGGCCGGAGGAGTATATAATCTGAAAATCATCATGGATGATGATTCTGTTGTTCATCGTATCAGTATTTTGTGATACACAAAAATTGAATTATGAAAAAAGCAAGTGGAATATTTTTGCTGATATTCATCAGCCTGCATGTGTTAGCACAGCAGGCTGTTGAGGCATATAAATCCGACAATGATAAAGTTCTGCATCCTGCTTATCAGCAAAAGCACCGTGCGGCTGATGATTATGATGTTATCTTTTATTATCTGGACCTGATCCTGGACAACACAAGTTCATTTGTCAGCGGAACAGCACTGGTTGATCTGGAAATAATTGAGCCTGGTTTATCTGCTATTGAGCTCGATATGGTTGATGAGCTGAGTATTGATGAGGTGAGAGTGAACGGGACGGTAAGCAGTTTTACCCATGAGTATGATATGCTCAGCATTCCCCTGGAGAGGGCAAAGCAGAAATCACTCCTGACTGTGGAGGTAGATTATGCAGGTACCCCACCTTATGGCATGTATAATTCCACAGACAATACCCTGGGGGAAACCACCACTTACAGCTTGTCTGAACCTTTTGATGCCATGGGCTGGTTTCCTGTTAAACAGGATTTGACAGACAAAGCCGATTCATCCCGGGTATATATAACAGTACCTGATAATCTGAAAGCGGCTTCCAATGGTTTATTAAGCGGAACAACAGACATGGGTGAGGGACAAACGCGTTATGAGTGGGAGTCATCTTATCCCATTGCGTATTATCTGATTTCTGTTGCCGTAGGTAATTACCAGGATTATTCATTTTATGCACATCCGGCAGAAATTGAAGATTCCATTCTGATACAGAATTATATATATGATTACCCCGGTTACCTGACTTACTACAAGGACAATATTGATGAAACAGGTGATATGATTGAAGCATTGTCATCTTTGCTTGGTATATATCCTCATCATGAGGAAAAGTACGGCCATGCTGTAGTTAAGATAAACGGTGGTATGGAGCATCAGACCATGACAAGTATGGGTTATTTCAGTTTTGTTCTTGTGGCCCATGAGCTGGGTCATTCATGGTTTGGAAATTATCTTACCTGTGCAAGCTGGCAGGATATCTGGATCAATGAAGGATTTGCTGTTTATTCGGAATATCTTGTAGCACAGGAAGTACGCACAGAGGCTGAATCCAGGGAATGGCTTGAAACAAATGCCTACAATTCCAAAGCATATGATGACGGCTCTGTTTACGTGCCTTTTGAAGATGCCAACAATGTCAGCCGGATATTTGATTACACCCTCTCATACAAAAAAGGCGGTATGCTGGTTCATATGATTCGCTACCTGCTTGATGATGATGCAATATTTTTTGATGTACTGCAAACATATCTTGATGTGTATGCGGATTCCATGGCTACAGGAGATGATTTCAAAAATGTGCTGGAAGATGTCAGCGGCATGGACTTTACCAACTTCTTTGATCAGTGGTATTATGGAGAAGGCTATCCTGTTTACGATGTACAGTGGTATCAGGCCAACGATACGCTTGTTATCAGCACCAATCAGACAGGATCCTGTTTTGAAGCTCCCTTGTTTACCATGCCGGTTGAGTATATGCTGCATTTTGAAGATGGTGACAGCCTCTTAATAAAGTTGCCACACAATGCTGCGGAGGAGGAGTATGTAATTCCTGAAGACAGGACTGTCAGCAATATTGATTTTGATCCCCGTTTATGGCTGATGGCTGATCACAGCATAGAACAAATCACAGGCATAGATGAACAAAAGACGGCCTGTCGCCTGTATCCGAATCCTGCCCGCAACAGACTGAATATCATGACCGGCAGAACGGCGGATTATGATATAGAAATCAGAAATGTGCAGGGCCACCTGCTTTATCAGGAACAATTTACCGGAAATTCCCACAGCATGGATATCTCTTTTCTGAGCAAAGGAGTATATGTTTTCAGAATTTCATCAGACACAAATGCTGTCAAAACTGAAAAACTGATTGTGAATTGATGACTTTGGTCAGTTTTGGGGGGATATTTTTCTGGAAATGCTTTTTAGAAGCCTCGTAAAGCACATAAAATCAATAAATAAGGGGGATTGTTAGAATCGTTTTAAATTAGAGTAAAACTTGCTAAAATATTTCCCAATTCAAACAAGTAACTTTAAGTTTGTATTAGTGATAACCTAAAAAATAAAGAAAAATGGCTTACGTAATTACTGATGATTGTACAGCTTGTGGAACATGTTTAGATGAATGTCCCGTGGACGCGATTTCTGAAGGAGATATTTATGTGATTGATCCTGATGTATGCACTGACTGTGGTGCATGCGCTGATGTTTGTCCTGTAGAGGCAATTCACCCGGAAGACTAGTACAATTAACATAGGAAACGGAGAAAGGCATTTGCGATAGTAGATGCCTTTTTTTTATTAATAATCGGCCTCCCGGTGTTTAGACTGATCATCAAAAAACAGGTTGATATAAGACATATACCGTGATTCTGCAATTTCTCCGTCTATCACAGCCTGTTTGACTGCGCAGCCCGGTTCATCGGTATGCAGGCAATTGTAGTACTTGCAGTCTTTTGCATAATGAAAAATTTCCGGGAAAAAATGATACAATTCATTCTTTTCAATGTGAACAATTCCGAAAGCCCTGATTCCCGGTGTATCAATCACCCAGCCTCCGAATGAAAGTTCATGCATTTCTGCAAAACTTGTGGTGTGTTTTCCTGATTTGTGGGCATCTGAAATGCTTGCGGTTTTCAGCTTAAGATGATTATCTGCAAGATTGATAAGGGTGGATTTTCCCACCCCTGAGTGACCAGCCAGAACAGAAGTTTTGTTCTTCAGGATGCTGCGGATATGGTCTTTTTCATCTTCCCTGGTGGCTGATGTCGTGTGAATTTCCCTGACAATACCCTGATAGATTTCCCTGAGCTCTTCCAGTTCAAGGATTTCTTCTTCGCTGTACAGGTCTGCTTTATTAAAAAGCAACACAACCGGAATGCCAAAAGATTCGGCGCTGACCAGAAAACGGTCAATAAACAGTCTGGTTGTTTTGGGAAAGGCCAGTGTGACTACAAGAACCGCCTGATCAATATTGGCAGCAATGACCTGGGATTTTCGTGATAAATTGGTGGCCTTGCGCAGGAGATGATTGCGACGTTTTTCCACATCGTGGATAATGCCTTCACCTTTATCAGCGTCAGGCTCAAAAGATACCACATCACCCACGGCAACCGGGTTGGTAGCCCGGCTGTTTTTCAGGCGCATGCGACCCCTGAGAACACAGGAGAATACATGACGACCGGAACGGACTGTATAATCCTTTCCGGTCGATTTTATGACAATTCCTTTTTGCAAATGTTACTGTCCCTTTTGTTTGTTACAAATGACAGGTTTTGGATACATGTATTTACACAAGCGGATCGAGCTTTGCTGTGAGCGTGGATTTGGGTACTGCACCCACCTGCTTGTCCACAAGCTCCCCGTTTTTGACAAATAAAACGGTAGGAATGTTACGTACGCCGTATTTGGCAGCAATGTCGGGGTTGCTGTCAACATCAACCTTGCCAATGACGGCTTTGCCATCATATTCTTCGGCCATTTCTTTCATGATCGGGGTGAGCATGCGGCAGGGGCCGCACCATTCTGCCCAAAGGTCTATAACTACTGGCTTGTCCGATTTCATTACCAGCTCATCAAAATTGCTACTTGTAATTTCCTGTACCATAATTTAATTCTTTGTTGTTGAGATAAAAATAACAAAATTACTTTAATTTAAAACGATGTACTGCGGGATTGTCCTGTAAGAAATTAATCAGGTCCTGATGTAAATCCACCCTGAATTGTCTTGATGACATATCAACACGCTGCTTCATAACATTATCATAAAGGGAAATGTTCAAAATCATCTTGCCTTTTTTATGTTCCAGCAGTTTGGAAAACTCCGAGACAAACTCTTCTGTAACATTTTCGGCAAACATCTGAAGCGTGATTTCCTTAAAAAATCCTTCTTTGAGTGTTGACAACTCATCGATGTTTTTGATTTTCAGCCGGTACTCATCTTTGTTTTTCCAGCCCGGTTCCATTCTGGCCCTTATCAGCACGGAGTATCCTTCGGTGAAATAGGTTTTGAAAGTCATGTAATCTTTACCAAACAGGGTAATGCGGTATCTGTCGGAATAATCCTCGAGAAAAATCCCGCCGAAAAGGGTATTGGATTTTGTTCTGCGTTCGAATGCCTCAGAAATATATCCGGCAATATAAAAATCCTGATTCTGGAAATCCTGTGGCCTTGCTTTAATGTCGCTCAGTTTGATGGTTTTAAGCTGGGACAGTTCCAGGCTGAATTCATCCAGGGGATGGGCCGAAAGATACATGCCGATGTGTTCTTTTTCCTTTTTCAAAGCTTCCAGTGACGACCAGGTTTCGCATGTTGGTATGGGGGGTGTTTGTACAGTGTTTTCAAGCATGTCACCCCATATACTGGCACCACCGTTTTGGTCTGCCTGCTTTTGATTCCCGTATCGGACAAGGTCGTCAAGAAAAGTTCCTTCCCGCCCATTGTCAAACAAAAGCTGATGTCGCTTTATGCCTTCAAAGCAATCAAAACCGCCTCCATATACAAAAGATTCCAGACTTTTTTTATTGACCTGATGCAAATCCACCCTGGCGATAAAATCAAAAATATCGGCAAACTTTCCTTCTGATTCTCTGGCACGGATGATTTCTTTTACCGCATTGGAGCCGGCACCTTTGATGGCATTGAGTCCAAAACGAATGTTGTCATTTTCATCTACAGTAAAAAGGCTGAAACTGTCATTTATGCTTGGCCCCAGCACCTTGATACCCATACGGCGGCATTCTTCCATCTGGATTGATATCTTGTTGATATCATTGATGTTGCGGCTCATTACGGCAGCCATGAATTCTGAAGGATAATTGGCTTTCAGATATCCGGTAATATAGGCCAGCTCAGCATAGCATACAGAGTGTGATTTGTTAAAAGCGTAAGAAGCAAAGCTTTCCCAGTCTTTCCATATTTTTTCTATCAGATCCCCGGGTTTCTTGTTTCCGGCTTTGCACCCCTCAATGAATTCATCATTGGCAAGGCAGCCTTCCTTGAATTTGACCTTGAGGTCAGCCATTAAGTCGAATTTCTTTTTCCCCATGGCTTTACGCAGGGTGTCGGATTGTCCGCGTGTGAAACCGGCCAGAGCCCTGGAAAGTAACATCACCTGTTCCTGGAAAACCGTGATGCCGTAGGTTTCCTTCAGGTATCTTTCCATGATGGGATGGTCGAATTCAACTTTCTCTTTGCCATGCTTCCGCTTTATGTAGGAAGGAATATACTGCATTGGCCCGGGGCGATACAGTGCATTCATGGCAACAAGGTCTTCAAACTGGTTGGGCTTGAGGCTTTTCAGATGACTTTGCATGCCATCAGACTCAAACTGGAATATACCGGTTGTGTGACCTTTACTGAATAATTCAAAAGTGCTTGTATCGTTCTTTGGGATGTTATCCATATCAATCTCTACACCTTTGGAGTGATGGATATTTTCCAGGGTAGTTTTGATAATTGACAGGGTTTTCAAGCCGAGGAAATCCATTTTCAGCATACCGATGGGTTCCACATGATCTCCGTCGAACTGAGTTACAAGCATTTCGGCATCAGGGAGTTTCATCATGGGAAGATTGTTCTCCAGCCCGTCTTTTCCAATCAGTACACCACAGGCGTGGGTTCCGGTTTGCCGGATTGTACCTTCAATTTTTTGGGCATAATGAAGCACTTCCTGCACCAGGGGTTCTCCCTTTTCAGCTTCTTTTTTGAGTTCCGGATTTTCCTTAAATGCTTGTTTGAATGTCATTTTGGGTGCTTCCGGAACCATTTTTGCCAGACGGTCGGCTTCATTCAGTGGCAGTCTGAGAATTCTTGCCACATCACGTATTGATGATTTTGTGGCCATTGTTCCAAAAGTACAGATGTGAGCTACATTATCATCACCGTATTTTTTGCGCACGTAATCCAGAACTTTTTCCCGGCCGTCATCATCAAAGTCAATATCAATATCCGGCATGGAAATCCGGTCCGGGTTCAGGAAACGTTCAAAAAGCAAATCATATTTGATGGGATCAACATTGGTGATGCCTGAACAGTATGCTACTACAGAACCGGCTGCGGAGCCTCGTCCCGGGCCTACGATCACGCCCATTTCTCTGGCAGCATTGATAAAATCCTGTACAATCAGAAAGTAGCCCGGGAAACCCATGGTTTTTATGGTGTTCAACTCAAAATCAATCCGTTCTCTGATTGAAGTATCATCCTGGATTTTATCACCATAGCGGTTTTCAGCACCTTCATATACCAGCTTTTCCAGGTAGTCCGATTCAAATTTGATACGCAAAACCTTATCATATCCCCCCAGACGATCGAAGGTCTCATCGGAAAACTCCTCCCTGAGAGCAGCTTCATTCAATTTTTCTTTGTAGCCATCCTCAGTGCCAAAACTTTCGGGAATTTCAAATACCGGCATGATGGGTGGAGAATCAAGCTCAAACTCCTCTACCTTGTCAGCGATCTCCATAGTGTTTTCCAGGGCTTCCGGAATGTCAGAAAAGAGCTCTGCCATTTCATCAGGAGATTTCAGGTACTCTTCCTTGGTGTATTTGAGCCTGTTTTCTTCATCTTTGAAATTGTTGGTTACCAGACATATCAGCAGATCATGGGCTTCCCCATCCTCTTTTTTGGCAAAATGTACATCATTGGTGGCGATGATTTTGACATCGTGTTTGGCGGCAAGCTCTACCAGTTTGGCATTCACTTCAACCTGCCGGTCGTAGGTTTCTGCTTTCATACGCCGGTCATCTGTTTTGTGGCGCATCAGCTCCAGGTAAAAGTCATCACCAAAAACTTTTTTAAACCAGACTACCCTCTCAGAAGCTTCATCCTGATTTTGTCTGCTGACAAGTTTGGGTATTTCACCTCCCAGACATGCCGAGGTAGCAATCAGTCCTTCGTGATACTCTTCCAGCAATTCGTGATCAATCCTGGGTTTATAATAAAAGCCTTCCTTGCTTGATATGGTCACAAGCTTGAGAAGATTGTAATATCCTGTAAGATTCTTTGCCAGAAGAATCAGATGATATCCGCTGCGATCTTCCTTTCCCTCCTTTTTTAGCCTTCCTCTGGCTGCTACGTATACTTCACATCCCAATATCGGTTTAATACCCGCAGCCCGGCATTTGTTGTAAAATTCCTTGATTCCAAACATGGTTCCGTGATCGGTGAGGGCAAGTGCACTCATGCCATATTCTTTCGCCATATCAACCAATTGTGAGGTTTTGGCTAATCCGTCCAGAATAGAATACTCAGAGTGTACATGAAGATGTGTAAAATTTGTCATAGCAATCAAAATTTCAGCGGGAGGATAAAAATACGGAATATGTTGGTTTTTTTTGTTATTTCTTTTCGTAATTTGTCAAAAATATTTCAACAGTTTTCTTATGGTTTGCAAAAGAATGGTTTACCGGTTTTTTACTTTATGTATGGCTGTTTTTCTCACTGCTGCTTTTTCTGTCAATGCACAAAACAAGAGTGAAGTATACAGGCTTGACAATGGCCTCACTGTTTATCTGAATGAAGTACCTGAGGCTCCCTACATTACTGGCAGTCTTGCCATCAGATGCGGTTCAAAATATGATCCGGCAGATGCTACCGGAATTGCGCATTATCTTGAGCACATGCTTTTTAAGGGAACAAGACAATTGGGCACCATCAATTATCAGGAAGAGTCCATTTACCTGGACAGCATAGAACAGCAGTATGAAAAGCTGCAGCAATACAGTGATGTCCGTCACCGGGACAGCATTCGCAAAATCATTAACAGGCTCTCCGGGGAAGCAGGCAGATATGCCATTCCCAATGAAATGGATAAGATTCTGGATCACATGGGGGCCCGTGGTATCAATGCTTTTACCGGAATGGAGCAAAATGCCTATTACAATCATTTTCCGGAAAATCAGATGGAGAAATGGTTGCGCCTGTATGCACACCGGTTTAAACATCCTGTGTTTCGCTTGTTTCAGTCAGAGCTGGAAACGGTTTTTGAAGAAAAAAACATGTATAATGATCAGTTTGAGACTGTGTTGATTGAAAAGTTTTTTGAAGCATTTTATCAAAAACACCCATACGGACAACAAACCGTACTTGGAAAGGCCGAACATATTAAGAATCCATCCCTGAAAGAAATGAAGAATTTTTACGAGCGGTATTATGTGGCAAATAATATGGCCTTGTTTCTCAGTGGTCCTTTTGATTCGGAGGAAGTCAAACCGATGATAGAAAGATGGTTTTCCGATTTGCCAGAAAGAGATTTGCCTGAATTTGAAGTGCCCCGGGAGGAATCAATTGACGGCAGGCAGGTGGTTACAGAGCGCATCACACCGGTCAGGGCAGGGCTGATTGGTTTCAGAACCGTGCCGGTCACCCATCCGGATAAACCAGCCCTGGATGTTTTGCATGCTATGCTGACCAATCGCAATGGTACCGGAAAACTGGATCAGCTCGGCAAAAACAATGATTTGCTTTTTGCCTCTGTTTTTAGCGATATGCGGATTGATTATGGCAGCAGTGTTTTTCTTTTCGTGCCCAAACTTTTGTTTCAGACTTTTCGTAAGGCGGAAAATCTGGTGATGGACGAAGTTGAAAAGATTAAACTGGGGGATTTTGAAACCGAAACCCTGGCTGCCGTCAAGCGTGATCTTCAAAAAAACAGTGAGCTGCAGCTGGAAGGACAAGAGGGCAGAATGCAAAAACTTATGGAGGCATTTTTCTTTGATAAAACCTGGGAAGGCATGCTTGCTTATCCCCAAAAAATTGCCGCAACAGATAAAGATGATATTATTGAAGTAGCCAATAAATATTATGCTGATGATTTTTTGGTTTTCAGGTCGAGAATGGGATTTCCTGATAAGGAGAAACTGGAAAAACCCGGTTATGACCCTGTAAATCCGGCAGAACCTGAGGCCAGTTCGGTATTTGCAAAAAAATTGGATGAGATGGAAACAGCAGTGGTAGAGCCGGATTTTATTGATTTTACCGAAGACCTGAAAATAGTTAAAACAGAAGATTACAGGCTTTTTCATGTGGAAAATCCATTCAATGAAATGTTCAATATCAGTCTGCGTTTTCAGACAGGAACCCTTGAGCAACCTGCCCTGACTCAACTGGCGACATATCTTCAGGAATGCGGAAGCCGGGATTTGCAGGGAAATTCTTTTGCAGCGGCCATGCAGAAGCTGGGCAGCAGTATGCAAATCAGTGCTGACAGGCAATATTTTACCATAAGCATGGATGGACATGATTCCCATCTTGACAGCAGTTTGGTGTTACTGAATTCCCTGCTTCATCATCCGGCTGAGGATAAAGATGCCATGAAAAGCCTTGTCAGGATGCGCCGGCTGGAAAGCAGGTATGAACAAAGAAAACCCGCCATCAAGGCAAATGCTTTGATAGAAAAAATTATGTTTGGTGAAAAATCCGGTTACCTGAACAGACTGGATACCAAGGCTGTCAGAAAAGCTGATGCTGAGGATATGACCGGCATGTGTCCCGGTTTACTTGATGCTCCGCTTAACATTCATTACTCCGGCAAATTACTCCCTGAAGAAATCGAGAAAATCCTGAATGAAAATCTGAATCCTGATAGAAATACTGATCCGGAAAAACCTCCTGTGTATCGCCGGCCGGAAATGTATGATGCTGATACAATTTTTGTTGTAAACGACAAAAAAGCCCTGCAAAGCAACATATATTTTTATGTGCCGGGGGTTGTTGATACCGAAAGGGATATAGTGATGGCCAAAGCATTTAATCAGTATTTTGGTATCGGTATGTCATCCATTGTTTTTCAGGAAATCAGAGAACTCAGAAGCATGGCTTACAGTGCATATGCTTTTTATCAGCCAAACAATAATAAAAATTATCCCGGCTATTTTAAGGCATTTATCGGCACCCAGGCGGATAAAACCGTGGATGCGATTCACGTGTTTGATTCTTTGCTGACAAATTTGCCGCATAAACCCGGCAGGATGGATGGTTTGCAAACATCTTTAAAACAGTCGGTTAATATGGAAAATCCCGGATTTAGAAAAATTTCCTATCTTGCAGAAAATTGGATTAACCGATCTTATCAACATGATCCGCGGGAGTACCGCTATGATTTGTATGATGATGTTTCCATGAAAAGCCTCAATGATTTCCATGCAACGCATTTGCGCGGAAGACCAGTGATAATTGCTGTTGTAGGAAATCTGAATCAGATAGATATGGAAGGCCTGAAAACATTTGGGCATGTTGTTGAGTTAGATGCGCATGATGTTATGAACTGATATTTATGAAGAAAAGATATTTTACACTCCTGCTTGTGGTCTTCCTGTCTGTTGCGCTGAAGGCCCAGGATACGATTACAATGATGCATTACAATTTGTTGTATTACGGAAATTATACGGACTGGTGTACACCGTCCAACAATGATATGACTGATAAAGCCGATTATAT
This sequence comes from Bacteroidota bacterium, assembly GCA_051747965.1. GTDB lineage: Bacteria > Bacteroidota > Bacteroidia > Bacteroidales > ML635J-15 > JAQIBY01. The sequence continues at coordinate 24,073 of JBNJGS010000018.1, forward strand.
TGCCACCATTGTTGAGCATGTTAAACCGGATATTTTCACTGTCAATGAAATGGACGGGAGTACTTATGCGGCAGGTCACCTGCTTGGCAATGCTCTCAATATCGATGGTACCACCTATTACGGTATGTCTTATCCGGGATCGGATTATCTGATAAACATGCTGTATTATGATAGCCGGAAACTTGACCTGGTGAATCATTATGCCATCAATACCGACATAAGGAAAATTGATATTTATGTTTTACAAAGCCTGCAAACTGCTGATCCGGTTGAGTTTCATGTGGCGGTGGCTCACCTGAAAGCCGGTAACGGAGACGAGGACGCCGTGACGAGAGCGCATATGACAGAGGACTTTATGAATTATCTTTCCGGATTCAGCAATCAGGCTAACTGGATTTTTGCAGGTGATCTGAATGTATATGATGCCAATGAGGCAGCTTATCAGAACCTGGTGAATCCCGATGTGGGTGATGTTGTTTTTAATGATCCTGTTAATCAATCCGGTAGCTGGCATATCAATTACTCGTTCAGAAATTATCATACACAATCGACCCATACAGATTACGATGATTGTCCGTCAGGCGGAGGTCTGGATGATCGCTTTGATTTTGTTTTGGTATCTGATGATGTTCTCAGTGGTGTCAATGATTTTATCTATGTAGAGGATAGCTATGAGACACTTGGTCAGGACGGGAATCATTACAACACCTCATTGATTGACGGGTACAATTCTGCAGCACCGGCCGGGGTAATTGATGCCTTGTACAACAACAGTGATCATTTGCCGGTAATCGCAAAATTTGCCATCGGGGAAGCCAGTTATGTTGCTGATATAACGGCAACGGAGAATATGAAAATTACGGGTTTGCTTGCCAGTCCCGGTGGATTTGAATTCACAATGGAACAACAGATTCTGGCAGATGGCCGGGTAGAAGTCTTTGATCTGACCGGTCAGTTGCTGCAAAGCAAAAGATTTGCCGGAGCAAAACAACAAGAGATTACCATGCAGTGTGATTACAGCGGTATGTTGATTCTGAGGGTAAGCACAGATCGGGGTGACCAAAAAGCAGTCAGACTTGTACGTTGATCAGGAGGCAGACAACTCTTCAAGAAAAGCATTCAACTGGGTTTCATCCCGGGGTGGTTTGCCATGCCAGCTATGGTCGTTTTCTATGCTTTTAACACCGGCTCCCATTTTTGTTTCCGCCAATATAACAGTGGGTTTGCCTGTATTTTCATCTGCCTTTTTCAGAGCCAGCATCACAGACTCAACATCATTGCCCCGGCAGTTAATTACATGCCAGCCAAAGCTTTTCCATTTGTCGCGGAGGGGTTCCAGTCTCATCACTTTCTCGGTATTGCCGTCAATTTGCAATTTATTTCTGTCAACAATGGAAATGAGCTGATCCAGCTCATAATGGCCGGCACTCATGGCTGCTTCCCATATACTCCCTTCCTGCAGTTCGCCGTCACCGTGAATGCTGATTACCCTGCGGCGGAGTTTGTCTGTTTTGTCGGCCAAAGCCATGCCTGTAGCAATGGATAACCCCTGTCCCAGCGATCCGGAAGTAGTTTCCAGTCCGGGAACATTATGAGCCGTGGCCGGGTGGCCCTGCAATCGTGATCCCAGTTTACGCAGACTGAGCAGTTCTTCACGGCTGAAATAGCCCGCATTGGCCAGGCTGGCATACAGGACAGGTGCTGCATGACCGATTGACAATACCAGACGGTCACGTCCGGGCCAGTCAGCTTGTTCCGGTTTATGCTTCATGAAATGAAAATATAACACGGCAAAAATATCACTGAGACCGAGAGATGCTCCCAGATGTCCTGAGCCGGCCTCGTGCAGGGAAATTAATACATCTTTTCGGATCTGAAAGGCAATATCTTTAATTTTCTGTACCTGCATCTGATGAAGTTTTCAATTCCGGAAATTCTATGATTGATCTGGTAATAAAAGCTTTTGGAAACTCTTCTTTCAATTCAATCAGGTTTTGCTTTGCTTCAAATCTGTTCCTGAAGTTGCCAACATGAACTTCCCAGTTCGGGTTGTTGTATACCAGGTAAGCTTCAGTATCCTGAAACTCTTCCTCAAAATCTACCCGAAAATTATTGGCTTTCTTTCTGGCACCACTTCCAACTTGTGAAAATAAACGTATCCTGTACCCTTTGAAGCCTTTTTGCTTTTCAAGTATGGCCAGACGTATTCCCACAAGGGTTTCAATTTCTTCTGCCTGATGGATGATCAGATTTCCGCCGAAAGCATCACTTTCAAAATAGCTTACCTCCTCAGCTTCAATGCCCGTCTCAGAATCAGATTCTTCAGTGGGGGCCTGCTGTGCAGCCAATGGTGTGGCAAATAAAATCAGTAATATGATTATGCTGTTTCTCATGATGTTTTTCTATCAATTCTTATGCTAAATTACCAAATTTTTACCTTATCTTCAACTTCAACCTTTATCTTTTTGACAATCACAAATTTAGACACAGTGACATCTCCGTCAATTTTCAACATAACATGTTTACTCCTTAACTGGCTGAGTGCTGTTATGGCAGAAACCCCAAGATCTTTCATTTTCACTTCAAGCCGGATGGCATAGGTGGCTTCGGAGTTTTTGGGAATATGCACTTTTTCCATTTTTGTGACTTTGCCAAGCTTTAATCCATTAACATGAATGTCCAGATCTACATTGGAAACATTAAAATTCATGTTGTTGGGATTTTCTATCGGCAGCCATATTTTGATTTTAATCTCTTCCAGATTTAGCTTTTCTACCTGGTAATCTGAGGGTTCACCGATGATTGGAGCCTGGATATTGCAGGAAAAGAAAAGCAGGAAGCCCAATAAAAAAATCCTTGTATGTTTCGTTTTGTTGGTTTTCATTGGAATCAGTTATTTCCGGGTGATACTTTCAGCGACCGACTGTAAATCCCTGCCATCAAAGCTGCCTGATGTCATGATAAGAAGAACAGTATTGTCCATCTGTTTATTGTGCAGTTCATCCATCAGTGCATCAGAATCAGTGAATACCTCTATCGGTGTATGGAAAGCCTTTTCTATGAATTTTGTGTCCAGGGCAGGCAGGTTTTTGTGTTTTACAACGCTGTGATTGAAATAAACACAGGCTTCATCTGCTGCCGCCATGGAATTTGCATACTGCGGAATAAAATCTTTGCTGAGTGAGCTGAATGTATGCAGCTCAAGACATGCAATCAGCTTTTTGTCGGGATACTGTTCTTTTACCGCATGACATGTAGCTTTTACTTTTGACGGAGCATGGGCAAAATCCAGGTAAACACTCGTGCTCTTGTTTTCTGCAAGAAGTTGCAGTCTTCTGGCTGCACCCCTGAAATCCTGCAGTGCCTTATAGAAGAATTCATCATCAAGGCCGGCTTCAGTACAAATTAAACGGGCAGCTTCAATGTTTTGGATGTTGTGATGTCCGAAAACGGAAACAGGAAATTTTCCCCGGTCGGTCTGAATCCATACGCGGCCGTTTTGGATTGTATACGGCAGGGCATCATATGGTATGAAACTGACTTTATTTGCGTTTTCGTTAATGAGGCTATGGATATGAATGTCTTGTCTGTAATAAAACAATTTGCCACCCGGCTGTATGCTGTTGATAAATTTTCTGAACTGCTCAACATACATTTGTTCTGTGGGAAAAACATTGGCATGGTCCCATGCAATGCCTGTAATCACAGCAGCATGGGGCTTGTACCACAAAAACTTTGGTTTCATGTCTATGGGGGAGGACAGGTATTCGTCTCCCTCAAAAACAGCAATTTCAGCATCCTCTGACAAGCTGGTCATGGTGTCAAATCCTTCAATCTTTGCACCCACCATATAATCAAAATCAAGACCCTTTTTTCGTAGTACATGCATTACCATGCTTGTGATTGTCGTTTTTCCATGGCTGCCGGCAATGACCAGGCGTTTTTTATCTTTCGTTTGTTTGTACAGATACTCAGGATAGGAATACACCGGTATATTGAGTGACAACGCTTTTTCGAGTTCGGGGTTGTCTTTTTTGGCGTGCATACCCAAAATCACAGCATCCGTATTTTTTGAGATTTTTTCAGGAAACCAACCTGCTATGTCTGGTAATAACCCATGTTTTTTAAGCCTTGATCTGGAAGGTTCAAATATTTCATCATCAGATCCACTGATGCTGTACGATTTTTCTTTCAGTGCGATGGCGAGGTTATGCATGGCAGCTCCGCCAATCGCGATAAAATGCACTTTCATATTTCTTTGCTATTGATGCCATGAAAGTCTGAATTTTTGGTGAATTAACCAAGGAATTTCGGCTGATAATAACAACCGGCAAGAGAAATAAAAAAAATCAAGGTATGAAGTTTATTCAATGCCCCTAATCTGCTGAGGATAAAATCCAGTATAAGGGAAATGATTAAGAAGCCGGGCATGTGATAAGTTCCGAAATTGTCATGTATCAGGGTGAATAAAAAAAGGCTGAATGCTTTGTGCAATCAGCCTTTCCGGTAGTCCGTAGGGGAATCGAACCCCTGTTACCAGGATGAAAACCTGGCGTCCTAACCCCTAGACGAACGGACCATCCATTGTCCTAATCTTGAATTAGGGAATGCAAAGAAAAGGGAAATATTTTTTATTTGCAAATAAAATTTCAAAAAATGTGTAAAATATTTCAGCGAGAATGACATTGCTATCACAGGTTTTTGATTATCATTTATTTAAAGCTTCCATCAATTCATCGGTCATTTCCATATTGTGAAATACATTCTGTACGTCATCATCATCTTCAAAAGCATCAATCATTTCCATGACCTTCTGGCCTGTTTCTACGTCCACTTTTGTGGTATTGTTCGGGATACGTTGTAATTCTGAGCTTTCAGGTTCAATGCCCATTTCTTCCAGTTTTTTCTGTACGTCTCCAAAGGCTTCCAGCGGGCAATATACCATAAGAACATCACCTTCATCTTCGATTTCATCAACACCTGCATCAATGATTTCAAGTTCGAACTCTTCCGGGTCAATATTTCCTTTAGGAATTGTGAATACACCTTTTCTGTCAAACAGGAAGCCGAGGGAACCATTTTTTCCCAGACTACCACCGCGCTTGGTAAAAATTGCACGTACACTGCCCACAGTCCGGTTATTATTGTCCGTAAGGCATTCTACAAAAATTGCAATACCGCCGGGGCCGTATCCTTCAAAGGTAGCTCCCTGTAATCCGCCTTCATCGGAATCTCCTTTTTTTATGGCCCTTTCAATATTGTCTTTGGGCATATTCTGAGCTTTGGCATTCTGAATGGCAGTTCTTAATCTGGCATTCATTTCGGAATCATTGCCACCACCTTCTTTAACAGCTATCGTTATCTCCTTTGACAGCCTGGAAAATATCTTTGAACGCTTGGCATCCAGTGCGCCTTTTTTTCTCTTTATGGTTGACCATTTACTGTGTCCTGACATAGCAATTGTTTTAGTTTATTTCACCATTACTTTTGAAAGGCTAAAAATATTTAAAATCCTGAAGAATATGAAATTTCATTTTCAATTAATCTCAGAGGATCTGGCATGTATTCCTGATTTGCAATGTAACTGTATTACAGATAAATTGTCTAATTTTGCAGCATGAATGATAACAAAACATACTATATAGAAACCTTTGGTTGTCAGATGAACATAGCAGACAGCGAAGTTGTTGCTGCCATTTTGGAGAAAGCCGGATATACTGCCTCAGAGAATATGGAAAATGCGGGACTTGTCCTGATGAATACCTGCGCTGTGCGTGAAAATGCAGAACAACGCATATGGAACAAACTGGATCATTTCAGGGGCCTCAGGAAAAAACACAAGCATATGAAACTTGGCATCCTGGGTTGTATGGCTCAGCATGTGGGAGAGCAGTTCAGGGAGCACGGCAGTGTTGATTTGGTTGCAGGTCCTGATAGCTACAGACAACTACCCCGTCTTCTGGAAAACATCAGCAAACAGGAATTTGTATCTGATCTGGAATTGAGCCGGACAGAAACCTATGAGAGTATTTTACCACATCGGCTCGACAATTCTCCTGTCAGTGGTTTTGTGTCAATCACCAGAGGTTGCAACAATTTCTGCTCTTATTGTATAGTGCCTTACACCAGAGGCAGGGAACGTAGTCGGAAGCCATCAGATATCCTTAATGAAGTGAAGGATCTCTGTGCAAACAACTATCATGAGGTGACCCTTTTGGGGCAGAATGTTAATTCATACGCATGGGAAGACAAGGAAAACGTCCTGGATTTTCCTGATCTGCTCAAGCTGGTTGCTGATGAATTCCCCACTCTGAGAATACGGTTTACAACTTCTCATCCAAAAGATATTTCTGATAAACTCATTGAAACCATGGCTTCGGGTGATAATATTTGCCGGCACATACATTTGCCTGTTCAGTCCGGCAGTAACAAAATTCTGAAAGCCATGAACCGTAAATATACCCGGGAATGGTATCTTGACAGGGTGAAGAAAATTAAAGCTGTCATGCCTGATTGTGGGATAAGTACAGATATTTTTGCCGGTTTCCCCGGGGAGACGGAAGAAGACCATCAGCAGAGTCTTGATATTATGCGTGAAGTTGCTTATGATTCATCTTTCATGTTTAAATATTCAGAACGTCCGGGAACTTATGCTGCTGCAAATCTGCATGATGATGTGCCCGAAGATGTTAAAACACGTCGGCTCAATGAATTGATTGAGCTACAGGGAAAATTATCCTTGAAGAGCAATGAAGAGGAGGTGGGTAAATCATATGAAATTATGATCGAAGGAAAATCCAGACGTTCAGATAAAGAAGTGTTCGGACGAACATGCCAGAATAAACTTGTGATTATACCTGACATTGACTTTTCCCCCGGAGATAAGGTGAAAGTCATAATAAACTCGTGTACATCAGCCACATTACTTGGAAAACAATTGTCATATGGAAAACAAAATTGAAGCCTTTCGTGCATACCGCGAAAAAATGAACAAACAAATTCTGGATAAAGATAATTTGGTGATCAAACGAATATTTAATCTGGATACCAATACATACAAGGCCGGATCCCTTGATGTTAAGAGCAAAGAGCTGATTGGGCTGACAACATCCATGGTACTCCGATGTGATGATTGTGTGAAATACCATCTTGAACAATCTTATGAAATTGGTATCAGTACTGATGAACTTATGGAAGCCTTGTCGGTAGCCAGCCTTGTTGGGGGAACAATAGTTATTCCGCATCTGCGCAAGGCTGTTGAGTACTGGGATATGCTAAAGGAGAATGCCTGATTGAATTTGGCCTTGCCCGTCTGGATGATCAGATTAATATTATAGGTAAGGAAAGAAAACAAGGCATGAAACTTGCTTGATTCATGATAATTATTAAATTTGTTACCAAATCGAAAAACCAATATCATGAGAAACATCCTTACCACCCTGGTATGTTTACTGGTATTTTCCGGTGTATCTGCTGAGAAAATGATTGTTGAAGGCATTTATCAAGGGAAAAATATTTTTGTAAAAAACAGTTTGGTTGATGATAAGAAAGGAGAATTTTGCATCAGCAATGTTACTGTCAATGGAGAAAACATACCTGATGAAATAAGATCCAGTGCCTTTGTTATTTCTCTTACACGTATGGATATTGAGCTGGGTGAAGAAATAACAGTGGAATTTCAGCACGAGGATGATTGCTCTCCCTTGATAATCAATCCGGAAGTATTAAAACCATTAAGTACCTATGAATTGGCTGAGCATGAAATGAAAGATGGTTACCTGGTTTTTCAGACTACCCGCGAATCCAGTAAACTGAAGTTTCATGTAGAGGAGTATCGCTGGGACAGATGGCTGGTGATTGATGAATTTATGGGATACGGCGGACCTGATGACAATACCTACAAAGTAAAGATTTATCCGCACAATGGTTTGAATATGTACAGGCTTAAACAAGTGGATCACCTTAACAGGACACATTATTCGGACACCCTGAAATATCATCTCGATTTTGATCCGGTAAAGCTGAAAACACGCAAAAGAATAAAAGATGAGATCGTTTTTTCCAAAGAAACCCTGTATGAACTCTACAATGAGTTTGGCGAAAGAGTGAGATTTGGCGGCGGTAGGGTAATTGATGTCGATGATTTGCCGATAGGGCAGTATTACCTGAGCTATGGTGATAATGTTGTGGAAATTGAAAAACGATAAAGATTTACACCGTATATTTGCAGGAGAATCGTAAGGTTCTCCTTTTTTGTTGCCCCTATGAAAGCACTGGAAAAACAAATATTTGAAATACGCAATGAAACAGATTTTGCTTCTGTAGCCCTGCAAATATTCAAATATCAGTATCGGCATAATCAGATTTATCACAATTTTGTCAATGCCCTGGGAATAAATCCCCGGGATGTTACCTCCATAACTGATATTCCCTGTATGCCGGTTGAGTTTTTCAAAACACATGAAGTGAAAACAGGAGACTTTTACCCCGAGATTGTTTTTCATTCCAGCGGAACCGGAACCGGTCAGATTTCAAAGCATTTAATCAAAGACGAAAGCCTTTATCGCAAAAGTCTGCTTCAGGCATTCAGCCATTTTTACGGCAAGCCGGCAGATTATGCTGTACATGCTTTATTGCCTTCCTATCTTGAGCGTGGAAATGCTTCCCTGGTATATATGGCCAAAAGCCTGATGGAGCAGAATCCTGATTTTACCGGCGATTTCTATCTGGGCCATAGCAAAGCATTGAAACAATCCATCAACAAGGCTGTAACTCTGGGGTTGCAGCCACTACTGATTGGTGTTAGCTTTGCCTTGCTGGATCTTGCAGAAATCCCGGACTTTGATCTGAAAAACACCATTGTACTGGAAACAGGAGGAATGAAAGGCCGCAGAAAAGAAATTATCCGGGATGAATTGCACACTATCATCCGTGAGGCACTTCATCCCAAAGAAATACACTCTGAATACGGTATGACAGAGCTCTTATCACAGGCTTATAAAACAAATTCTGATGTTTTCAAAACACCGCCCTGGATGAAAGTGCTTATCCGGGATATCCATGATCCCAGACAATATCTGTCAAACAATCAACAGGGCCTCATCAATCTTATTGACCTTGCCAACATCCACTCCTGTGCTTTTCTGGAAACCAAAGACCTTGGAAAATCCACAAATGAAGGATTTGTGGTTTCCGGACGATTGGACTTTAGCGATATCAGAGGTTGTAATTTGCTCTTGTAATAAACCAAAATTATACAAACAAAAAAGGTCGCCTCTTTCGAAACAACCTTTTGTTGTTGACCTGCCAGGACTTGAACCTGGAATTTAAGAACCAGAATCTCACGTGTTGCCAATTACACCACAGGTCAGAATGTCAATTTTTCACTTTTTGTTGTCCGACCAGGATTCGAACCTGGACTGGCAGGACCAAAACCTGCAGTGCTGCCATTACACCATCGGACAATCCGATTTTCCCATAACGGGAATGCAAAAATATGAAATTTTTATCAAATCAAAAATATATTTTCAATTTTAAAAGAAAATATCTGCTGATTTTCACAGGTTATGATTTTTTGGTGAGTAAAATTCATTCGGTGGCAAAAAGTCTTACCTTTGCAAATGTAGAAGGCTGTTATGTTAAGTAAAATACCTGGTTTTATACAAAATACACCGTGGCAGAATCATCTCTGGCGTATCCCGGATGATAATAAATCCGTATTCCTTACTTTTGATGATGGCCCAACTCCCGGAATAACGGATCAGGTACTAAGCATTCTCGAAAAGTATGATGCAAAAGGGACATTTTTTTGCCTGGGACGAAATGCAGAGCATTATCCTGAATTGCTGAAAAAAATCACAGATCAGGGACATCGTATCGGAAATCACTCATACAGTCACCTGAAAGGTTTCCGCACAAGTGTGGATAAATATGTTGAAGATGTTGCCATGGCCCACAAAATTCTTAAGTCTTCTCTCTTCCGGCCACCATATGGCCGTATTAGAAGAAAGGAAGCCAAACGACTGGCAAAGCATTTTACCATTGTTATGTGGGAGATTCTCAGCCATGATTATAATTCGGATTTATCTCCTGATGCCTGTTTTTCCAATGCAGTAAGTTCTGTTAAACCAGGATCCATCATCGTTTTTCATGACTCCCTGAAAGCTTCCAAAAATGTACTGACCTGTCTGCCCAGGGTGCTGGAGCATTTGGCTAATGAGGGATATACCTTTAAATCCATCCCTGATAAATACTAGACAAATAAGTCCTTAAGATTTTCACCTCCCTTGATTCTTTTTGAAACCATTTTTCTCTGAGCGATAAAACATGTTTAATCTAAACCTTTCCAAGGTGTAATCTGTAGTATTCTTACATGATAGTTGCACAAAATCAATGATTTGTGTCTGATAATGTAAAAGTGAAAACATATGCCCGTATATAACAAAGACATTGTTGATCAATTGAATGAACTTGCCGATTTACTTGAAATAAAAGGAGAAAATGAATTCAGGGTAAGGGCGTACAGAAATGCTGTGCGGATTCTCTCCGGTTATTCCGGGATGTTGGCAAAAGAAGTAAAGAAGGGAGAGGATTTGTCTGAAATTTCAGGTATAGGTGACAGCATCCAGGAAAAAGTTGAGGAAATTGTCAATACCGGAAAACTCAAGCAGCTTGAGGATATGAAAAAAGAGATTCCGGAATCACTGCTTGAAATAATGAGTCTTGAGCAAATGGGCCCCCGGCGTACCAAAACACTGCATGAAGAGTTGGATATTGATTCCCTGGATGATCTCAAAAAAGCTGCAAAAAACGGTGATATAGAATCGCTGGAGGGTTTCGGCAAAAAGACAGTTGAAAATATTTTAAAAGAAATTGAAGAATATGCAGATAAAGGTGGTTCAGACCGTATCAAATGGAGTGAAGGAGATAAAATTGCGGCATCACTGAAAAAATACATGAAAGACAAAGTGGATGATATTGAAGTGGCGGGCTCCTACAGAAGAAAAAAAGCTACCCTGGGAGATATTGACATTCTCGTGAGCAGCAAAGAGAAAGAAAAATGCATGCGTGCATTCACCACCTTTGAGGATGTGGACAGAGTGCTTTCCCGTGGTGATACCAAATCGTCCGTTAAACTCAGAAATGGTGTGCAGGTTGATCTCAGGCTTGTAAATAAAAATTCTTTTGGGGCAGCCCTTCTGTACTTTACCGGAGCCAAAGAACACAGCATAGCCCTGCGAAAGATCGCTCAGAAAAAAAATTATACCCTGAATGAATATGGAGTGCATAAAGATGATGAAAAACTGGCATCCAAAACGGAAAAGTCAATGTATAAGGCCCTCGGTCTAAAGTACATCGAACCTGAACTGCGGGAGAACAGGGGTGAAATTGAGGCTGCCCGGGATGATAAGCTCCCTGATCTGATCAAGCCTGAAGATATCAGAGGAGATTTGCATACCCACACAAAGCGTACTGACGGCCTCTACAGCCTGAAAGAAATGGCACAGGCAGCAAAAGATATGGGATATGATTATTATGCAGTCAGCGATCATTCCAAAAAAGTCAGCATGGCTGACGGGCTTGATGAGAAACGACTGGGGGAGCAGATTGAAGAAATTGATGAACTGAATGAATCATTTTCTGATTTCAGGATACTTAAAGCCATTGAAGTGGACATTCTGAAAGACGGAACACTGGATTTATCTGATGATATATTGAAAGATTTGGATTTTGTGATTGGTGCCATTCATTACAATATGAACCTGTCCCGAAAAGAGCAAACCCAACGTGTATTAAAAGCTATGGAAAATCCTCACTTTAACATTCTGGCTCATCCTACCGGCCGGATGCTTGGGGAACGCAGCGCGTATGACATTGATATCAAAGCAGTGATTGATGAGGCAAAAGACAAGGGATGTTATCTGGAAATTAACGCCAATCCTCAACGCCTGGATTTGAATGATGAGAATGCCCGGATTGCCAAAGAGAAAGGGGTGAAACTTGCAATTTCTACAGATGCCCATTCCAAAGACAGCCTGAATTATATGCGCTACGGTGTTGCACAGGCACGCCGGGGCTGGCTGGAAAAAAATGATGTGTTGAATACACGTTCATGGAAATCTTTGAAAAAACTGTTGAAGAGGTAAATATGGGAAATCAGAAAAATCCATACATGAAAACTCCCTTTCCTGATTTTGATGATCCGGAAAATATGGACAAAAAGCATGCTTCCGCCGAACTTGAAGACTTGCGTGAAGCAATCGAACATCACAACCATCTGTATTATATTGAAAATGATCCGGATATCAGTGACAAAGCCTATGATCGCCTCTTTGACAGACTTCAAAAGCTGGAAACAGAATTTCCTTCCCTGGATTCCGATACTTCCCCCACAAAAAAGGTGGGTGCTCCACCTCTTGACTCTCTGAAAAAGAAAGATCATGTAGAACCTATGCTCAGCCTTAAGTCATCCCCTGAGGAAGAAGAAGTAAAGAGCTTTGTTGAGGGTGTGCAAAAAAAATCAAATGAGGACAAACCCGTTTTTATCCTTGAACCCAAATTTGACGGATTCTCGCTTGAAATTGTTTATGAGAATGGGGAATTCTCCTATGCAGCAACCCGTGGCGATGGCACTACAGGTGAGGATGTGTCGGAAAATGCAAAAACCATTGGTTCTTTGCCGCTGCGGCTGAAAAATAAAGATGAAATACCGGCCACCCTGGCTGTTCGGGGAGAAGTGTACCTGCCTCTGGATGGATTTGAAAAATTAAATAAGGAGCGGATAGAGGCGGGTGGAAAAGCCTTTGCAAATGCCCGCAATGCAGCAGCAGGGCTGGTGCGGCAACTGGATTCCAAAAAGGTTGCCGATAAACCCCTTGATATTTTTGTGTATGAAATTCTGAACACCGGAGATGTGGAATCTGATTATCATCACGATGTGCGAAAAAAACTGGAAACATGGGGTTTTCACGTCAATGATAAATCAAAAAAATGCAAAACATTCAGCGAGATAAAAACCTACCATAATACCATTGCGGATCAACGGGACAATCTGCCATATGAGATTGACGGAGTGGTTATTAAACTGGATGATCTGTCCATGCGCGAAAAACTCGGCACACGTGAAAGGAATCCCAGATGGGCATTTGCCTGGAAATTCCAGGCAAAAAAAGAAGTAACAAAATTGCGGGATATTGTGGTACAGGTAGGCAGAACAGGAATTCTTACACCGGTAGCCCTGCTTGATCCGGTGGAAATTGGCGGTGTTACCGTGAGTCGTGCCAGCTTGCATAATGAGAAGGAACTACAAAAGAAAGACCTGCGCCCGGGTGATAAAGTTCGTGTGGAACGCGCCGGCGATGTGATTCCTGAAGTGGCAGAGCGTGTTAAGAAAAGTAAAAAGCGCGGTAAAGAATTCTCCATGCCAAAACACTGCCCGGTATGCAATACTGAAGTGGTGCAGGAGGGAGCTTATACCATTTGTCCTGCCGGATGGTCATGCAAAGCTCAACTGAAAGGCAGGATTGAACATTTTGCTTCCAAAAAAGCCATGAATATTGAAAGCCTTGGTGAAAAAGTGGCAGCCCAATTGGTGGACAGCGAGTTTGTTAATACTTTGCCCGACCTGTATCGCCTTGATAAAGACAGGCTGAAAGAACTGGATGGATTTGCTGATAAGTCTGCAGGCAGACTGAAAGATGAAATTGAAAAGTCAAAGAAGGTATCCCTTCGCAGGTATTTGTATGCCCTGGGAATAAGACATGTAGGAGAGCACGTAGCACGCTTGCTGGCTGATGAATTTAAGAATTTTGATGCAGTGCGTGATGCTGCTTATGATGAGCTTGTTAATCTGGGTGAAATCGGACCTGAAATCGCGGAAAGCATAAAGCACTTTTTTAGCACAAAAGAAAATCAAAAGTTACTGAAAGATATGGAGGACCTCGGGCTTGAAATACAATCCGGTGGAAGCCGGCAATCACATGTGCTGGACGGAATGACCATTGTCCTTACCGGTGAGCTGGATGACTATACCCGGGATGAAGCCAAAGAAAAAATCGAAAAGCTGGGTGGAAATGCTACTTCTTCGGTCAGTGGCAATACTGATTATCTGGTAAAGGGAAAAGACCCGGGCAGTAAACTGGAAGAGGCAAAGGAACATGATGTACAAATCATTGATGAGAAAGATTTTACATCTCTTTTAAAAAACGGCAGCATTGAATGAGTGAAACGGTGCCGGAAAAACACATATTTTGTTGAATCGCGAAAAACTTAAGCAATGAAACTGATATATAATTTTGAGAATCTGGATAATTCGATGACGGATAAAGTTGGAGGGAAAAACGCTTCCCTCGGCGAAATGTACACAACGCTTTCATCCAAAGGCATCCGTATTCCTGATGGATTTGCCACATCTGCACAAGCTTACCGGCAGTTCATCAGCGACAATAATATTACGGATCAACTTGCAGATGCACTGAAAGACGTGGAGGGTGATGATGCCTTAAAAAAGGCCGGTGAAACCTGCCGCAAGCTGGTAATGGATGCTTCCATTCCCGGAGAGGTGGAGAATGCGATAATGGATGCATACAAACATCTTAAAGAGCGCGATGAGTCATTGGAGAGTGTGGCCGTACGAAGCAGTGCTACAGCAGAAGACTTGCCAAAAGCCAGTTTTGCCGGACAACATGAAACCTACCTCAACATCAAAACCGAAGAAGAACTTCTGAAAGCGTGGAAAAAATGCGTTGCATCGCTCTTTACCGACAGGGCAATTAAGTATCGTGAGAAAAATGATTTTGATCACATGAAGGTAGCATTGTCGGTAGGCGTACAGAAAATGGTGCGCTCCGATAAAGCCTCTGCAGGGGTCGCTTTTACCATTGATCCGGATAGCGGTTTCGATAAGGTGATGCTTGTCAACGGTGCCTGGGGCCTTGGTGAAAATGTGGTGCAGGGTTCTGTTATTACCGATGAATTTTATTTGTACAAAAAAGCCCTGGAAGAGGACAAAAAAGCCATACTCTCAAAGCGTATGGGTTCTAAAGTCAAAACCATGGTTTACACAGATGAGGCAGACAATACATCAACCAAAAACATTGATACGCCAAAAGAAAAGCAGGAGCAATTTGTGCTTTCAGACAAGGAGCTTCTAAGCCTGGGCCGGTGGTGCCTTAGCATAGAATCCCATTACGATAAACCCATGGATATTGAATGGGCAAAAGACGGAAATTCCGGAGATCTTTATATCGTTCAGGCACGCCCCGAGACAGTGCATTCATCGAAAGAAACTGATAAAAAGCTTAAAAGTTATACCCTCAAAGAGGACAGCGGTGATCCCTTGGTTTCAGGGACAGGCATTGGTAATAAAATCGCAGCCGGTACGGTTAAAATTCTGGAGTCACCCGAGGAATCAGATAAAATCGAGGAAGGTGATGTACTGGTTACAGAAATCACCAATCCAGACTGGGATCCGGTCATGAAAAAGGCAGCAGCCATCATTACCAACAGCGGCGGACGTACCAGTCATGCAGCCATTGTTGCCCGTGAACTGGGTGCTGTTGCCGTAGTTGGAACGGAAAATGCCACGGAAAAACTTAAGGACGGACAGGAAGTTACGGTTTCCTGTGCCGGTGGCAATGAAGGTGAAATTTTTGATGGTGAACTCGAATGGGAAGAAAAAGAAATCGATTTGGAAAAACTGGGAAAGCCTGATACCGAAGTCATGCTTATCCTTGCCAATCCGGGTTCCGCTTTTAACAATGCCATGCTCCCGGTGGACGGGGTAGGTTTGATGCGCCTGGAATTTGTCATCAACAGCGCCATAAAAATCCATCCAATGGCACTGGTGCATTTTGACCGGCTGGAGGATGAAGAGGCAAAAAAGGAAATCGAAAAACTAACCCATACTTACGATGACAAAAAATCATTTTTTACTGAAAAACTATCCCAGGCAGTTGCAAGTATCGCCGCTGCCTTCTATCCCAAAGATGTCATTGTCAGGATGAGTGATTTTAAATCCAATGAATATGCCGAACTTATTGCAGGCCATGAGTTTGAACCGGAAGAAGAAAATCCAATGGTAGGTTTCAGAGGAGCATCCCGGTATTATCATGAGAAGTATCGTGACGGATTTGCCATGGAATGCGAAGCCATGAGAATAGTGCGTGATGACATGGGTCTTGATAATGTCAAATTGATGATACCTTTTTGCAGAACACCGGAAGAAGGGAAAAAGGTACTGGAGGCAATGGAGGATAATGGCCTGAAACAAGGCAAAAACGGGCTGGAAATTTATGTGATGACCGAAATACCCAACAATGTGATGATGGCTGATGAATTTGCTGAAATATTTGACGGTTTTTCCATCGGCTCCAATGATCTGACCCAGCTAAGTCTTGGCCTTGACAGGGATTCGGAAATTGTAAGTGATTTGTTTGATGAACAGACCGCCGGGGTGAAATCCCTGATCAGCAGGGCGATAAAAAAAGCCATCGAAAACGATAAAAAAATCGGCTTATGTGGACAGGCACCCAGCGATTTTCCGGAATTTGCCGGATTCCTGGTTGAACAGGGAATTCACAGCATCTCCTTCAATCCGGATGCGGTGGCCCGGGGCATAGAAAATATTGTAAAAGCAGAAAATCATCACAAGAACAAATAAACGAGAGTCTTATGCCTGAATTACCAGATATTGAGATATTTCGACGTGAAGCGAATAAATGTACGAACGCAAAAATAACCGGCGTCACAGTCAGAGATGCGGATTTTGTGGATTTTTCTCAAAAGCATGGCAGTACAAAACTGAAAAACAAAACCATCAGTGACGCTACCCGCCGGGGAAAGCATCTGCTGGTATCAGTAGGTGATGGAATACTGGCCATGCATTTCGGCATGACTGGTGAATTGCACTGTTTTTCCAAAGATGATACAGAACCTGAACACACCAAATTCAGCCTGATGACAGACAATGGTAAGGCACTTTATTACACTTGTACCCGAAAGCTGGGACATGTCAGGCTTGTTGATGATAAGGAAAGTTACATCAACAAGGAAGTTCCGGCACCGGATGCCCTGGATATGGATGAGGATGAGTTCATCTCTGCTCTGAAAGAAAAAAAATCCATGGTAAAATCCGCCCTGACCGATCAGGATGTAATCTCCGGTATCGGAAATATCTATTCTGATGAGATTTTGTTTCATGCCCGCATTCATCCCCGGCAAAATATTACTAAACTCAGCGATGATGACATGCATAGGCTGTACAAAAAGATGCGCTATGTTTTGAATATGGCCATAGAGCGACATGCCGATGTATCCGCGTTTCCGGATTCCTGGTTGTTACCCAGGCGCAGTGAAGGAGCATCCTGTCCCCGCTGTGACGGCGAAATGCAGAAAATCAAGCTCTCCGGTCGTGGTACATGGCTGTGTCCGGAATGTCAGAAAAAAAATTAGTCCTCATACATGGCCATCATTTCCCTGGCATTTTGAGGCGCAAAAGCCTGCTGGTCATTGTTGAAACAGATAAATAAGTCCCTGACTTCTTTGAGCTTGTTTAATCGCATCTTCCAGTTTCCAAGCTCCTGTTTGCTGTATTTGTAATTGTACCATTCTTCTTTCCCGTGCAATCGAAGATATGCCGTTGTGCCGGTGGCAATCACTTTCTCCGGCATATCTCCCGGTGATGACAGCATGCAAATACCGATATTGTGTGAACGAAGAATGTCATAAATTTCATCATCAAACCATGAGGTATGACGGAATTCAATGATGTGGCTGTATGATTTCTTCAGGAGAGTGCAAAAGTTGTGAAGCCGTTCCGGGTTTTTGTGCAGATTGCCCGGTAATTGCCAGAGGATATTGCTTATGCGTTTTTCGGCAGGATGGAGTGCATCCAGAAAGGCGTCCATTCGTTGCCGGAACTTGTCATCGGCCTTGAGCTTTTTCATGTGGGTAAGGTAGCGATGGGCCTTAAAAGTAAACCGGAATTCGTCCGGTGTCTGATCAAGCCAGTGTTTGATTTTATCCTTGTCCGGCAGATTGTAAAAACTGTTGTTGATCTCAACCGTATTGAAATGCCTGGCATAATAGTCAAGCCATTTTTCCTTGGGTAGTCCGGGAGGATAAAAACTTCCTTTCCAGTCATCGTAATGGTAACCACTGCAGCCAATAAACTTGTCCATAATCGTTCTGTTACTTCATTCAGAACACTTTTTGTAGGTGATATGTTTTGATGCCTTTTCTGGGTGTGATGCAATTCTGTTTTATCTGTAATGATGATTGTAACCCGATTTCATGCCGTAGCTTTTCCGTTTCAGTGTGTTATTATAAGATTTCATTGAAATGCCTGCCCATCTTTAATGGCTTTGTGTACCAAAAAAAGCAGCACTTCATAGAAATGCTGCTTTCTGGCCGGTATTGATTTTTTATCAGATCAGATTGTCTTTTTTAAGAAGCTCTGCCATTTGATTTTGGATATTTTTGGCTTTTTCTGCTGCTTTTTCAGCGAAATCTTCATCAGCGGAGGCAAAAATAATGCCTCTGGATGAATTTACCAGCAGGCCGCACTGGTTGTTCATGCCGTGTTCGGCTACG
>JBNJGS010000019.1:0-24272 GCA_051747965.1 Bacteroidota bacterium
GTGGTGATCCAGCCAGGGCTCGAACCTGGGACCTACGGCTTAGAAGGCCGTTGCTCTAATCCAACTGAGCTACTGGACCGTTTTCTTTCGGGCTGCAAATATACAAAAATGATTTTATCTACCTTTTCTTTATTCAAAAAATTCTCTGTAAAGAAACATGCATACTGTTTGTGCCTGTCATGGCAAGGGAATGCTCATCAGGTAAATTCCTGAAAGAAATCCAATGCGGAACCTGTATAGTTTCATCCTGTAATCTACTGTTTGTTAACAAGCTCAGGTTGATAAAAAGCTGGCTTATGCGATATTTCACCATCCTATATACACTATTTTAGTGCAAAAATCAGAATTTATGATAAAAGCAGGCATACTTGGAACAGATGATCACATTGGGTATTACCTGGAGCTTCTGAAACAACTTAACACATTTCAGGTTGTTGGCTTACATGACATGAATCAGGAGCGTGTTTTGGATGTAAAGAAAAATTATGGAATTAAGATATTCACACATCCAGATGAACTATTTGAAAATGTAGATGCACTCATCACAACTTCAGGCTACAGTTCATATCAGCATCTGAAAACCGCTTTGCGCAAATCCAAACACATTTTCATAGACAAGCCCGGTCAGTACAGCAACACGGAAACCCGTGAACTCATCAATCTGAGTGATGAAGCTGAGGTGATTGTGCAGGTAGGCTTCAGGCACAGGTTCAATCCGGCATTTCTGGCAGCCAGACCTTTCATTCATCCCCGGGTGAGGATGATACAGACTCGTCGCATGATAGCTTATAAGGAATATGCGGTGATTCACCCTGTCAATGATTTACTGTTGCACGATGTTGATAATATCCTTAGTGTTGTAGGTTCATCCATCAGGAAAATATCTGCTTACGGCATCAGTTCTAACGGCCATCATCCGGATGTTGTCAATGCTTTCATTGAATTTCATAATGGCTGCATAGCCAATCTTACAGCATCGGTGGTTGCAGGCCATGAAGAGCAAAAAGCTGTATTTTACAATCCACAGGATTATATTGAGGTGGATTTTTCCGGCCAGCAAGCTTATCGTTACACCAAACATAACAGTTCGGACATCTCCCTATTTGGAGAAAAAAAGAACGACATGAATTGCGACCCGATTCCGGTAAAATCTGCAAACGAAATGGCCGACGAGCTAGAAGCGTTTTCCAAAAGCATCCTTCTAACAGGCAGTCCTGAGGTGAGTCTTGAAAACACATCCAGAACTCTGGCAGTTATACGCGAAATCAACAGCCGGTTGAAATTGACATCAAATTGTTCATAATTTGAAAACAATATCTTTACTTTGCAGCCGTTAATTATCAAAACATAATAAGTATGCCCGGGAAATTACTTTGTTCGAGTCTGATTGTAATGCTATTAATCAGCACCTTGCCTTCCTGTGACCTCATCAATCCTCCTGAGCCGATTCCCTCTTACGTTCGCGTTGATTCAGTCATGGTCGATAACAATACAGATTATGGTTCTGATTTTCACGCTATCAGTGACCTGTGGGTATATGTTAACGGAACACTCATTGGCACATATGATGTGCCATTCACAGTACCCGTATTACCTTCTGGAAATCAAATCCTTACGATGGAAGCAGGGATTAAGGAAAGTGGTCAGATCGCATCCCGGAAAATTTATCCGTTCTACACCAGTTTCAGAAATGATACCCTTCTCCCACCGGCAGACACCATTACCCTCAATCCGGTATATGAATATGAAGATGTAGACAATGCGTTTTTTGAGGATTTTGAAGATCTCGGGACAGGTTTTGAAACTACAGAAGCAAGCGACACCGTATTGATGACAGCAAATGATTCAAATTGCATGAGTGGAAAATG
This sequence comes from Bacteroidota bacterium, assembly GCA_051747965.1. Taxonomy (GTDB): domain Bacteria; phylum Bacteroidota; class Bacteroidia; order Bacteroidales; family ML635J-15; genus JAQIBY01. Next base: position 1,869 of record JBNJGS010000019.1, read on the forward strand.
CGGATATTTTGCAGTTGATATATCCAGGCCAAATTTTGACTGCCGCATGGCAGAACCTGTTGCTCTGCCGCCGGATTCAAAAGTATATGCCGAGATCAGTTACAAATGCTCCGAACAGTTTGCCATCGGCGTCTTTGCCATGGAATATACCGGTGGAGCATTTTCTGATGTCCGCTATCCTCTTTTGACCCTGTACAAATCCGAGGACTGGAACAAGGTTTATGTAAACCTGACTGATGTCATTGCCCAAACTCCGACGGCTCAGAAGTATCGTCTCTTTTTCAGCGCTAGCCATTCTGATGACAATGATGTAAGTACAGGAGAAGTTTATCTTGATAACATAAAAATATTGCATTACTGATGAATGTTAAGAAACACAGGGCACTATATATTACATCCGACTATCTGGCAGCTGCCATTAGCTGGACACTTTTTTATCTTTTCAGAAAACTGGTAATAGAGCCACGTCTGCTGGACTTCCAGCCCGCAGTTAAGCTTGAAACCCAGTTTATCCTGGGGATATTGCTTATCCCGGTTTTCTGGCTGGCTTTACATGCACTCAGCGGCTATTACAGGGACATTTACCGAAAATCCAGGCTCAGGGAATTGTCCACAACATTTGTAACCACTCTTTTTGGTGTATTCATTGTTTTCTTTGTCCTGCTGCTTGATGATGTCGTAAATTCTTACAAGGATTATTATCAGTCATTTGGAATACTTTTTGGCCTGCAGTTTTTCATCACTTACATCCCCCGGGTGCTGATTACAACCAAAACCAATCACATGATCCGGGATCATAAGCTAAAATTCAATGCCATCATGGTTGGCAGTACCGAAAGGGCAGTCAAATTATATGAAGAAATCGCATACCAAAAGCCATACAGCGGACTGAATATCATAGGCTTTATACCCATCCGGAAGAAAAAACACTATCAGCTTCAGGATTATTTACCGGCCCTTGGCACGATTGATGAAATAGAAAAGCTTGCATCGAAACACAAAATCGAAGAAGCAATCATTGCAATAGAATCAACAGATCACAGCAAGATACAGGAAATCATCAATGTATTACAAGGCACCCAGCTCACAATAAAAGTAATTCCCGATATGTATGACATTTTGATTGGTAAAGTACGGATGACACATATCCTGGGAACTCCTCTGATTCAGATTCGCAAACACCTGATGCCTACCTGGCAGGTTCACACCAAGCGACTGATGGATATTGTTGTTTCCTGCATGGCTCTGCTGATTCTCTCTCCATTATATCTTGCCATTTCAATTGGTGTAAAAATGTCATCTAAGGGTCCTGTATTATACTCACATGAACGCATTGGACGAAATAAAAAGCCATTCAAAATTTACAAATTCCGTTCGATGTTCACAGGAGCTGAAAAATTTGGCCCGAAACTCTCCAGCGAGGGCGACAAAAGGGTAACAAAATTCGGGCGATTCCTTAGAAAAACACGCATGGACGAACTTCCCCAGTTTTATAACGTTTTGCGTGGGGATATGGCACTGGTAGGTCCGCGGCCTGAACGCCAGTATTTCATCGACCAGATTGTAAAAGAAGCTCCGCATTATCATCTCCTGCACAAAGTCAGGCCGGGCATCACATCATGGGGACAAGTCAAATACGGCTATGCTGAAAATGTGACGGAAATGATAGAACGCCTGAAGTATGACATTCTCTACATAGAAAACATCTCACTTGCTGTGGATTTTAAAATCTTGATTTACACAGTCTTAACTGTCATCAAAGGACGCGGCAAATAAGCATGCTGCATATCAGCTCAAGAGCTGTTGTACCTCCGCCTTATCAATAATCTTTTCCATAAGTCTGTGCATCGGATAATCTGGCAATTCAGACAGGCTGACCATGTTTATCCCGGCAGGAATCTCTCCCTGAAGCAGGTATATCCGTGCTTTAATGTTTTGATGGGTAAGCACATGTGTTTTACATTCACCAACAAAGGCAATACCGGCATTCCTGATGCTGTATTTCTCCATGGCTTTTGCAAGTACCTGTTCTTCCGTGCCTGCTCTATCCATCTCAACATTAGGAAACTCATAGAGAGAACGCCATATATCCGCTTCCCCGCGTTTAATCAGAGCGATTTTACCATCTGATTGCCATACCAAGTAGCATATGTATCTGCTACGCTTTTTTGTGGCCTTCCCTTTCACAGGGCGCTGCTGCTGAACTCCCTGCTGAAAGGACAGACAATGTGCCTGCACCGGACACTGCCTGCACAAGGGTTCTTTTTTGCACAACATGGCACCAAACTCCATGATGGCCTGATTAAAAAGAGCCGGTTGTTTACGGTCAAATATCTCATCAATTGCACTGCCTGCAGTTTTCTCAAATTCTGAAGTATCCACCGGAACGGAAAGATCAAACAACCTGGAAATCACCCTCCTGACATTCCCGTCCATTACCTGCACCGGCTCATCATAAGCAAAGGAAGCAATGGCAGCAGCAGTGTATTTACCAATTCCCCTGAGACTCTGCAGACCTTGTGCATTTTCCGGCAATTTTCCATCAAGATGTTTGGTAACATAACGGGCAGCAGAAAGCAAATTTTCAGCACGACGGTAGTAACCCAACCCCTGCCACTGCCGCATAAAAGCGTCATCATCAGCAGCAGCCAGGCTTTGCACATCAGGATAAGCTCTCACAATCCGCTGGTAGTAAGCAAGACCGGTAGAAACACGTGTCTGCTGAAGGATAACCTCAGACAACCAGATTTTGTAGGGATCCCGTGTCTGGCGCCATGGCAAGTCCCTTGCATTTCTTTGGTACCAATCAGAGATTTTGTGTCCGGTATCTTTCATTCTGCAAAAATAAGAGATTGTATTAATTGATAAAAACCATTGCAGGTTTGAAAAAAGTATTATATTTGCACTTCCTTAAAAATCAATAGTTAAACAAACATTTTAAAGAATAATACAATGACTAAAGCAGACATCGTAAACGAAATTTCAAAGAACACAGGAATCGAGAAAGTGGTTGTTCAACGCACAGTTGAAGAATTTATGAACACTGTAAAAGACGGATTGGTAAAAGGTGACAATGTTTATCTGAGAGGTTTTGGTAGCTTCATCATCAAGCAGCGTGCAGAAAAAACAGCCCGTAACATCAGCAAGAATACTACCATTACCATTCCTGCTCACAAAATCCCGGCTTTCAAACCTTCGAAGACATTCGTTAACGAAGTAAAAGAGAACAATTAATTATTTTTTCAGACTTAAAATTCATTCATATGCCAAGCGGTAAAAAAAGAAAAAGACACAAGATCTCTACGCATAAACGCAAAAAACGCCTGCGTAAAAACAGACACAAAAAACATTAATTTTTTCACTCATCTCATTTTTAACCAAAGCTTTAGGGAGCCTAAAGCTTTGGTTTTATTAGCACCAGGATCGTGAGTAAAAAGAAACAAGGAAATAATGATCTTATTGTAGAAGTAAAACCTTCAGGACTACGCATTGCCTTATTAAAAAACGACCAGCTTACAGAACTTCAGGAAGAAAACAACAACCACAGGTTCTCTGTTGGTGATATTTACCTGGGCAAGGCAAGGAAATTAATGCCCGGCCTCAACGCAGCATTTGTTGATGTAGGATATCACAAGGATGCCTTTTTACATTACCTGGATCTCGGTCCCAATTTCAATTCCCTGAAAAAGTTTTACCAGATACTTCTGAATCCCAAAACAAAAAACCGTCCGTCCAACAGGATAAAACTTGAGCCGGAAATCAACAAAAACGGGAGTATATCTGATGTATTGAAGAATGGTGAGAATGTGATTGTCCAGATAGCCAAAGAGCCCATTTCACAAAAAGGGCCACGATTGGCATCTGAAATAAGCATTGCCGGTAGAAACCTGGTAGTCATGCCATTTTCAAATAAGGTGTCAGTATCCCAGAAGATATCTTCTGCAGCGGAAAAACGAAGGCTTATTAAGCTTATTGAAAGCATTAAGCCAAAAAACTATGGCGTCATCATTCGTACAGCTGCCCAAACAAAAAAAGTAGCTGATCTTGACAAAGAGCTAAGGTACCTCATTGACAAATGGGAAAAGGGCATCAAACGTGTACAGAATGCAAAACCTCCAATGCTGATCGTTGGAGAAATCAACCGCACTGAAGCCATGGTGCGAGACGTACTCAACAAAGATTTTGGACACATCATGGTAAATGATGAGGCAACTTTCGTTGAGCTAAAAAAGTACCTGCAGGAAATTGCGCCGGACAAAGCAAATATTGTAAAACTCTTTAAAGGCAAAACACCCATTTTTGAGTATTACAATATTGAAAAACAGATAAAAACGCTCTTCGGCAAAAATGTTCCCATGAGAGACGGGTCATACCTTATCATTGAGCACACCGAAGCACTGCACGTTATTGATGTCAACAGCGGCAACAAAAAACACACCAAAGGACAGGAAGATAATGCCCTTGCTGTAAACATGACGGCTGCCGAAGAAATATCACGCCAACTGAAACTCCGCGATATGGGAGGCATCATTGTCATTGATTTTATCGATATGCAGGATGCAAATCACCGGCAGCAGTTATTTGAAAAAATGAAAATTGAAATGGCAGACGAAAGAGCCAAATTCCAGATTCTGCCGTTAACAAAATTCGGTCTTATGCAAATCACAAGGCAACGCGTCCGTCCGGAAATGCATATACAAACCGAAGAAACCTGTCCGACCTGTCAGGGCAAAGGAAAGATACAGGCCGGCATACTGGTGGTGGATGAAATTGCAAACAAACTTCAGGCTATCTCTAAACAAAATTCGCATAAACAGGTTAAGATAAAAACACATCCGTTTCTTGAAGCATATATTAACAAAAAACGCGGATTGTTGAGGTCTTTGAAAAAGACATGGCAGAAGAAATTCAAAATTCAGATCACTGTAATTGCGGATACATCCTATACATTGACTGAATACCATTTTTTCAACAACAAGGACGAGGAGATATCTTAAACATTCACAATCAAATTTTTCAGCTATGAAAAAATTAATGTCATTAAGTATTATATTATTACTGACAGGCTTAAGCTATATGCTACCCCTGCATGGGATGGCTCAGCAGGTTAACCCGGTTACGTGGGAACTGAAAACTGAACGAGTTGACGACACCCACGCCAGGCTTATCATGGATGCCAGCATTGAAGATAACTGGCACCTGTACACCATGAATTTTCCCGATGGCGGGCCAATACCATTGTACTTTAGTTTTGATGAATCCGATCATTACAGACTTATCGAAGATGTAAAAGAATCACCGGAACCGGTAGAGTCTTTTGATGATGTTTTTGGAGTTGACATCAAATACCAGGAAGGGCATGCCACCTATACCCAGAAAATTGAAATCCTGAGTACGGAAGATTTCACCATCACCGGACTAATTGACGGACAAGCCTGTTTTGAAGACGGACAATGCGTACTTGTATCCAAAGACCTTTCATTCAACATCAAGGGCAAACCTGCAAAAAGCGAGGCTCCTGAAGATGTAAAAAAAGAGGAAAGTACAGAACACAAGACAGAGTCAGCAGACAAGAAAAGCGAAGATTCTGAACAATCAGAAGCACCTGAAGAAACAAGCGAAGATATAGCACAGCAGAAATCGAAGAATGCTCAACCAGCTGATTCACAAACCAAAGACACACAAGACGACAAAAAAGAGAAAAATGAAAAAAGCGGTCTCATCGGTTTCATTCTTATTGCCATTGGTGGAGGACTTGCAGGAGTGCTGACACCCTGTGTTTTTCCAATGATCCCTATGACTGTAAGCTTTTTCATGCAGGGAAACCAAAGTCGTGCAAACGGAATTTTCAAGGCCCTGGTATTTGGCATTTCAATCATGTTGCTTTATACCCTGGTTGGTCTCATTGTATCTCTGACAAGTGCAGGTGCTGATCTTACCACAACCCTGAGCACATCCTGGGTGGCCAACAGCATTTTCTTTGTCTTATTTATAATTTTTGCATTCTCCTTTTTCGGATTATTTGAAATTGTCCTGCCCTCAAGCCTGGCCAACAAAACAGACAGGCAAGTTGACAAAGGCGGTATGCTGGCATCATTTTTCATGGCACTCACACTTGTGATTGTCAGTTTTTCATGTACAGGCCCCATTGTTGGTGCCCTCTTAGTGAAAGGTGCAGCCAGTGGCAGCTGGATTGAACCCACCCTGGGCATGGCGGGCTTCGGCTTTGGTTTTGCATTGCCTTTCACACTGCTGGCAATTTCCCCGGGTTGGCTGAAAAAACTCCCCAAATCCGGTGGCTGGATGAACTCTGTAAAGGTTGTATTTGCATTTATCCTGCTGGCATTCTCAATGAAATTCATTTCCAACATCGACCAGGCATATAACCTCAACTTACTTAGCCGTGATCTATACCTTTCCATCTGGATTGTACTTTTCATCCTTCTGGGAATATACCTGCTGGGGAAAATTAAATTTTCGCATGACAGCGATGTTCCGCACATAGGAGTGTTCCGCCTGTTGCTGGTGATTGCATCATTCAGTTTTGCGGTTTATCTTATACCCGGCTTGTTCGGTGCCAATCTTTCATCTATTTCGGCGATAATCCCACCCAAAACAGCCCAGAAATTTGACATTACCGCTTCCGGTGCGGCACACAGTACAACGCAACCAATGGACGAACTGTGTGAAGAACCCTTATACAGCGAAAACCTGCATTATCCATCCGGAACCCGGGGATATTTTGATTATGACCAGGCCAGAGAGTGTGCCATTGAACAGGACAAGCCATTGTTACTGTATTTTACCGGCCATTCCTGCAGCAACTGCAAAAAGATGCAATCCGAAGTATGGTCAGACCCACGTGTGATGGATTACATCAACAACAAATATATCACAGCAAAGCTGTACGTGGATGAACGCACTGAAGTGGCAGAAGACAAATGGTTCACATCTGAAGTTGACGGTAAGATGAAAAAAACATTGGGCAAAATGAATATGGACCGTCAGATCCGTGATTTCGATGTAAATTCACAACCTTATTATGTGATTATTGATCCCGAAACAGAAGAAATGCTGACAGAAGAAACCCTGCGTTTTGAAACCGATCCCGAAAAGTTCATTGACTTTCTGGATAAAGGATTGGAAGCCTTTGATAAGTAATTAAATAGAAGCAAAAGTGAAAGGCTGTATGCTGGTTAGTGTACAGCCTTTTTTATTCCCGCAGCCGTCAGATATTGATGGTTTTTTCTAAAACTTTTTTAATTCAACAAAAAAGCTTGTTCCGCTTCCTGTTTTGGTTTCGAAATAAATGTTCCCCTGCATATTGTCAACAATACCTTTTACAATACTAAGTCCCAGACCCATACCGGAAGTCTTGGTTGTAAAATTGGGTGAGAAAATCTTGTCATGCATATCTTCAGGAATTCCCACTCCGTTATCAGCTATTTCAAGCAGATAATGATCACCCTTATCATCAAGACTGATACGCACAATGCCCGTTCTGTGATCAGGAATAGACTGCAGGGCATTCTTAATCAGATTATTAAGAACACGCATGATTTGCTCCTTATCTGCCATGATAATTGCTTCCCCCTCAACATTGTCCCTGATATCAATTACAGTACTGCTGAGTCCGGAGAAAAGTTGTTTCACACGCTCAATTCTTTCCTTCAAATCCAGCTTTTCTCTTTTACGCAATTGAATTTTTGCAAAATTGCTGAATTCGGTGGCAATATTGGACAAGCTGTCAATTTGTTCTATCAGGGTTTTGCTAACTTTATCAACCATATAATCCAAATCGGGATCATTGTCCTTGTATGCTTTTTCCAGATGCTGCACGCTAAGTTTCATCGGAGTCAGTGGATTTTTGATCTCATGAGCAATTTGCTTAGCCATCTCGCGCCACGCAAATTCCCGCTCACTACGGGCAAGCTTTTCAGCACTTTCAGCGAGTTCATCAACTTTGCGATTATATTCCTGTACAAGGCTGCCAAGCTCATCATCACCGGTATAGGATATTTTCCTGTTACGCCGGGATATATCCATTTTACGCAGACTGTTTTCTATCATTTTTAACGGCCTGGTCAGTTGATTACTGGTAAAGATTGCAATCAGTATCACAAGAATAAATAAAATCAAATACACATTGAGCAAGGCAACGGTAAGACTGGATATCTCCTGGCTAAAATCCTGCTGCCTTGCAAAATAGGGCAGGTTGATATAAGCAAGTATCTCTCCGTTTTCATTCCTGAAAGGCAGGTAGGCTGACAAGTAATCCATCTCTCCAATGGTTTCATTCTGCACAAAATAATTATTCCCGTTATCTCTGATTCTGTACAATGCATCCGGGCTCATGCGCTTGCCGACAAGGCCCTTTTCATACAACTCCATGCGGGAGGATGCCAGCAATCTACCACCCGTATCGAACAAATTGATATCGGTATAAAACACATTGGAAAACTTTACAAGAAGATAATTCAGGTAATCTTCCATTGATTTGTCAAGCTGCTGTTCATGTCCCAGCTTATGGTTGAGCTCCACAAGAACAGACTGCATTTTTTCCTCAATATTGTCCTTTTGTTTATCTCTGTATTTTTGAATATAAAAGATAATGCTTACCGTTCCGATAACAATAATCGATAAGGACAAAATTAAAACAAGGTATGTCTGAAAGCGGTTTTTCAAACTGCCCATAGGTGCCCCGCGTTTGTGCCGTCTGATGAAATACACAATCAGATACACAACATTCATCAGCATAAACAGAATAAAGAAAATGTAGGTAAAAAATATTGAGTATGACTGTAGGTCTTCGGTTTCTCTGCTGATGATGATAAAATTATCAGTGTCCGGATTATATACCAGGTGGGTATAACCGTTTTTCCGGTAACGGAAGAATTCCTCTGCATCTGTTTTGAAATCCGTTTGCAAGGAATACTCATAATCTCCTTTGCTGCTAATGAGATTTGACATATAATACTTGGCATACGAAATATCGCCACTGTACTTTTTGGGCATCAGAGATTTCTCCAAAAGCAATTCAGGATATCCCGGGCCCTCCACATGCACTCTTGAATCAAGCTCAACATAAAGAATGGTATTAAGACTATCGGTAACGGCAACAGGAATAGCTCCCAGATAAGAAATCCGCCCGTTGTTGTTATCAAGAAAATAGAAATCTGTTCCGGGAATCAGGATGCCTGATGTTTCCAGCATGGAATCAAAGAATTTCTGGCAATGCATTGCTACATTATCCGGCTCAATAATAAGGCTGTCATTTTCATCACACAGTGATAATTGAAAATTGAATTTACTCAGATAAGCTGCCAGGTATTTGTCCTGGAAATAATCATATGCCTTATCATAATCCCCTGTATTGAGTTCCTCAATCAGCTTGTCATCCTCACAAAGCTTTGTATTCATTTTTCCAATAAAATATTCAGCTCCTGCATCACGCTCATTGGACAAATTCAAGGCCAGCACCTTACTCTGTTTTTCCTTTTTAGCATTGAGAACTTCACTGAAAAAGGATGTGATCAATAAAGCAAGCAGGAATGTATATAGCAGGAGAATATAGTATGAAATATTTTTGTTTGATAAGCCAATCCATGCAATCACATAAACAAGTCCGATCAATGAAAGAAGACTGACAATATTCAGGCTTTGGTCTGCTATCAACCAGTTGATAACAGGAATCAAAACCAGGAAAAACACACCGGAAATTTTCCAGAAAACCGGCTTAATGAGTTTCCTGGATTCCAGCATCAATCTGTCAATAATAAAACCATTGGCTATCAACAGTATTAAGCCAACTGCCAGCCCTGTGTACGAGAAATAGTTAAGTTCAAGAAGTTGCTTAAAGTCAAAAGGAATATTTGAATTCTGGATAATGCCCTGTATCCTCATCAGGCTGTAAAACACAATCAACAAGGAAACAGCACTTACAACAAGAGCAAGCACCATTTGCAAAGCTTCAGGCAATTTGCGTCTGCGCAATCTGAAATGCTTGTGGAACAATAAAGCAAAGAAAAAAGCCAGTATGGCATTGATAAGAATTCCACCCAGGGAATCATTGATGACGGACTCTGCATAATGAATGGGAGAAAAAAGCTCCAGTTGCATCCATGTGGCAGGAAAGTCAAAATACAGTATCAGAAAACGCAATAACACAAGATCGGCTACCAGAGCCAGGAACAGCCAGTTGGGTTGCCTGAGGGTTTCTGCGATAAAACCGTACCCAAAATACATGGCAGTTAACAAACCCAGAAACGCCAGAAGAAACAGGAAGGCTGACAAATCACACATGAGCTGGTCATTGATGACCTGATCTTCGGCAACAAGGCTAAACAGATATTGTCCCTTTAGATGAACCGGACTTCCTTTGTCCGGATTGGTAGTGACGGATATCTCTTCGGGCAGGTTATAAACGTCCGGGAATCCTTCAGGCAAATAGGGATTATCATATTCATAAATGCGCTGCAGCAGGATGGTAGCCACAAATGTTTTTTCCTTCTGCACCCTGCATGTCATAATGTAATACCCGTTGGGTTTCTTTTTTATCACGATTTCATTGCCAGGCAGGTCGTCATAAATCAAAGGCATAAGCCGGTCGCTCCAGCATACAAGCCGTGAGGAGTCAAACACATAAAATGAAACCATCCGCTCAGACATATAATTCTCATGTCTGCGAAAAACAGAACGACAGACAGAATCTTCTGCAGACGTCTCACCGATGGCCTCCAGTTCATCAAAAACATCCTCAACAAAATCCAGTTGCAACTCAAGTTGGGATTGTATCTGATCTACCTGGATTTTCTCTTCTGCAGGGGTTTCAGCATTGCGCTGCATGAGCAGAGCAATGATAAAACTCAGGCTAAAAACAAACAATGAAATCAGTAGATATCTGAATTTTCTCATATGTGACAGCATTTGGGTTAAAAATAATCATTATTCAGAGAAAATGCATGTTTTTTTGAAAAGCTTGTGATGCCAGATTAAAAAACGGACATATGCCATGCCTACCGAAATGCCACAATCAATGGTTACAAAAGCAATATACCTGCTTCATCGCTTATGCATGATGATATGGCTCGTTTTTTATGATGGTAAAGGCACGGTACAATTGTTCAGCAAAAATAATTCTGATTAACTGGTGAGAGAAAGTCATGCTGCTCAGTGATATCTTCTTATCGGCACGTTGATAGACTGCTTTTGAGAACCCCCAGGCTCCACCTACAACAAAAACAACCTGCCGTACAGCTCTTAGCTGCAGCTTTTCAATAAAACCGGCAAATTCCACAGAGCTCATTGATACGCCGTTTTCATCCAGCAGGATAAGGTAATCACTGTTTTCTGTCTTATCCAGGATTTTCATGCCTTCTTGTTCTTTTACCTCCTCTTCCCGCAAAGCCCCTCTTTTTTTGATATCGGATATCTCAATTGTTTCAATCCGGGCATAACGCTGCAGGCGCTTCAAGTACATGGAAAGTATGGGTTGTAATTGTTTCTTTTCTGTTTTCCCGATGAAGATAAGCTTTATTTTCATAAAATATTCATTAACTTTGTACAAATCCGGACAGTAGTTACACTGCTTTGGTTTAATTTTTGCTGGGTATAAAGTAACTAATTTAAGCGAACATGAAAAAGGTCAAAAATCTCATCTTCATACTTTGCATTCTTGGCACAGGCATCACTGCAAAAGCTGCACCCGCCTTTGATATTCCGGTAAAGATATTTAAAGCCATCGAACTTGGTAATGTTGAAAACCTCAGCGATTATTTCAACGAATCGGTAGAATTAATCCTGATGGACGAGGAAGGCATTTACAGCAAAGCCCAGGCTACACAGATTCTAAAAGATTTTTTCAACAAAAACAGGCCGGAATCCTTTTCTGTTTTGCATCAGGGTGGCAGCGAAAAAGTAAAATATGCCATTGGTACCCTGGAAACAAAATCAGGAAAATACAGAATAAACTTCCTTGTCAAAATGAGAGATAAGGAGCCACTGATACATCAATTAAGAATACAGGAGGAATAATGAATTACGAAGACTACCTGAATGAAATCATTCAGCTTGCGATGAGAGAAGATTTAGGTGAAGGAGACCATTCATCAATTGCTTGTTTTAACGGAAATGAAAAAGGAAATGCCAGAATATTTGCCAAAGAATCTGGCGTTTTGGCTGGTGTAGAAGTTGCAAAGGCTGTTTTTGCGGCCTATGATAAAAACATCAAAGTGGAAACCTATCTCGTTGATGGGGACACCATTGGCCCGGGAGATGAAATACTGACCATCTCAGGTAATAAGCGCAACATCCTGACAGCAGAACGCGTAGTGTTGAATTTTCTGCAACGAATGAGTGGCATAGCCACAAAAACCAGAGAATATACAGATGCTATTCACGGAACAAATGCCCAAATCCTTGATACCAGAAAAACAACCCCCGGAATGCGCCTGCTTGAGAAGGAGGCAGTGAGAATTGGAGGTGGTAAAAATCACAGGATGGGGCTATATGACATGATCATGCTGAAAGACAACCACATTGATTTTGCCGGAGGTATCTGTGAAGCAATAAACATGGCTAAAGCTTACCTGAAAAAGAAAGAAATCGATATACCCATTGAAATTGAAGTAAGAAACTTTGAAGAACTTGAGCAAGTCCTGGAATCTGAAAAGGTTGACAGGGTTATGCTTGACAATTTCACTGTTGAAGATACCAGGCAGGCCGTAAAGCATGTCAACAAACGCATCGAACTCGAAAGCTCAGGTGGGATTACATTGAAAAACCTCAGAGCATATGCTGAAACCGGTGTGGATTATATATCTGTGGGGTCACTTACACACCACATCAAAAGCCTGGACATTTCTCTTTACGTAGTATAATCAATGAAGAAACTTCGGTATCTGAGACTATGGCTTAAAGATAAAGCAAAACGATTCTCCCTGCCGGGCTTTGACAAATATCCTATTTACGATATTGGAAAGTTTTTTATGCGGGGGATACAAAAAGGCTCTGTAGGACAAAGAGCCGCCAGCGTAGCCTTCTCTGCATTTTTATCAATTTTCCCGGCAATCATCTTTTTGTTCACACTCATTCCCTATGTTCCTATTGAAAACTTCCAGGAATCATTGTTAAACCTGCTGGAAACTTTTCTTCCTGATAATGCTTTTGCAACCCTGGAAGACACCATTGTGGATATTATCACAAAACAAAGGGGGTCCCTCTTGTCTATCACATTTTTCTTTGCCCTCTTTGTAGCTTCCAATGGTGTAATTTCACTGATCAGGGCTTTTAACAACTCATACCATTCCATAGAGTACAGAAAATGGTGGACGCGCAGGCTGGTATCTATTCTTTTGGTTTTTATACAGTTTTTCCTGATCACAATTACCATCGCACTGCTGACAATCAATGAATCCCTGTACGAGAAATTCTTTGATGATTCAAAACTACTCTGGTATGTATTTCTCGCAATCCGGGTAATCATCATCCTGGCATTGTTTTTCTTCAGTACGTCATTTATTTATTATCTGGCTCCCGCCCGACGCGGCAGATTTAAGTTTATTTCACCCGGAGCTACACTGGCAACGCTTCTGATGGTCATTTCATCATATGGCTTTTCATTCTTTGTCAATAATTTCGGACAATACAATAAACTCTACGGATCCATTGGTACAATCATCATTGTGCTGATCTGGATTTACATCATGAGTTTCGCTGTTATTATTGGTTTTGAACTCAATGCCAGCATCATGGAACGTGGCAGGCTGAAAAACAATGATGAGGAAAGCTAAAACCACTCATTTCCTGTCAAACGGGAAATAATACCTTTGCTGATCATCATATAAAACAAGCATATATACACCGGGAGGCAAGTGGCCAATGCGGATGGCATCCTGCACAACAGCAAGCTTTCCTTCCCTGAGTACCACAGTTTCCGGAGACAGTATCTGATACAAATTCGCATTGTCAGACTTCTCCGGAATAAGCAACAATTCCGGATGAAGGCTCAGCTCTTTCTTAGCATCAATGCTGCACGCTGCGCCCGGCAACAGGGATGGATGTTTCACTGCAGGATTCATCCTGGCAAGAAAATCAATGGTAATATGCAGGCATTGAGTGAACTCATCCGGCTTCAGCCTGAGTTGGTTTTTTTCCAGGTAAAAACAGTGGTCCTCTTCCTCAAATAAGTGCAGTTCATTATAAATATCCAAACTGTCAAGTCTTGCTGAAAGGTACTCCGAACCATATAACACCGGCAACAGATCAATATTATAAGCCGGCCCGATATCATATGGTACCGTGGAATCATCCTGCCCATGGATAAAGCATACCGGAGTTTGATTCCATCTGTCAATAAAATGCATTTCAGTCAGACCGCCCCAGTGTGAAATCACTCCTGCAACATCGCTGAGGTGATGCTGATGATTACCATTACAGTCAATGCACTGCAGATCCGGATGAATATGGTCAGCATAAGTTTCGGCGGGCCGCTCCTCCTCCTCAAGAAATGCTGCTGTCAGGGATGCAATACTCCCGGCAGAATTACCGAGCAAATAAATATGATTGGTATCTATGCCATATGTTTCATGCCTGGCTTTAAAGTAGCGAATGGCTGCATTCACATCCTGGGAAGCTCTGTATGCTGCCCTTATCAGACTTTCCCCGGAAACCGGATTGTATCCCAGACGATAATCCACAGATGCAACTGTATAGCCGTATGATGTGAGACTGTCTGCATATGCCTGCATATCAATCCATCGGCGGTTGCCAACAAGAAAAGAGCCACCAAAAACCGTAATCACAAGCGGCCTGTCTGACAAAGTATCACCGGCAGGAGCATGAAAATCAAACTGCAACTCTCTGCGAATCCCCAGGTAAGTTTCTCCCGTGGCATAGGTCACATCTGTAATGCTTTCCTGCTCATCAAACACCCTGCTTACATAGCGCTGTGACATCACTTTGGAACTTATGCCTGATAATACAATCATCAGTGCTAAGACAATATATTTGCTCAATTTCTCCGGCATTTTGGATATACAAACTTAAAAAAAATATCCCCGGGCAGCATTAAATTACAACCTGTAATCAAAAAAAACGTATATTTGAATAAACTCCAGTACTATGAAAACTACAAAAATAATTTTCATAATCTCTCTGGCATTCTTCGCTTGTCAGCATCCTGAAAACAAAAATAAGCCAGAACCTACTGACATAAAAGAAGCTGCCTTTCTCTGGAAAAGCGACAGCCTGGGAGATTATTATCACAAGCATTCTAAAATCATCATCCCTGTAGAATTTGAAAGGCCATGCACGCGGAAATCCTATTTGAGCTTAAACAACGGCCTGGGCAGGCACTCTATTTATCATGATTTTGCAGATACCGTAGGTGAGCTGAAAAGCAAAGATACTTCAATGATAATTGTTGATAATGTCAGCGGCAAATTGGGTGAAATAGGTTTTGGCCCGGTAGAGTTTCAGGTCAGCAAGAGAACAGGCAATGAACCTGACAGCATTGCCGGGGAGATATCCCTGGACTTTTTCAAAGGCAGGGATTTGCTGATAGATTTCAAAGGTGGCTGCATCCAAATTGCTGATTATTTTCCCTGGTCGGAAAAAATGGAATTTGTAGAATACCAGGTTTATCATGATGATAAAATCCTGATACCGGTGAAGATGGCTGACTTAGACATGACATTTTTACTTAATCCGGAATCAACGCTCTTTGTTGTTTTTAATCCGGATTGTGCCTTATCAGAAATCATGATTGCCACGCAAACATGGCAGGTCCCGGACAGGCGAAGCATTTCGGATCCCAATCCCGCCTTTGACGGCATCCTGGGATACTCTTTTTTGAAAGACAAGAAACTTCTGATCAGACCAGATGATTCCTTAATCGCAATCCTTGACAGTATTCCGGAATAACTGCCAGACTTTTTCCCGGGGCAATTCTGCCGTAAAGTTCATGCTTTCTTTCCTGACAGGATGGCTTATGGTGATGCTTCGTGCATGCAGTGAAATATTTCCATCCGGATTTGATCGTGGAAATCCATACTTCAAATCGCCACGTACAGGACAACCCATATGGGCAAGCTGACAACGTATCTGATGATGTCTGCCGGTCAGTAAATTGATTTTCAGCAGGTAATACTGCTCACTCCGCCCAATAATTTCATAATCAAGAATAGCTTTCTTTGCATCTTTATCATTAGGATCGGCTGAGTATGACTTGTTTTGTTTTGGATTTTTTTTCAGAAAATCCACGAGCCGGTCTTTTGTTTTGGGTGGTTTATTTTTCACCAGTGCCAGATATGTTTTTTGAGGATGCTGATCTTTAAACTGTTTATTGAGCCTGGCCAGGGCCTTGCCTGTTCTCGCCAGAACAATAACACCGCCAACAGGTCTGTCCAGACGATGAACAAGTCCCATAAACACATTTCCGGGTTTATTGTATTTCCTTTTAAGATATTGTTTGCAATGTTCAATCAATGGAAGATCACCGGTATCATCACCCTGAACGAGCATCCCCGCGGGTTTATTTACCACAAGCAGATGATTGTCTTCATACAGCACTTCCGGATCAAATTGCCCCTTATTTTCATTTCCCATCAATACTGTTCATTTTCATTCGGAAAATCCAGTCGTTTTACATCCTCAATATATTTTGACACAGCTGATTTTATTTCTTTTGATAAGTCATGATATCGTCTGAGAAACCGTGGTGAGAACTCCTGCGTGATGCCCAGCATATCATGCAGTACCAGTACCTGACCATCGACCTGTGAGCCCGCTCCTATACCAATGATGGGAATTTTTATTTCCCTGGCCAGTTGGGCAGCAAGTTCTGAAGGGATTTTTTCAAGTACAATGGCAAAACAACCAAGCTCTTCCAGCAGATGAGCATCTTCAATCAGTTTTTCAGCCTCTTCCTCTTCAGTAGCACGAACCACGTAAGTTCCGAATTTATGAATGGCCTGTGGGGTGAGTCCAAGATGTCCCATAACAGGTACACCTGCAGATAATATCCGCCTGATGGATTCCTCCACTTCGGCTCCACCCTCCATTTTTATGGCAGCGGCTCCGGTTTCTTTCATGATGCGGATGGATGATTTCAGGGCAAGCTTAGAATTCCCCTGGTATGTGCCAAAAGGCAAGTCAACAACCACCAGTGCCCTGTTAACAGCCCGCACAACACTGGCTGCATGATATATCATATGGTCCAGGGTAATCGGCAGGGTTGATTCATATCCCGCCATTACATTGGAAGCAGAATCTCCGACAAGAATTACATCTATATTTGAAGTATCCAGCAGGCGTGCCATAGAATAATCATAGGCTGTCAGCATAGCGATTTTATCATCACTTTCCTTCATGGCCTGCAATACTTTTGTTGTTACGCGTCTTACATTTCGATATGTTGACATAGCTTTATTTTTGCAAATCAGAAAATAAGTCTAATTTTGAAACGTTATCTTTTCTTGATAATGTATCATTTTACAAATTTGACAATATTTTTTTAATAACATTGATTAAATGAAGAATTTTACACCGATCATCATAATCAGCAGCCTTTTTCTGGCTTTTACCGCATGCAATGACGAACTGGAAGTAAATGCGGAATGGGAAAACATTCCTGTAGTCTATGCACTGCTGAATCAGAATGACACTGTCCATTACATTAAGGTAAACAAAGCATTTCTGGGTGATGCCACAGCCCAAAGCATGGCAGCAGAAAGCGATTCCCTGTTTTATGACCATGCCACCGTTTATGTAAATCAAATGATGAACGGCAACATTGTAAAAAGGCTTGATTTTGTTGAAGTAGACACAATTCCAAAACCGGAAGAAACAGAAGAGGGAGAAATCAATTTTGCCTCAGACCGGAATACAATGTATGTTTATGTTGGAGAGATTGAAGCCACCAACAACGCCGGTGATAATTATAAATATGAACTGAATGTTGATGTTCCCGGCAAAGACGAAAAGTGTACCAGTGAAATTGAACTGATCAGTGGTGCCTCCATAAAAAATCCTTCATCCTTTCGGCAAATTGCCATGGACCGCTTCGATACAGGAAAAGTAAGTGCCGATTACATCACCGGAGAAAACGGGAACCTCTATCAAATGATATTTAAGTTTTACTATCTTGAAGTAAATGAATCCGGTGACACTGTAAAAAATCTTGAACCCATAAAGATAGAATGGCCGGTCAATGAATATTCTGATCCCGGACAGGAACTGCCTTTATCCTTTTCTGTAGATAAATTTGTTGAGAAATTGATTGAACAGGTGCCTGAGAAAGAAGGAGTAACAAGACTCGTACGTTACCCAAACTCTGTTTCATTCACCCTATATGCGGCTGATGAATATTTCAGAATTTATTCAGAAATCAATGCTCCTTCTGATGGTGTTGTACAGGAAAAACCATTTTTCACCAACATAAACAATGGGATTGGTTTGTTTGCTGCCAGATTTACACAAACCAAGTACAATGCTGTTACTACAGCAACCATCAATGAACTCTCCACCAATGATGCCACATCGCATCTGAACTTTGCCAATCAAAACAATCCGTATTACCAGTCACAAAGATGACGTAATGTCAGCCGTTTGTTGTAATCCTCCCGGGGATCACACAAAAACATGACAATTTTACCCCATTCCTGTTGATTTTGGCCATGGCATAATGATTGATATGCTAATGGTGAAATCATAAAATTGTAAACTTTTAAATCTTAAAATAATATTATGGGTAAAATAATTGGAATAGACTTAGGAACAACCAACTCATGTGTTTCTGTAATGGAAGGGAATGAGCCGGTTGTAATCCCAAACAGCGAAGGAAAACGCACCACACCATCGGTTGTGGCATTTGTTGAAAATGGTGAAAGAAAAATCGGTGATCCGGCCAAACGCCAGGCAATAACAAATTCACAAAAAACTGTTGCGTCCATCAAACGTTTTATGGGTGAAAAATACAGCAATCTCACAAAAGAGATTAAGCGTATGCCGTATAAAATTGTAGATGGCGGTAATGATACTCCCCGTGTACAAATTGACGATCGAAAATATACACCGCAGGAAATTTCTGCCATGATTTTGCAGAAAATGAAAAAAACTGCAGAGGATTATCTGGGTCAGGAAGTAACTGAAGCAGTAATTACTGTACCTGCTTATTTTGACGACTCTCAGCGTCAGGCAACCAAAGAAGCCGGAGAAATTGCAGGTCTTGAAGTAAAGCGTATCATCAATGAACCAACAGCTGCTTCACTTGCCTATGGTCTTGACAAAAAAGATCAGGACATGAAAGTGGCAGTATTTGACCTGGGTGGTGGTACATTTGATATTTCCATTCTGGAACTCGGAGATGGCGTATTTGAAGTGAAATCAACCAACGGTGATACCCATCTGGGTGGTGATGATTTTGATGAAGTAGTTATTCAGTGGCTGGTTGAAGAGTTCAAAAAAGATGAAGGCGCCGATCTTTCCAATGATCCAATGGCAATGCAACGCCTGAAAGAAGCAGCCGAGAAAGCAAAGATCGAGCTTTCAAGCTCAAGCTCCACAGAAATCAACCTGCCATACATAATGCCTGTTGACGGAGTGCCCAAACACCTCGTGAAATCACTGAGCAGATCAAAATTCGAACAACTCGCTGATTCTCTCATTGAAGCTACCATGAAACCATGTCAGGCAGCATTGAAAGATGCAGGTATGTCAACTTCTGACATTGACAAGGTTCTGCTGGTAGGCGGATCAACACGTATCCCGGCTATTCAGGACAAGGTGAAAAAATTCTTCGGCAAAGATGCTTCCAAAGGTGTCAACCCGGACGAAGTAGTGGCCGTAGGTGCTGCTATCCAGGGTGGTGTACTTGCAGGTGATGTGAAAGATGTACTCTTACTTGATGTCACCCCGCTTTCACTTGGTATTGAAACCATGGGCGGTGTAATGACCAGGTTGATTGAAGCAAACACAACCATCCCGACAAACAAATCAGAAACCTTTACTACAGCAACTGACAATCAGCCATCAGTGGAAATTCATGTACTGCAGGGCGAACGTCCCATGGCAAAAGACAATAAAACCATCGGACGATTCCACCTCGACGGCATTCCGCCGGCACCACGTGGAGTACCACAGATTGAGGTAAGTTTTGATCTGGATGCCAACGGTATTCTCAACGTATCTGCCAAAGACAAAGGTACAGGCAAAGAACAAAGTATCAGGATTGAAGCTTCTACAGGTCTCTCTGAGGATGAAATCAACCGCATGAAGACTGAGGCTGAAGCCAATGCCGAACAAGATAAACAGGAAAAAGAAAAGGTTGAAAAAATCAACAAAGCTGATCAGATGATCTTCCAGACCGAAAAACAACTGAAAGAAGTGGAAGATAAAATACCTGCCGATAAGAAAAAACCCATAGAAGATGCCCTGGCTAAGCTCAAAGAAGCTCACAAAAACCAGGATGTTGCTGCCATTGACAGCTCAATGGAAGAACTCAACACTGTCTTCCAGGCTGCATCTCAGGACATTTACAATGCCCAGAATGCCGGTCAGCAACAGCAGGGTGGCGAACAGGCAGGTCCGCAGGAAGGCTCAGAACAGCAAGATAAATCAAAATCCAAAGGTGATGACGATGACGAAGTTACCGACGTTGATTTTGAAGAAGTGAAGTAAAATCATGTTTCATGAAATCAAAAGGCCGTTCAAAATGAGCGGCCTTTTTTTTGGAATAATTTGTTCCTGAATCCGTTAATCATTGTGTGTCATGATACGCCAAATCACCTATATAGCCATGTTTGGATTTCTGTTCATCCTGTCTGCCTGTCAGGATGACACTGTTTATCGTGCATCTATAGCCATTACCAACAATACCGAACAATCCTTTGACACCATTCAACTCCGCTTTTTTCCCGGAAACCCTTCCCTGCTAACCTATAAACAGCTTCAGCCGGGACAGACATCAGATACCAGCAAACTGACAAATGCAAATGCTGAAATCCAGTACCGCTTTGTCAACGATAGCATCAACAGAAGCATGCATTTATGGTGTGGCAATGGCTCGGCTCCTTCAACCCAACAATTTCTGCAAGGATTTTATCACCTATACATTATTCGCAGCGCACAAACTGACGATATTATAATCACCTTCATGCAAGATTAAAACCCTTCCTTCATTATTCGTAAAGCAAATACGATTCACGCATGGCCTTAAATGCATTCAGATCATCCTGCCAGCTTTTGCGAATGCTTTCTGCATCTGCTCCGGCTTGTATTTGCATACGCAGGGAATTTCCGCCGGCCAGTTTGTCAAAAAAGCCGGGTCGCTCAAAGAATGTTACTGATTTTGGAAAAGACTGGTATATATCCAGCAACCAATCTATCTGAAGCTGTCCTTCTTCAAAACTGAAACGCTGCGAATTCTCCCTCAGATCATAGCCATAACATGTTTCATTTTTGTGTTTGGGATGGGCGGCTCCTTCATTGGGTACAGGCATAAAGCTAAATCCTGCTTTTCCCTCCAGGGCCGGATGACCCACAATCTGAAACTGCATATCCGTACCCCGGCCGACACTCAGGCTAGTGGCTTCGAAAAAACACAATGTAGGGTACAAACGGATGCTGCGTTGATTGGGCAGATTTGGAGAAGGTGCCACGGGCAAGCTGTAAGTCATTTTCCGGGAATAATTATCGCATTTAACCCAGCTTAAATCACATTTCATTCCGGCCGTTAGCCAGCCTTCGCCATTGATCATGCGGGCATATTCGGCTATTGTCATTCCGTGAGCCACCGGAACCGGGTGCATGCCAACAAAAGAGGCGTAGCTCGTGTCCAGGACAGGGCCATCCACCACATCAATGTTGGGATTGGGCCGGTCCAGAATCAATACTGAAACATCAGATTCGGCACAGGCTTCCATCACATAATGCAGTGTGGAAATATAGGTATAGAACCTGGCTCCCACATCCTGAATATCAAACAAAACAATATCCAGGCCATTGAGTTGGCGTGCAGTTGGTTTGCGATTGCTTCCATAGAGAGAAATTATCGGCAGACCTGTTTTTTCATCTTTTCCATCCTCTACATGCTCACCTGCATCAGCGGTTCCCCGAAAGCCATGCTCGGGAGCAAATATCTTCCTGATGTCGAGATCCAAGGCCAGCAATGTATCCACCAGATGCACTTCTCCGACCCGGCTGGTATGATTGGCAACTACACCAATGGTTTTATTCCTGAGTATATTCACATAATGTCCGGTTTGCTCAGCACCACAGTTGATGCTCCGGCTTTCTGCAGACTTACTTTCTCTGCTGTTGTCTTCCGTCAGTCCCTGGCAGGAAAAGGAAACAGCCAGCATGATCATCAACAAATATCGTTTATACATATCCTTTCAGTTTATACAT
>JBNJGS010000019.1:24372-42586 GCA_051747965.1 Bacteroidota bacterium
TGGCAAGAGAAGGTAATCAATATGAAACTTACGCTTGCCTGTAAACCGGTCAGTGCTGTATGTATCCAGTTCAAATCCCTGCTTTTCAAAACAGGCTTGCGCCCTGCGCATATGATAAGCACTGGTAATCAGCAAGAAAGTGCTGTCCGTACTTTCCGGGTTCATATACTGTGCCGTTTTGATGGAATTTTCTGCTGTGTTACGTGATTCTGCCTCCCAGGCCACATCTTCATCCGGAATACCTGCACGCACAAGATAATCATGCAACAATGCAGCTTCCTGAAACTCAGGTTGCCGTATATCCCCGGAGCCACCTGAAATAAATATCTTCTTAATCAGTCCCTGCTGATAAAGCTCCATGGTTTGCAATAACCTGTCGCTGCTATTTTCAAAGTTTATCCTCTGAAATTCTGCATCCCAGGTACACATTCCTGTCAACAAAATGCCCACATCATATGGTACGTCCATTTCGGTATGTTTTACAGCAGGCTTTTCCCACCATCGCATAAATTCATCTGCAATGAAGGTATTTGTAAAGAAGAGAAACATAAGTCCGGAAATAACAAGTAAACGCTTTTTGATATACCATTTTTTAACGAATAAAGAAACGACAAAAACAGCGGCTATCCAGAAGAGCGGAGATATGAGAAAACGCATAATTTTTGACAGGGAAAAAAACATAACACCAGTGCTTAAAAACTTTGATTCTGAAAATATTTTATCTAAATTTAACTTTTATATTTGAGATGCTAAAATAATAAATAGTATGGTAGAAAAAGAACAAGGAATGAATCCCAATCCGTTGGTTGGGTTTTTAAACAAAGATGCAGAGGAATTTACCCGTGAAGATATCATAAGATTTATTCAGGCTCATGAAATTGAGATGGTAAATTTCCGCTATGTAGCCGAGGACGGGAAGCTTAAAACGCTGAATTTTGTCATCAACAATGTCGATCATCTCCGCAATATTTTAACATCAGGTGAGCGCATTGATGGCAGCAGCATGTTCTCGTATATCGATGCGGGGTCCAGTGACTTGTATGTTATACCAAGGTACAAAACGGCATTTGTAAATCCTTTTGAGGAAATCCCGACCCTGGATATTTTGTGTTCATATTATACTTCTGAAGGCAAGCCACTGGAAAGTGCCCCGGAATATTTGGTAAAAAAGGCACATGAGCAGTTTCGCAAAAGCACAGGAATGAATTTTCTTGCATTGGGAGAGCTGGAATATTACGTAATGTCAGAACGTGATGAAGAAGAAATGTATCCTGCCTTAGATCAGAAAGGTTATCATGCTTCCGCCCCCTTCGTGAAATTTGAAGATTTCAGGCGGGAAGCCATGTATCTTATCGCTCAATGCGGTGGCCAGATAAAGTACGGACATTCAGAAGTGGGGAATTTCCACACCGATGACATGTATTACGAGCAGCAGGAGGTGGAATTTCTGCCCTGCATGGCTGAAGATGCTGTGGACCAGTTGGTCATAGCCAAATGGATACTTCGCAAATTGTCGTACCAGTATGGATTCACCATTTCACTGGCTCCCAAAATCACAGTGGGCAAAGCCGGAAGCGGACTGCATATTCACATGATGCTTGAGAAAGACGGTAAGAACATGATGGTAGAAAACAATCAACTCAGCGACGATGCCAAACGCATGATTGCGGGCATTCTGGAACTCTCCGGAGGTCTGACTGCATTTGGAAATACCATACCTACATCTTACCTGCGTCTTGTACCACACCAGGAAGCTCCGACCAACATTTGCTGGGGCGACAGAAACCGTTCCGTACTTGTCAGGGTGCCACTCGGATGGCTTGGCGGTGCAGATATGATTCGTGATGCCAATCCACAACAAAAAGAAGCTGCGGCTGAACAAATGAACAAGCAAACTGTTGAAATAAGGAGTGGAGATGGTTCTGCAGATTTGTATGCCTATATGGCAGGCTTGATTGTAGCTGCAGAATACGGACTGAAAAAAGCGGACGCACTTGATATTGCTGAAAAACTTTATGTAAACGTGAATATATTTGACGAAGAACATAAGGAAAAGCTGGAACAACTGAAAGCCCTTCCGGAATCATGTTATGAATCCGCAGAAGAGCTGGAAAAAGTCCGTGAAGTATTTGAGAAAAATAATATTTTCCCGAAAGGCATGCTCGACAGTGTCATTGAAAAGCTGAAAAGCTATAAAGACAAAAACCTGAGCGAAGAGCTATACGGGAAACATGATGAGATAGCGGAATTGGTAAAATCCCATCTGGATACCATGTAAAAAAGCTTAGTGGATATAGTGTGTTGCTATATTGCTTTGTTCGATGAATAACAAGCCCGCAAAATGCGGGCTTGTTTTATTTGTATCTAATCTGATAAGCATAATAATAAAGAAGCATCCGAATTTTCATGTTCGGATGCTTCAATATAAGTCTAAATAAAGATTAATTGGTGCTAATGACAATATTCAGACATTTTAGCTTATGAGAATTACTACCCCCTGTAGTAAAATTATGTTCGGTCTGTGTTCCTAAAATCTCCTGTTCAGCAAATTTGCTTCAAATACCTACCTAAATATATTAAAATAATTCCGGAACACAAAATTTTAACCAATTCTGTTGACTGGAGATAAAACGGCTGTGAATCGACTATTGAAAGGAATCAGGCTCCTGTCAATGCAAAATAAATTTGAGGGATACCTGTATTATACTTATTACACTTTCTTCTTTTATTTTAAAAGTATTTTAACGATTTTAAATATATTTTTAAATACATGAGTTTATTTCATAAAAAAAAGCCGTTAAAAAACGGCTTCTTTTTTTCAAGCAATACTTTGTTATGTTCAAGTATTATTCTGCAGATTTAGCAGCCTCGTACATTGATTTTACTTCATCCAAAGTAAAATTTGTAAATTTCAGGCCAGCCTCAAATTCTATGGCTCTGTCATCTTTGAAATTGACATAATAAAAATTGTAGTCTTCCCCGTCTTCATTGCTGGTTTTGTAAATAAATCCATTTTCACCTTCCTCAACAATTTCCTCAAAGCCGTCAGTACTTTCCACAATTGACTTATAGTCCTCTACATACCCTTTTTTATCGGTATAAGGAGATTCATCTATCATGGTAACATCCATGATCCAGCCATCTTTTTTCAGCTCGTAATTGTAGTTTTGCACATCGTTCATTTCTCCCATCATCATACCATCGCTTACTTCCACGCCTTCTGGTACGGTCATTTTCAGCGGAACATTCATGTCTGTCAGGTCAACAGTTACACTGCCGGTTTCAGCAGACTCTTTGGCATCATCGGATTTGGCCTCGTTCATACTGGCTTTTTGCTCGTCTTTGTCTGTAGCGTCATTAGATTTGTCATCCCCGCCACCACAGGATGTCATTCCTACAACGAGGAACAATGAAACAAGAAAGCTAAGAATTCTCATAGTTGTTTTAGTTTTAGTTTATATCCTGTAAAACTAAGAAATTTATCCCTGTTTCCAAAATATCCGCAAACAGAATTTTGTGATTGATCGAATCAATTTTCTGTCAGTTTTTTAATTAATCCTCTAAAGATGACAGCATGCAATGGCAAAACAAGCAACCAATACAAACGTCCCATCAGGCCCTTAGGTCTGAACACAGCCGTTTGATACAAGATGTTTTCACTTTTATTTAACCGGAATTCAAGCCAGGCATCACCCGGTAATTTCATTTCGGCCTTAAGCAACAGGCGCCCTTCCTTTTTACTGGCAGCCCCGACCCTCCAGAAATCTATGGTATCTCCCGGCTGAAGGGGCTCAGAAACGTTACGGCCGCCCCCCATGCCTTTTCCTCCCAGCAAACGGTCAATGCCGGCCCTTAAACGCCACAACCAGTTAGCATAATACCATCCATTATCGCCACCGAGCGCAAATATACGTCGTTCCACAACCCCCTTGTTTTTTTCAGGAAAAGACTTCTGCCGCTTATCCCGATACACTGCGTAAGCGGGAAGTTCCCCCTGCTCTACGTGAAGAGCAGCATTCAAAGCTTCGGTAAGGGTCTGTGGTTCATGTTCCAGGAGGCGACTGAGTCGGTTTTTTTTAGAAACAGATTCTATTTTCATGCTGTCAACCAGATTGACAGCCAGAGCATAATCCGTGGACGTCACAAAATACAGCCAGTAAGAAGATAAGCGGGGTGTCATAACCGGTACAATAATCACCCATCGCCGTAATCCCCGCACCCTGGCATAAGCATACAGGAGTTCTTTATAACTGACCACATCAGGGCCTGCTGCCTCCAGCCTGCGGTCGAAAAATTCCCGACGGAGTTTTAAGGTATCCAAATAGTACACGACATCCCTGATACTCACAGGTTGTGAACGGGTTTTCAGCCATTTTGGTGCAATCATCACCGGCAATTTCTCAACCAGGTCACGGATGATTTCAAAGCTGGCAGAACCGGATCCAATAATAATTGAAGCCTGAACAACAGTACAGGGTATTTCTGAGGTATTCAGGATTTCTTCAACCTTGTAACGCGATTCAAAATGTGGTGACAAATCCTTTGTATGCGTTAATCCGCTCAGGTAAATAATCTGCGTTACATGCAAGGCATTAACTGCCCTCACAAAGTTCTCAGCCACACGGGCCTCCATTTCATCAAAGCCCTTTACCTTGCCTTTCATGGAATGCATTAGATAATACGCCACATCCAGATTTTCAGGTACGTCCTGGAGAACATCAGATTTGGAAAAATCATGAACAACAAAATGGCAGTTTTTGTACCTGTCAGCAAGCTTAACCGGGCTTCTGCCAGCACAATACACATCATGCCCGCCTTCAAGCAAGACATGCAACAAATGACTTCCGATATATCCACTGGCTCCTGTAAGCAATATTTTCATAATACTACGCTTTTCAAGACAACACTGGATTGCTTATAAATGTTTTGCCACCAATAATGCCGGCAGTTACCCGTATGCTGCTTATTCTTTTATCCACACCACAGATTCAGGATAACAAAACCAACGCCCGTATCTGTTTGAGCATCCTTTCCAATAATACCATTAAATAACTGTTGCAAGCCTGGATCAACCTATTATCTAAAGATTTTATCAGGGCTTTTCCTTTTTTCTAAGAAATTCATTACATTTGCCGTCTGTAAAAAGATAAACCTTGTAAATGATGGCGAAGAAAAAATCAGAGAGTAATCAGAATCTTGAGAATGTTGAAACTGCTTTAAGCCGGACTGAACTTTTCATAGAGAAGCACCAGAAAACGATCACCTATACAATCCTCATCATTGTACTTTTGGTGGTTGGCTATTTCGGTTATAAGCGTTATATCATTCAACCCAAAGCCGAGCAGGCGGTTGCAGAAGCTTTTGTAGCTGAACGGCATTTTGCCAGAGACTCATTCCGCCTGGCACTTGAAGGAGACGGAGTTAATTACGGTTTTCTTGATATCATTGACAATTACGGTGGTACACCTTACGCCAATCTTTCAAAATATTATGCAGGCATCTGTTACCTCAACCTGGGTGAATTTGATGCAGCCATTGAGTATCTGAAAGATTTCAAATCAAAGGACATGATGGTTGGAGCCAACGCTCAGGGACTTCTTGGAGATGCCTATCTTGAAACCGGCGATTCAAAAAATGCTGTTAAAGCCTATGACAAAGCTGCCAAACTGGCAAACAACAAGTTTCTTTCACCGATATATCTGATGAAAAAAGGACGCAGCCTGGAAATTCAGGGAGAGTATGACAAGGCACTCACTGTTTATAATACAATAGAAGAAGATTGGTATGGCACACGTGAACAACGTGAAATAGAAAAATACCAGGAGCGTGCCAAATTACAACTCAACGAATAATTTTGTTTCTGTACTTACGTTATATAAAGCATCGGAGACGATGCTTTTTTACTATCTGCAAATACTATGTCTACTGAAAAACGAAATCTCTCAGAAAATCAGCTGCCACATTACGAAGGCAGCGAACATTGGAAAGCCGGCATTTTAACAGCTGATTGGAATCCGGATGTCACACATGCCATGCGTGATGCTGCCATCAATACCCTGACACGAGCAGGTATGAGCAGGGATAATATTATCAGCAAGGCTGTTCCGGGTAGTTTTGAACTGGTCAGTGCAGCCAAAACCATGGCAGATTACACCGATGTCAACGTAGTAATTTGTCTGGGATGCATAATTCAGGGCGAAACAAAGCACTTTGATTTTGTGGCTGCCGGTGTTACCGACGGACTCAGGGAGCTGAATCTAAAATACAACATTCCTTTCATTTTTGGTGTATTGACAACCAACAACCAGGAACAGGCACTTGACCGCGCCGGCGGCAAACACGGCAACAAAGGCGACGAAGCTGCGGCTGCGGCTTTGCAAATGATTCAGCTTAAAAAGGAAATCAAACAACGTATTTGAGACTACGGATATACATAATACTGATGCTCCTGTGCTGTCTGGCTTTGCCTGAGACAGCAACAGCTGCCAAATGGCAAAGTGGCACTGTCATTCCCAAAGAAGGTGACAGTTTCAAAGGAGAAGTAAAAATCGGCAAACGCAAATTCTCCACTTTCATCAAATACCGCGATGACAACAAAAACAAAAGAATTTTACGTCCGGAATATATTGAGAAAGTAATAACAGAAGACAATGCTTACCAGGCTGTCTGGTTTGACAAAGAAGTAGCCGGATATAACCTCTGGTGTTTCGGAAAGATTATCACAGAGGGTTGTGTCAGCATATACGATGTATATTATCCTTTCAAAAACTGTTCATGTAAAACCTCAGGCACATACAAAAACAACTGGGTGATAAAACTCAGGGGGCAACCCTTGTTTATCCTGGAGCATAGTTTTATAAATGAGGAAATTAAAAACACAGAGGAACTCATGGATTTTCTCGGAGAAAGAAATGACCTCAGGGATGCCATGTATGGACAGGCATTAACAAGACCTTTGATAAAGGCTCTGACTGAACATTTTAATGCAAACTGCAAGCCTGGCAACAGAACTTATCAGATCAGCCGGGACGACAAGGCGGGCTTTGGCAAACAAGAATTTTAAGCTGCAAATGTCTCAACCGGAAAAAATCTACCTGCAAACACGGCATCTCTGATGTGGATAAGTTTGGGATATATAATTGCAAAAATCACTGTTTGTTTTGTGGAATAATGTTATTTTTGAGAATCTGAAAGAAAGTATAGCATGGGAAAAGTTATCGCAATTGCCAACCAAAAAGGTGGCGTAGGAAAAACAACAACAGCCATTAATCTGGCTGCAAGTCTTGCAGCTCTCGAGTATTCCGTATTGCTTGTTGACGCAGACCCTCAGGCAAATTCAACCAGTGGCACTGGCTTTGATGTCAAAAATATCCAGACAGGTCTTTATGAAATGCTGATTAAGCAGGAAGACCCCGAGAATATCATACTCAAAACAGAACTTGAGAATCTGGATTTGTTGCCTAGTCATATTGACCTGGTAGGTGCCGAAATTGAAATGCTGGATCTACCCAACCGGGAAAAAATTCTGCGGCTCATGATGGAGGACATCAAAGAAAAGTATGATTTTGTACTTATCGACTGTTCTCCCTCTCTGGGATTAATCACTGTCAATGCACTCACTGCAGCCGAATCTGTAATCATCCCCGTCCAGTGTGAATATTTTGCACTGGAAGGCCTGGGCAAACTGCTCAACACCATACGGATCGTTCAGTCAAACCTCAATGAGGAGCTTGACATTGAAGGATTCCTGCTAACCATGTTCGATGGACGTAACAATCTCTCACATCAAATTGTAGACGAGGTCAAAAAACATTTCGAAAACATGGTATTTGAAACAATCATCGCTAGAAACATCAAACTGGGAGAAGCACCATCATTTGGCCAGTCTATACTCAGTTATGATGCAAATTCCAAAGGAGCACAAAACTACCTTGCATTGGCCAGGGAACTGTTACAGCGGAACAACCTCACTGAGATAGCAGACAAAGACAAAACACTTGATTAATTATCATGGCAAAAAGAAACGCATTAGGAAAAGGGCTGGGTGCTCTGATTGAAACTGATACCAACAACGGCAGAATCAAACGCGATGCTGTCAACGAGATTCCGCTGGAAAAAATTGAAGCCAACCCGTTTCAGCCCAGGAAACAATTTGATGAAGAGGCTTTACAGGAATTATCCACATCCATCAAAGAGCTGGGAATCATTCAGCCCATTACAGTCAGCCTGAAAGAGGATAAATTCCAGCTAATATCAGGTGAGAGACGACTTAGGGCTGCACAAATGGCAGGCCTGAAATCAGTACCTGCATATGTTCGCACTGCAGACGACCAGGGTCTGCTGGAAATGGCTCTGGTAGAAAACATCCAGCGTGAAAATCTGGATGCCATGGAAATCGCAATTTCCTATGAACGACTGATGGAGGAATGCAAGCTGACACAAGAGAAACTCAGCGACAGAATTGGCAAAAAACGCTCAACAATCTCCAATTACATCCGTTTGCTAAAACTACCACCGGAAGTACAACTGGGCATCAGAGAACACAAAATCAGCATGGGCCACGCCCGGGCACTGATTAATCTTAAGGATGAAGAAACCCAGTTGATGGTATTCAATCAAATACTCAAATACGGTTTCTCTGTACGCAAAGTAGAGGAATTTGTCAAAGAGCTGAACAGCACAGATAAAAAAGAAGATAACAACAAGAAAGACAAGACCCGGAAATCCACACAAAAAAATCCGGATGCCTGGAATAGTCTGGAAAAACACTTGTCAGACTATTTTGATACAGAAGTTAAATTTAACCGGAATAACAAGGGCAAGGGCAAAATTGTTATTCAGTTTGATAATGATGAACAGCTCGAAAAAATTGTGGCTGCACTGGACAATACAGACAAATAAAAATTTGAACAGATTCATAACATACCTGACGGCTTTGCTTATGGTAACAGCCATAAGCAGGCCTGCTTTTACCCAGACCACCGAGCCCGCCGACACCACCGAAAATGAACGATCCCTGAAACGTTCGCCGCTTAAAGCCACCTTATATTCCGCCATCCTGCCGGGAAGCGGACAAATATACAACCGCAAATACTGGAAAGCTCCCATAGTATATGCCGGAATGGGCGCTTTTACCTATCTTGCCATTGACCATCAACAGACATTTATGCGCTTTAAGACTGCACTGATGGAACGTGAGAATGACAATACAGACGAATTTGCAGGGATATTATCCGATGAAGCTCTACTGAATGAAATGGACAGATACCGGCGTTATCGCGATCTGAATATTATCGGAGCCACTGTCTTTTATGTGCTTCAGATAATTGATGCCAATGTGGATGCCTCACTCAGTGATTTTGATGTGAGTGACGATTTAAGCATCAGACTGAATACGATCAGAAGCCCATACAGACATGATATGGCAATGAGTTTAACCCTGAATTTTTGATTATGAGAAGCATAGCCACACTGTTTTCTGTGATAATACTTCTGTCAACTACCTCACTGGCGGACAATGACAGCATCAAACTAAAGCTGGCAGACAGTTTGAAAACCAAAGATGTAATGGCCTGGGTAAACAGACTTGACAGCCTGGCAAACCAACATTATTGTTTTCGCTATGACAGCATAATTACAGGCAGTTTTGAAAAGGACAGCCTGATCACACAATTGCCCGACTCCGTATACAAAGCCCGCATTGAAAAACTCTACTCCCCGGTGGACCTTTCCTACAACCCGGAAGTGAAAAGAAATATTGAGTTTTACATGGGACGCTCCCACAACCTGGTACCCAGGATGCTTGCCCTCTCAAAATACTATTTCCCCATGTTTGAGGAAATCATGGACCAGCATAATATCCCCTATGAAATGAAATACCTTGCTGTCATTGAATCTGCACTGAATCCGGAGGCTGTATCCAGGGTAGGTGCTACCGGACTTTGGCAGTTTATGTACCGTACCGGCAAATTTGTCGGACTGGAAATCAACTCCTACGTGGATGAGCGCCGCGATCCAATACGTTCCACCCACGCTGCCTGCGAATACCTGAACGCCCTGGACAGCATGTACAACGACTGGGTGCTGGCACTGGCAGCCTACAATTGCGGACCGGGGAACGTAAACAGGGCAATCCGAAGGGCCGGTGGAACAGGAAATTTCTGGGATATCTACAATTATCTGCCACGGGAAACACGCAATTATGTACCGGCATTTATTGCAGTCAATTATTTGTTTGAATATCATGAGCAGCACGGCTTCAGAGCCGACACCATGAAACTTCCCCGCGCCACAGACACCATTATGCTCAGAGAGGATATCCACCTGGGCCAGATTGCAGAATGCCTGAATGTAGATATTAAGGAGCTGAGGTTCCTCAACCCGCAGTATAAACGTGATTTGGTGCCTGCAAAAAACAAAACGAGACATCTCATTCTGCCAATTGAAATCATTCCTGATTATATTGCCATGGAAGATAGCATTCACCTTTATAAGGATTCCATATATCTCAACCCACAAAAAATTGCTTACCAACCGGCAGCACGCAGCACTTCACATTATCCGGCAGCTAGTCAGCCTGCCGGTACAAAAAAAATCACCTACACCATCAAATCAGGTGATGCATTGGGATTGATTGCAAGCTGGTACGATGTAAGATTGAGCCAGCTGAAAGCCTGGAACGGCCTTTATACAAACCGGATCAGGGCAGGTAAACAATTGCTTATATATGTTCCTGAAGGCAAATACGATTATTATAGTAAAATAAATGGGATGAGCCCTTCAGAAAAACAAAATACCCCGGGCGCAAGCGCAGACATCAGTCGGCAAAAAAATGAAACCATTGATCCGGACTATGAATACTATACGGTTCAGCAGGGTGATAATCCCTGGGATATTGCCAAAAAATACCCGGGAATATCTGCTTCTGATATTTTACACTTAAACAATATCAACAATGCCTCGAGTCTGAGAGCGGGGCAGAAATTAAAAATCCGCAAAAAAAACTGAGCATGAAGATCAATGTTGCCATTATGGCCGGCGGGCCATCATCTGAGCGGGTAATAAGCCTGCAAACTGCAGAAAATATAGCCAATTCACTGGACAAGGAAAAATACACGAGTTTCATGATAGATGTCAATGGACCCGCGTGGATTTACAACAAGGGAGGGCAGGATGAAACCGGTGTTGATAAAAATGATTTCAGCATCCATAAGGCAGGACAAAAAATAAATTTCGATATCGCCGTTATTGCTATACATGGCAAACAGGGCGAAGACGGCCTGCTGCAAGGATACTTTGAAAACATGAACATCCCATACTCCACTACAGGCGTTCTGGGTTCAGCATTGAGTTATGACAAAATTCGCTGCAAAGCATATCTTAAAAACTACGACGTACCTATGGCAAGCGAAATTGTCGTAACAAAGCATGATATTCCAACCCCTTCAGCCATTGCAACACAACTTGGTTTACCGGTGTTCATTAAACCCAACACAGCAGGCTCCAGTTTTGGTGTAACAAAAGTATATCATGAAAAAGACATTGAACCTGCCATCATGCATGCTTTCAAAGAAGACCGGCAGGTAATTATTGAAAGTTTTATCGAAGGGACAGAAGTCAGTTGCGGGGTATTGAAAACTGCGGTAAATGAACATATCTTTCCTGTAACAGAAATAGATACAAAGCGTGATTTTTTCGATTATGATGCAAAATACACACCAGAGCTCACCGACGAAATCACACCGGCGAGAATATCTGATGATGAAACCGCAGCAGTGCAGAAATTTGCTTCCATGATATATGACAAACTGAATTTTCATGGACTGGTACGCATTGATTTCATCATCAAGCACGGAATCCCCTGGTTTTTAGAGGCAAACACCATTCCGGGTCTCAGCAAAAACAGCATTGTTCCCAAACAAATAAGATGTATGAGAATGACAGAATCCCAAATATTTGATGAAGTGATTACCGACAGCCTCCGACGACATAAAGAAAAACAATAAAGCCCGACCAGGGTATGATAAAATTAAAAGAGCTGACCATTTTGGTGATCAGCTCTTTTTTGTATCTTATCTTTAGCGAAAGTTTTATTTTTTGGCAGACCGCTTTCTGGTGGTCTTTTTCTTTTTGGCAGATTTTTTTTCTTCCTCCTTTTTCTTTTCAGCATTTTCGGCTGCTTTTTCTTCATCCAGGTTGGGATCAACCAGAATCCGACCACAGAATTCGCATACAATGATTTTTTTGCGGCTACGAATATCCATTTGTCTTTGCGGTGGTATTTTGTTAAAACACCCTCCGCAGGCATCACGCTCGACAGGCACAACAGCAAGGCCGTTACGAGCATTTGACCGAATCCGCCTGTAAGCAGAAATCAACCGGGGCTCGATATTGGAAGCAATCTCCTCAGATTTTTTCTCAAGATCTTTCTCTTCCTTTTCGTTTTCTTTGGTGATTTCTTCCAGTTCTCCTTTTTTGTGCTCCAGATCAGCCCTGGTTTCCTCAGTTTTTGCTTTGGAAGCCTCAATCAGCTCTTCTTTTGCTTTGATGCCTTCTTCCAGCTCTTTTATTTTCTTCTCACTGAGCTCAATTTCCAGATTCTGGTACTCCACCTCTTTCATCAGGGATTCGTACTCGCGATTATTTCTTACCTTGTTTTGCTGATCCTCATACTTCTTGATAAGGTCTTTGGCGTTGGCAATTTTCTCCTTTTCAGCAGTAATGCTGGCATTCATTTCAGCAACATCTGATTCCAACTTATCAATCCGGGTTTGCAGACCGGCCAGGGCATCTTCGAGATCCTGAACCTCCAGTGGCAATTCACCACGCAAAATCCTCAAGTTATCAATTTCAGAATCTGTTCTCTGTAATTTATAAAGCGCTTCGAGCTTTTCTTCAATGCTCATGTCAGCCGGATCGTTGTTTTTTCCCTTTGTTGTCATAATTTAAAAATAGTTAACAGGGTTGGTATTTACATTTGAAAAACGGACTGCAAAGTTAGGGAAATTTTTCTGAATAACATCAGAAAACAATTCTTTTGTAAACTGTTCAGTTTCATAATGCCCCGCATCCACAATCATGATTTGATCATCTGCATCAAAAAACTCATGATATTTCACATCAGCCGTAAGAATCAGGTCGGCACCAGCTGCTTTTGCCTGTTGGATTGCAAATGATCCTGAGCCGCCACAAACAGCCACCCGCCGGATTTCGTTACCCACTGGCCTGGTGTAGCGCAGATGCGCCTGCCCCAGTATTTTTTTCAGGGATGTCATAAAATCCATGGGATTCCAGGGATTTTTAAGTTCCCCCACAAGGCCAATCCCCACCTGATTCCAGGCATTGTCCAGCGTATATATATCATAGGCTACCTCCTCATATGGATGAGCCTTCAGGACAGCATTCAATACGGCCGCCTGCATATGGTCGGGAAAAACCATTTCAATCCTGATTTCCTCTTCAAAGTGGGTTTCCCCTTTCCTGCCCACATAAGGATTGCTGCCTTCTCCGGCTCTGAAGCTGCCTTTGCCTTCAGTATTGTATGAGCAATTATCATACTCGCCAATTTGTCCTGCTCCTGCAGTAAATGCAGCCTCCCGCACAGCATCGGCATGCTCTGACGGTACAAATACATGTATTTTTTTCAGCAGACCCCTGCGGGGGTTCATAACAGCAATATTCTCCAGTCCGATCTTATCGGCCAGTATGCGATTAACACCATTGGCGACAGCATCCATGTTGGTGTGCGCAGCATAAATCGCCACATCAGATTTTATGGCCCGGATCACACTGCGTTCAACATAATTTCTACCGGTGAGCTTTTTCAGGCCTTTAAAAATGATGGGATGATGGGCTACAATGAGTCCTGCACCAAGTTGAACTGCCTCTTCAATCACTTCCTCAGTGACATCAATGGTGAGTAGAACCGATTCAATCTCTGCATTACTGTTGCCAACAATTAAGCCGGCATTGTCATATGATTCCTGGTACTGCAATGGAGCAAAAGTCTCCAAAGCATCTGTAATATCCTTAATTTTCAATGCCATATTATTCAATATTTTCTTTAAGATTTACAAGTCTCTGACGAATGTCTTTCAGTGTTTTTACCACCTGGAACTTATTTTCGGTTGTCTCCGGCTGATTTTTCATCAGACTTTTTGCTCCGT
This sequence comes from Bacteroidota bacterium, assembly GCA_051747965.1. Lineage (GTDB taxonomy): Bacteria > Bacteroidota > Bacteroidia > Bacteroidales > ML635J-15 > JAQIBY01. The sequence continues at coordinate 38,538 of JBNJGS010000019.1, forward strand.
TCAGTGTCATACCCCGCTCTTTGACAAGATGATATATTTTATGAAAATTTTCAATATCCTTGTTTGTGAACATCCGTTGCCCGCGTTTGTTCTTGTGCGGTTTAATCACACTGAACTCCTTTTCCCAGAAGCGAATCAGAGAAGTATTCACAGCAAACATATCGGCAACTTCGCCAATAGAATAATACAATTTTTCACCTTTTTCTTTTGTCATAGCGATAAATATCAATAAACTGATAAACACAAAGATAGCAAGCTACATCAGCTTTACAAGCAAAAATAATGCATTTTTTTTAACGAAAACTTTTGCATTTTTAAAAAATGCTCTATCTTTGCAATCCGCAATGATAAAAGAGCGGAAACGCGGGAGTAGCTCAGTGGTAGAGCACGACCTTGCCAAGGTCGGGGTCGCGGGTTCGAATCCCGTCTCCCGCTCTTTTTTTTTGACATTTTTTAAGGTGGCCCTGGTGGCGGAATTGGTAGACGCGCTGGACTTAAAATCCCGTGGTCATTCATGACCGTGCCGGTTCGAGTCCGGCCCGGGGCACCAGAGAACAAAAGGAGAATCACATACGGTTCTCCTTTTTTTGTTCATACCGCTGCTTTTTTCCATCTTCAAATAGCAGAAATTTGCAGGCAAAAGTCTGAGTTCCCTTTTTCAACAAGTTTAAATTTATCATCACCCTTCGTTTGGCACCGCTTTTGTTATATCTTTGTTTGTAAACCTAAATTCAAACATCATGAAAGTCATCTTGCTTATCGCTATAATTCCATTGCTCTATCCGGCCAAAAGTCAGGATAAAGAGGAGATTGAGTATCAGGAGATTGATATAAAATGCATACAGAGTACCCTTGAAGAACAGCTCATACTTTCAGACACTGATTATCAAAAGCTGCTGGAAAAGCGTTCTCTCCACCCGGACTGTGACACTTACCATCTTCCTGAGATCGATTTTGACAAGCACAGCCTGATTGGCCTCCATTATGGTGTTGCAGGATGCGAAAATCCTGATGTTGAAATACATATTTACAGCCTGCCTGACGGAACATATCAGGTAAAAACCGGAATCACACAAATTGGATTGTGTAAACGCCTGAATCACGTAAATAAATGGATACTGATTCCCAGGATTGATGATCCGGAAAAAATCGGCTTTGACAAAACCGTTACAGTTAATCGAAAATAAGATTCAGCCACAAAAAACAGATACATGAAAACACTGTAAAGTGAAAAAGAAAAAGGCGCTCCGGAGAGTGCCTTTTTTCTTTTCTTCCTGCTAAAATGCCTGTTGTTTTTTACCAGACGTAAGTCCACTCCTCTTCGGGCAGATACATGGCGTCTCCTTCTTTTACATCAAAGGCCTCGTGAAAAGCAGGCATACCAACCAACTGACCGTTAACGCGCCATTTGCCCAGTGAATGTACATCTTCTTTGGTACGACGAAGAATTTCCTGATCTGTGATGTTTTGTGCCCATACTTTGGCATAGGCCAGGAAAAATCGCTGATCAGCGCTAAAACCATCAATCTTTTCAGGTTCCTCTTGTCCATCCAGGCTATTTCGGAATGCAGTATAAGCAATGCTCAGTCCCCCGAAATCGGCAATATTTTCGCCAAGTGACAGCTCTCCGTCTGCAGGCACAGTGTCCAGCACAAGTATTTCATTGTAACGATCAACCAGAATCTGAGCTTCCTCATCAAAGCGTGTAGCATCCTTTTCTGTCCACCATTCTTCCAGGTTTCCTTCTTTGTTGAACAAACGGCCTTTATCATCAAAGCCATGTGTCATCTCGTGAGCAATCACCATACCGATGGCACCGTAATTCACTGCATCATCAGCATTCAGATAGAAAAATGGCGGCTGGAGGATTCCTGCAGGAAAACATATTTCATTGGTGGTGGGAGAATAGTACGCATTCACAGTCTGTGGATTCATATGCCACTCATCTTTATCAACAGGTTTGCCAATTTTGCTCAGCATATATTCAAAATCAAAAACATTGGAATTGATTACATTCTGCACGTAAGAATCTTCGCTAACTTCAAGACCGGTATAATCGCGCCATTTGTCGGGATATCCGATTTTCACACGCATACTTTCCAGTTTATCAATGGCTTTTTCCTGGGTTCCTTCACTCATCCATGTAGAATTTTTCATGCGTTGTTTGAATGCATCCTGCAGATTGGCAACCAGTTCCACCATACGCTCTTTGGCTTCCGGCGGAAAGTGTTTTTCAACAAACTTCTGACCGACAGCTTCTCCCAATGCACCATTGGTGGAAGAAACCATCCGGCGCCAGCGTGGCTTTTGCTTTTCCTGCCCGCGCAGGTATTTTCCGTAAAATTCAAACCTCAGATTATCAAAATCGGAACTCAGCATGCCGGCGGTACTGTTGATGAGTTTCCAGCGAAAATATGTTTTCCAGTCCTCTACGGAAACATCATCAATCACCTTACCAAGTTCTTTAAAAAACTCCGGCTGACGCACGTTAATCACACCAGGCTCCGGCAAACCGACTTCTGTAAAATACAAGGGGAAGTCAAAAGTTCCGGATAACTCGTCCAAGTCAGCTAGCTGCATTTTATTGTTGGTAGCGTGGGGATTACGCTGCTCAAGACGTGTCATGGACTTTTCTGCCAGACGGGTTTCAAGATCCATAATCATACCGGCTTTTTCTTCTGCTTCATCCGCCTCATCACCAAGCAAGACCAGCATGTTGGTCATGTAGCGAACATATTCTCTGCGTATATCCTGACTGCGGGCATCATCGCTGGTGTAATAATCGCGATCGGGCAACCCCAGGCCTCCCTGATGAATCTGCGCAATTTTCATATCGGCGTTATCGGCATCGGCTCCGCCAAACAGATAGAAAAGCCCGGACAGGCCAATCCTGTTGTTATAGGCTGCCTGTTTGATAACATCTTCTTTGCTTTCAATGTTTTCCACCCGGCTGAGATCTTCACCTATCGGGGCAATACCCATTGCATCAATGGCTGCCGTATCCATACCCACAGCATAATAAGTGCCGATTTTCCATTCCATACTTCCCTTTTCGCTTTCTGTTTCAGCCAGGTCTTCAATCAGTGTTTTCACCTTATTGCTTGTACGCTTAGCCAGTTGATCAAATGAGCCAAACCGGCTTTCTTCTTCAGGCAGTGGGTTGTTTTTCTGCCATCCACCAGTTGCATACTGGTAAAAATCCTCAGCCGGTGATACACTGGTATCGAGATCTTCCTGAACAATTGCTTTTTCTTCCATTGCATTGTTTTCTTTTGAATCACATGATATTAACAGGACAGAACCTGCTATTACCGCTATGATAACCGATAAAATTGTAGAATGTTTCATAGTAAAATATTTTGTAAAAAAATCAGTCCAAACAGCACTTTGCTGCAAAACAGCAGCACAATCTGCGGTAAATTAAATCAAATTATTTGAACCGTATGCGTTTTTCCTGGCCGCTTAACAATCTTTTAAGGTTTCTTTTGTGTGTTATTAAGAGTAGGATGGCGGCAATCACAGAAAAACTCAGCAACACGATCTGTGATTCACCGAAAAGGAAAATGATAAAAACAGGGAAAGATAATCCGGCTGATACCGATGAAATGCTGACAATCCTGGTGCTGATAAGTACCAGCACAAACACAGCGAGGGCGCACAGGGCTGCAGGCGCATGTATGGCCAGCACCACACCAAGCAGGCTGGCCACCCCTTTGCCACCCCGAAAGCCGATATAAACGGGAAACAGGTGACCAATTACCGCCAGCATACCCAGACTTATTTGCCAGACAATAAACATTTCACCATCCGGAAGCCAGATTGTTTGCAGAACAGCCAGGGAAGTAGCAACAAAAGCCTTGCCGATATCAATGAAAAAGGCAGGTAGGGCCAGCTTCCATCCGGCAACACGCAACAGGTTTGTAGCACCGGCGTTTTTGCTTCCGTGTTCGCGCACATCAATGCCCTTAAACCAGCGTCCCAGCCAGTAGGCGGCGTTGAAAGACCCCAGCAGGTAAGCAGCAATTGCGGTAAGTACAAGTGTAAGCATT
>JBNJGS010000020.1:0-40941 GCA_051747965.1 Bacteroidota bacterium
GTCGGAGCTGTGAGTGATGTTACCTCACATACGGCTGTGATATCAGGAAGTGTGTCAAGATCAGGAACCGGATCGGATAAATCATCAATCACCACATCCTGAGTTTGGGTAGAGATGTTCCCGTTGCCGTCATCATACGACCAGGTAAGGGTATGTATTCCTTGTGCTGTGTATGTAAGCGGGTCGGTGGTGGTTCCAGTGATTGTTCCGGCACAATTATCGGTAGCTGTAGGTGTATCAGTTACGCTTGCCGAACACTCACCGCTTACTGTTTCTATGCTTTCCTGATCAGGAACCGGCTTAGCCAAATCCAAACCACAGTCTTCAAAGAAATTGCCGTCCGCCAAACCAGCTTGCAATGCAAAGTTATGCATACTACCGTGAAAATTGTTATCGGTCATATCGGGCAAATACTCAATCGCAGTATTATCCCCTTCGGGAATTCCCCGGTTGAAATCATAATAAGCCAAAAGGTTATCAGATTGCGGGTTAATTTCTGAATTCATATTATCCAGAATTTCGCTTCCTGTTCTGGCATCATTCCATATTCTGACTTCTTCGATATATCCTGTCCAATTATCGCCATATTGTTGCGAAGCACCTATGTATAAATCCAAATCATTGTTTATCATTGTACCGCTTGCCGTTCCCATCTGCGAAACACCGTCTAGATACATGTTTAATACGCCGTAACTATATACCATAGCGACATGATGCCATTGGTCAGGATTTACCGGAGCCGCTATGGATGCCCAGCTTGCACCTACTCCGATTACCGCTCTTATGTTTGAGCCGTCATATTCTATGGCATAACCGCTTCGGGTTGTTCCGTCATTGCCATGTTTTGAAACAACTTTCCCCGGAGCTTTTGTTGAATGGGCATAAAACCAGGTTTCTATGGTAAAATCACCGGTAAAATTAAGCGCGGGATTATCTGGAACAGCGATGTAATCATCGTAAAGTAAAAACATGGTATTTGGATTCACATAAGTATTCACCTGCGTTGAGAATTCATCATTATCTGTACTGTCATCGCTCGCGAGTTCGGTTTTTGCTGTCATAGGATAGATATCTTCAGTCGACAAATCAATTGTCTGATTAAAACTGTATTGAGCTGAATCGCCCGGAGCAATTGTTCCCGTATAGGTTTCGGTTATGGTATCGGCATTAGCAGTATAACTTACCGGGAAATCACTTTCATTTTGATTGCCATTATTGGTTATTTCAATTGTAACATGGCTGTTTTCAAAGTTTTTAACCGGCTTTAAAATCTCTGTTACACTAAGATCATGAATGGTCGGTATTTGGTACTCGAATTCAAAGGGAGCATACAAGAATCGTTGTCTTGTGTTGTCGTCTATTTCTCCATAGATGTAATACTTTTCCCCTTCTGTAAGGCCGGCAACTGTCCAGTTATCTGAAATTTCAGCAACTACAGAACCTGTAGCACTTGTATTTAGTGTCCCGATTTGTGTATCGTTGTTATTGTACGGATTTCTGTCTGAATCAATAAAGAGCGTGATTGTGCCTGCATTGGCATAGCTTCTGAAAAGCAACTCAATGTCGAGTGCATCACCTTCTTCTAAGACATGATTTCCTGGCGTGAGTGCCGCGCTGTTTTTACTCATTGTAATTTCAAGTATATTGGGCCAAACAGCACTTGTCCAGTTCAGATTCTGGCGGGTTCCGTTTCCGCCAAGCAGCGCATCATCGTGAAACCCGTCGATAATTGCGTCGCCCCCGACAACCGGGATATCCGTGCTTTTCCGGTCGCCTAAAATCTGACGGCTGTATTTAAATCCTGTGTTTTCGCCTTCATTTTCGTATGCATTAAACCAGTCATCACGTTCGGTTTGTGTCATTGTGGCTTCGCCGTTGGAAGCCGGCGTTGCCAGGTCGATTGTTGCATGATAGGCAAGGATTATGTTTAAATGGTCGGAAAAGTCGTAATCTGTACCGACAATATTATAAGTGTATCCGGTTTCGTTGTGATATCCACCTGGAAGAGATGTCCAGAGTCTATTGTATGCACCACTGACGTATTCGCCTTCCGGATATTCAATGTTTTGATATAAAACATCGGCAAACAAAATATTTTCATAAACACTTATTGTGCTGTCAATCGTTTCTCCCGGGCCCATTGGAGGGGCTAAACCTTGTGGGTCGGCTGAGCTAAGCGGATGTGGGTCAAGGGCAGTCAGGTGTTCAACTTCAACACCTTCATTCCCGAGCAATCTGGCAATCTCAAATACCATCCCTCCACCACGGCTATGACCGATGAGATGTATGGGCAATTCAGACAAGGCGGGCTCCCCGTTTTGTCCGTTGTACAACTTCGGGGCAACAGATGCAGCAACTTCTTGTGCTGTAACACCTGTATTGATGTGATTAGCGACATCTGTCCAGTTTATTAGCACCACAATTTCGGCGTGATCCTGGTTCACAAGATCAAAAGCCCAATCGTTGCAGGTTGCTGTAAGGTTGCCCTGCGTTCCGGTAAGCGTGATGTTTGCAACATGTCCTAAACCACCGCTGCGGGCAATTATGGAATCAGCCATAACCTGCATCCATGCCGGCTGTGAATCGTCGGGGTTCCATCCGTGAACAATGATTGTTACTCCGGCTCCTTGTTTTTCAAAAATCTGCGAATAGCTATTTAAAGCCAATATGCTCAATAAGATAGCAATAATCAGTTGTTTTTTCATAAAAAGCATTTTTTTATTGTTGGTGATACATTAAATCCTAAGTGCTCCATAAATCAAATCGTTCCAATGGAACCCTTTTTATCATTGCATAAATGAATGGGATAAACATTTTTCGTATGTATTCTGCTAAACAAAAATGTATATGTCCCCATTGGTTTTGATTTCAACAAATTTACCGCGTTTTGCTCACAATACGACGAATGCAGGTAGGACATTTACTATGACAATGTGAAAAATGTGGGTAAAATGTGGCTTTTTTAGGGAACAGCAGCTACTTCAGACAGAAGGTTTGACATAAGATCAAGCATGAATACATTAAATGCATGTGCAAAGCAGGCAGCTATCTTCTTATTAATTAAAAGAACGTGACGGTTATTCTCGCTTGTAATCAATGGTCTCCGTACCATCGCTATTCCCGGGTTTTATGCAGAAGAATTGGGCATTATAGCCCACGCCTCATATTTAAAACCAACAGCAGTTTTGAAAACATCGGAGAAAATGCTATATTTAGGACTTATATAATATCAAAGCCTGTAGGCACAGTTGCATGTCATTATCAAACATGAAAAAAAATCTGTTGACGAAGTTTTTTTATTCTAAGTGTTTGTTAATTTCATTTATATTTGAAAAGTAAGCATATTTAAGAAGTCGTGGATTTGGATAATGTTAAACTATACAGCATTACTCACATAGAGAATATTCCACATATTCTTCAATATGGCATTACACAAAAAGATTCTCATAATAAAAATCCTGCTTACAAAAACATCGGAGATCTTAGCCTCATTGATACCCGCAATAAAAAGACTGTAGATATCAACAATGGCGAATTAAATCCAAACACCAAGTTAACTTCAATTAAATTGGGGGATTATATTCCATTTTACTTTGGAGTTCGAATGCCAATGCTTTATGTAGCTCAAAATGGAGGAAATTTTGTAGAAGACCCGACGCCTGCAGCGAATATTGTTTATTTAGCATGTTCATTAAATAAAATAATTTCGTCAAATATTGGCTTTTTCTTCACAGATGGACATGCAACGGATATGCTAACATCTTTTTATGATGCCACACAAATTCATAAGCTTAATGATATTGTTGACTGGGGTGCTGTAAAGGCTTCTTACTGGGGAGGAAATGATAGTTTAAACACCAAAAGAAAAAAACAAGCAGAATTTTTAGTTGCAAAAGATTTACCTCCAGACTTTATTATAGGTTTTGGTTGTTTTAACGAAATTGCTAAAAATAAATTAGTGTCATTTGGAATATCTGAAGATAAAATTAAGATTATTCCAAAAGCATATTATTAAATACCTGCGATTATGATAAAATATGTTACAGGAAACATTCTGGAAAGTAGTGCAGAAGCACTAGTCAATACTGTTAACACTGTTGGTGTAATGGGAAAAGGCATTGCATTGCAATTCAAAAAAGCATATCACAATAATTACAAAGCATATGTTGAAGCTTGCAAACGAAATGAAATTAAGACAGGGAAATTATTTGTTGTAAAAGACTCAAATCTTAATTCAGGAATTAAATATATCATTAATTTTCCAACGAAAAAAGACTGGAGAAAACCATCAGAGTATAGTTATATTGAGTCGGGATTAGATGATTTAATTCGTGTTTTGAAAGAATATGATATTAAAAGTATAGCAATACCACCGCTTGGAGCAGGAAACGGTGGTTTAAACTGGGGGAAAGTAAAACGAATTATTGAACAAAAATTAGACAATCTCGAAACTGAAATAATAGTTTATGAACCTACTCAACACATAAAAGAACAGTTAAAAAAAGAGAGAGTGAAATTAACCGATGCAAGGGCATTATTACTTTATGTTTTATATGATTTAGTGAAAAATGGAGAATATGTTTCAGAATTCTCAAGTGAAAAGATCTGTTACTTTTTACAACGATTTGGAGCAAAAAAACACTTTAATCTTGATTACACTCCTTATTTTTATGGTCCATATTCCGGCAAAGTCCGATTTGTATTAAATGTGTTAAATGGCAGCTACATCATGGGTTTTAACGACATGAACAAAAGACCTTTTGAACCACTGGTTATGGTGTCAGATGGCTATGTCACTGTTAAAAGTCACATTGAAAGTAATCCAGAGTTATATCATATTGCTAAAAAGACCATCGATTTTCTGACTGGTTTTTATTCAGATTTTGCGCTTGAATTACTATCATCAATCGATTTTATTTCAACAAATGAAAACTCATTTGAAACAAAAGTAATAAGTGAACAACTTGAAAATTGGAGCAATAGAAAAAGGAGCTTGTTTTCAAATCAGAAATATATAGATATCTCTGTCAAACAATTGCAACAGGCAGAATTTACCGAAAACACGATTTCATAATCAGATTAACTGAACCGATATTTTACCTGAAAGAATGACTCTCACCCATTCATCTACAGTAACATCAATGAAATATAGACGGGACGAACATCACAGTTACCCCTGTTACCCGCTATACCCCAAAATGCCACTACATTTTCAAACTCTCCTGCCAAAACACTGCATTTCGTTTTCATAAGCAAAGTGAAAGTTGTATTTTGCAGGTTTTTAAAACATCAACACATGCAGGTAAAAATAGTAAACACGTCAAAGAACCCCGTACCGGAATACAAAACCGATATGTCTGCCGGTATGGATTTACGGGCAAACATTGATGCCCCGGTAAAACTGGAACCACTGGAGCGCAGGCTCATCTCCACCGGTCTTTACATCGAATTGCCGGAAGGCTGTGAAGCTCAGATCCGCCCCCGCAGCGGCATGTCTTTGAAACATGGCATAACCGTGCTCAACACGCCCGGCACAATTGACGCCGATTACCGTGGCGAAATCGGTGTTATTCTGGTCAATCTGTCCAATAAGGCATACACCATAGAAAACGGCGAGCGCATCTGTCAGATGGTGATTGCCCGCCATGAGCAAGCTGAATTGATTGAAGTTGAATCACTGAATGAAACCGTGCGCGGTGCCGGCGGTTTCGGACACACCGGAAAAAACTAATTGCTATGAAAATTATCGTTCCCATGGCAGGTATGGGCAAACGCATGCGTCCCCATACACTGAGTATTCCCAAACCGCTTATTCCCGTAGCCGGAAAACCCATCGTTCAGCATTTGGTGGAAAACATCGCCAATGTCTGCAGCGAAGGCATTGAAGAAATTGCTTTTGTTGTCGGGGATTTTGGTACTGAGGTAGAAAACAAACTGAAAGAAATTGCAGGCCGGCTGAATGCCAAAGCCAGCATTTATTATCAGGAAGAAGCACTGGGTACCGCCCATGCCATCCATTGCGCAGCTGATTCTATGGACGGAAAAATTGTGGTGGCTTTCGCCGATACCTTGTTTAAAGCCGATTTCACCCTGGATGCCAGCCATGATGCCACCATCTGGGTGCAAAAAGTGGAAAATCCTTCCTCATTTGGTGTGGTAAAACTCAACGATGAAGGTCTGATTACCGATTTCATTGAAAAACCCAATGAATTTGTCTCTGACCTGGCCATCATTGGTATTTACTATTTCCGTGAAGGCGAGAAACTGCGCGATGCCATCCAGCACCTGATTGACAATAAAATCACCGGTAACGGCGAATATCAGCTCACCGATGCTTTGGAAAACATGAAAAACGAAGGGGTGAAATTTTATCCCGGCCAGGTAATTGAATGGATGGACTGCGGCAACAAAAACGTTACCGTACACACCAATCAGCGCATGCTGCATTACCTGCGACATGAACAACTGATTTCAGATACAGTAAGCCTTGAGCATTCTGTTATCATTCCTCCGTGCTACATTGGAAAAAATGTGAAAATCAACAATTCTGTAGTGGGTCCATACGTTTCTCTAGGTGATGAATCACGTATCAGCAATTCCCGTATCGACAACAGCATATTGCAAAACAATGTATCCGTGGAGAACAAGGTACTCACCAACTCCCTGATTGGCAATCACACCGTAGTAAAAAATCAGGCCGATGATTTGAGTATCAGCGATTACAGTAAAATTAACAATGTATGAGAAGTAAAATTACAATCATAAGTCTGTGGATTATCTCACTGATACTCCTGGGCTCCTGTTCGGTACTAAAAAAAGGCGCTGAAAATGAGGAGGATGATCATGTCAAAACAGAAAAAGAGTTCATGTATGATGCACATTTTCTGGAGGCATTGCATCATAAAACTCTTGAAAAATATGAAGAAGCACTGACCGAACTGGAAAAAGCCAAGACTTATATTGATGATGAAGCAGTGCTGTATTTCCAGCTTGCAGAAGTAAACAGCCAGTTGGGATATTTTTCCAAAGCACAGGAATATGCTGAGAAGTCCGTTGAGCTGGAACCGGATAACATATGGTATCATATACTGCTTACCCGCCTTTATCAAAACGCAGGTTTGTTTGCAGATGCCACAGAACAAATGGGCAAAATTCTTGAGCTGGAACCCGGCAAAATGGAATACTACTTCATGCTTTCAACCCTGCATCAGTCCATTGGCAATCCCAAAGATGCCCTGAACGTGATGGATGAAGCAGAAGACTACTTTGGAATTACAGACATCATCAGCATAGAAAAGCAAAGGCTGTATCAGAGTATGGACAAACCCGATAAGGCCATCAGGGAAATTGAAAAACTCACCAAGGCATTTCCTGATGAGCCAAAATATGAAGCATTGCTGGCTGAGCTGTATGTTACTGAGGGAGAAACGGAAAAAGCAAAGGATATTTATGATGATCTTGAACAGGCTGACCACTTAGACGGTAACATCCTGCTTTCCATATCTGAATTTTATTATCAAAACAAACATTACGACAAAGCATACAATTACCTGAAAAAAGCCTTTGCATCAGAAGACATGAATATCGACATGAAAATTGAAATGCTTGCTTCCATGTTGATGAACACAGGTTCTTCAGATTTTGAGAAAGAACAGGAACGTGAATTGTTTGAAATATTGATTCACACCCATCCTGATAATCCTAAAGCCCTGACAGTGTATTCAGATTACCTTGTGAAAACAGGAGAATTCAAAGAAGCCATGGAGGTAATACAAAAAGTACTTAGCACAACCCGTGATAAGTACCTGATATGGGAACAGGCATTATATCTGGCCAACCAGTCAAATGATTACGAAACCATGTATCATTATTGTGATACCATAACCGGTTTGTTTCCGAATCAGCCCTTGCCCTATCTGTATGGCAGTGTAGCTTCTTTTCAGCTAGAGAAAAATGAGGAAACCATAGAATACGCAAAACAAGGGCTTAAATATACTTTTGACAACAAGCCCGTAAAGGTTGAATTGCTGACTTTTCTGGGTGAAGCATACCACAAAAAAGAAGAGTATCATAAGGCCGACAGTGCTTTTGATGAAGTATTGAAGCTTGATCCCGACAATGTTTTTGTTCTCAACAATTACGCCTATTACCTTTCTTTGCGAAAGGAAAAACTGGAAAAAGCCAAAAGTATGGGCAAAAAGCTCATCACGCAGGTGCCAACCAATCCCAGCTACCTGGATACTTATGCCTGGGTATTATACGAGTTGGGTGAATACGAAGAAGCGCTGGAAAAACTTCGTGAAGCCTATGAGCTGGGAGGAAAGGAAAGGGCTGTCATTGTGGAACATTACGGAGATGCCCTGTATAAAAACGGGGAAACAGAAGAGGCTGTTAAAAAGTGGATAGAAGCCCTGAACATGGATGAGGACAACGAGAAGCTGAAAAAGAAAATCGAAAGCAAGCGTCTGAATGATTAAATCAAAAAAAAACATAGTCTATCTGGAGCGGACGTTCATGATACTGGCAATATTTGTTTTTGCCATTGGCTGTAAAACCAGTAAAATCACAGGCACTTCCTACCCGTCCATGAGTCCCGAAGAACTGCTGACAGCAGCTGACAGCAGCAAAATTGAGGCCGGTATTCTTGAATTAAAATTCAAAGCAAAGCTAACAGACCAAACCGGCACCCACAGGGCCACCTGTTACGTGAGAATGTACCGAGACAGTCTGATATGGATTTCAATCAGATCAATGAGCCTGGAGGGGATGCGGATGCTGATGACACCTGACAGCCTGAAATTTGTTGACCGGATGAATAAGAAATATTACCAGGGAGATTACGGATTTCTAAGCAGACGCCTGAATCTGAACCCGGATTTCCACTTATTACAAAGCATGCTTCTGCAGGAAATGCATGTTTTCAATAAGAGTTACGAGGATAAGCTGAGTCAAAATGTCAAAGCCTGCAAAGATTCATCACACTATTGTTTGTGGCTCAATGCCGAAAGGAATAAAGACAAGGTGGAATTATTAAAACCTTTTACCCCCTCAAAGGTAAAGCAGTATTTCCGTTTTTATCCTGACACACACCGTTTATTTGAAACAAAGCTTCTCAGCACCTTAACAGGAGAAAGCATGCAAATCAGCTACGGTAGAGCTACAGAAGGTGATGAAATGTTATACCCTTCCGGAATTGCGTTAAGAACCAGCGGCAGTAACGAAATTGAGCTTGAACTGGAAACCTTAAAAGCAGAGTGCTGCGATACAGTAAAAACTCCATTTAAAATTTCTGAAAAATATGAACCCGTCATATATTAATTTGTATTTTCGTACATTACCAAGATATCATATATGTTGAATCGCAAAAATCTTATCATAACACCTCTGATGCTTGCAATCTTTTGCATTTCGGCTCTTCAATTGTATGCTCAGGACCGCAGTGATCTTGAAAAGAAAAAAGCACAGGCACAAAAACAAATTCAGCTCACCAATAAACTCATCAATGAAACCAGGGAAGGCAGAAAAAAAACATTCAGCAATCTTCAACTCCTCAGTAAACAAATAGAATCAAGAAAGGAAGTGATTCAAAACATAGCAGCAGAAAAACAGGAGATTGAGCAGCGTATCAATGACAACGAAGAAAACATTGCATCACTGGAAAAAGACCTGAAAGACCTGAAAGAACAATATGCCAGACTGGTCATTTATGCTTATAAAACAAAAGATGCCACCAACCGGCTCTTGTTTGTCATATCAGCAGACGATTTTAACCAGGCATACAAACGCCTTGCTTATCTGAAGGAGATAGCAGAATACCGACGCAAACAAGCTGAGGTTATCCGGGAAACCCGGGAAGACATAGAAATACAAAATGAAAAACTTCAGAAGGCCAGGGCGGAAAAGCTGGCTTTGCTCAATGAATTCGAATCTGAAGAAGAAAAATTAAAACGGGAAAAACAGGAACAAAATTCCATTCTTGAGTCTCTCAAAGGCAAAGAAGCAGAACTCAAACAAAAGCTTCAGGCCCAAAAAGAACGCGCTGACAAGCTACAGAAAGAAATTGAAAAACTCATTGCTGCCGAGGCCAAACGCAATGCAGGCAGCGGATATACACTAACACCGGAAGAAGAACTCATTTCCACCAATTTTGGTAACAACAAGGGCCGTCTGCCCTGGCCGGTGGTCAGTGGTGTTATTACAAGCAAGTTCGGAAAACATGCCCATCCGATAATCAAAGGGGTACAGGTCAACAATAACGGAGTAGATATTGCTACCCCGAAAGGAAGTGCTGTCCGCAGTATTTTCGACGGGGAAGTGAGAAAAGTTTTTAAAGTACCGGGCTATCAAAATGCCGTCATCATCAGGCATGGCTCCTACCTTACCACCTACACACATCTGAGCTCGGTTTACGTTTCTGAAGGTGACAAAGTATCTGCCAAACAAAACATTGGTACTGTTCACACGGACACTGAGGAAAATGAAACCATCCTGCATTTTGAAATATGGTATGGCCAAAAGAAACTCAATCCAGAACAATGGCTGGCTAAATAGTTCGTTATAATTAATCATGAATACTGATTTCAACATACTCATATCCAAGCTGGATGCATTCATCCGGCGCTATTACCTGAACCAGATACTCAGGGGGGCAATTCTTGCTGTCGCTGTTACCGGTTCATATTTTTTACTGATTACCATTATCGAGTATTTTGGGCATCTGGGAACAACAGCCCGCACCATTATTTTTTATGCATCCTTACTTTTGCTGGCCGGTGTTCTGTTCTGGTTTATCATCCGGCCATTGCTGGGATTTCTGAAAATCGGTAAGCATATCAGTTACCGGGACGCCTCCCGCATCCTGCGCCAACATTTTCCACAGATGCAGGATAAGCTGGAAAACAGCCTTGAACTTGCTGAAATGGCAGAAATGTCACCCGGGTCCCGCGATTTAATTATGGCATCAGTAGCACAAAAAACCGAAAAGCTAAAACCCCTGCCCTTTTTGTCTGCCCTGCCATGGAAAAAAAGCCTGACGGCAGCAAAATACCTCGTGCCTCCGATCATTATCATTCTCCTGGTTTTGTTTTTATGGCCATCAGCCCTGAGCGAAGGTAGCCAAAGACTTGTCAAACACCGTCAGGAATTTGTCATGCCTCCACCATTTGAATTTGTGCTGGAAAACAAAAATCTTTCAGTAAAAAAAGGCGGCGACGTGGAAATATCCGTTACCACCAAAGGCAATAATCTGCCGGATAAAGTATGGGTTCATTTTGGCGGTAATCATTTGTTGATGAAAAAAACCGATCCCAACAAATTTGTTCATACCTTCCGCAACATCAACAACCCGCTGAACATACATTTTGAGTCTTCTGATGTCATTTCAGACCAGTACCGCATCAATGTTCTGCCTGCGCCGGCACTAAACGATTTCAGGGTTAAAATCAATCCTCCGGACTATACCGGTGAGCCGACACAGGAGCTAAAAAACCAGGGCGATTTAAGCGTACCTGCAGGTTCTGAAATTGAATGGGTTTTCAATACCAGATCAACAGAAAGAACAGAACTTATTTTTTCAGATTCATCAAAACTTGTGGCTGAACGCAAAGATGTGTTTTTCACTGCCGATACCAGTTTGCTCAGAAGCACAGGCTACGCTGTAAGCATGTCAAATGAACATTTCAGCAATGATAACCCCCTGCAATACAGCATACATGTCATACCGGATATGTATCCTTCCATCAATGTCGAACAAAAACGTGACAGCAGCGATCTAAATATTTTTTATTTTAACGGTGTAATCAGCGACGACTATGGTTTTAAATCCCTGAATTTCATGTACAATGCCTGGGATGACCCCGACTCACTCAAAAGTGTTCCGGTAGAATTTAATGCCAATCTTTCTCCCCAGGAATTTTATTTCGCCAGGGATTTCAGCAGGTTTGCAGATACAGAGGCGAATTCAGTAAAATACTATTTTGAAGTTGGGGATAATGATGCCATCCACGGAAGCAAAACCAGCCGCAGCAATATAAACGAATTCCGCTTTCCCGGCAGCGACGAACTCAATAAGCTCAACGAAGAAACCAACCAGGCCATAGATGATAAAATCAAAGAGGCCCAAAAGCTAAGTGAATCCCTGCAAAAAGACATCAAAGACCTTCAGCGCAAACTCATTGATAAAAACATGAGCGACTGGGAGCGCAAACAAAGCATGGAAAAAATCAATGAGAAGCAAAACAGCCTGGAAAACATAATGCAAGACATGCGTGACCAAAACAAGCAGCGCAATCAGATGATGGACTCCTACAGCCAGAACAGGGAGGATATTCGGCAAAAGCAGGAGCAGGTGGAAAAGCTCATGGAGGAGCTCATGGATGAGGAGATGAAAGAGATGCTTGAAGAACTCAACGAGTTGATGAAAAACAATCAGACCGATGAGATGAATGAGCTGATGGAAGATCTTGACATGTCCTACGAAGACCTCAACAAACAACTGGATAACAACCTGGAAATGCTGAAGCGCACGGAAGTGGAGCAGCGCATGGAAAATACCATAGATGAGCTGCAAAAACTCAGCGAAGAACATAAAGAACTGAGTGAAAAGACCAAAAACAAAGAAGCATCACCTGAAGAGCTGCAGGAAGAACAAACTGAAGACCAGGAAGAGCTTGAGGAGCTCAAAGAAGAATTTGAAAAAACCATGGAAAAAAATGAAGGGCTGAAAGAACCTCTGGACATGGAAAATTTCGATGAGCAATTTGAGCAGATACAGCAGGAAATGCAAAAGGCCGGCGATAAGCTTGATCAGAAAAAGGAAAACAAAGCCTCAGAACACCAGCAAAACAGCTCTGAGCAAATGGAACAGCTCAGCAAAGACATGCAAAGCATGATGGAACAGGCCATGATGGAATCGGCAAGCGAAAATATGGAAGACCTGAAGCAATTGCTTGATAATCTGATACAATTTTCTTTTGATCAGGAAGAACTAATAGAGAAATTCTCCAACATAAACAGCAGAGATCCTCGTTTTAAAGAAATCATCATTGAGCAGGGCAAGGTTCGCAAATCCTACCAGATGATCAACGATTCTCTGACAGCCCTCGGCTCACGTGTACCCCAAATTGGCGGCATTATGCGTAAAGAACAAAAATCCATACGAAAAGAGCTGGAAGATGTTATGGATGAAGTTGAAGACAACCGACTTTATCGCGCACGCACCGCACAACAAAACGTAATGACGCATGCCAACAATCTGGCACTCTTGTTATCAGAAGCGCTGGATCAGATGCAACAGCAAATGAACTCTATGGCCAACTCCAACAGCTCCTGTAAAAAGAAGAACGGAAAAGGCCAACCAAAGATGGGTGAAATGCGGCAGCGACAGCAAAATCTCAAGAAGCAAATGCAGGAGATGCTGGATATGATGAAAAACGGCCAGAAACCAGGTCAAAAGCCCGGAGGGAAAGGCCAAAAAGAAATGAGCAAGCAGATTTCCAAAATGATGGCCGAACAGGAAATTATGCAGCAAATGCTCAATGACATTATGTCGGAACAAAACATCAGCCCGGAATCGGCAAAAATGCTGCAGGAAATTAACCGGATGCTTGAAGACAGCAAAAATGAATTGATTAATCGCAATATTACACCTGATTTGCTCAAGCGGCAGGAACAGATACTCACCCGTATGCTGGAGGCCGAAAAAAGCGAATTTGAGCGTGAAATTGACAAACAGCGCAAATCCGAGGAAGCCCGGCATCAGAAAATTTCCAATCCGGAAGAAGCATTCCGCCAGGCTGCCGAAAAAGAATCCTTCAACGAATTGCTGGAGTTCTCACGCCTGAAGATGACACGCTTCTACAAAGAAAAGTACAAGGAGTACCTCCTAAAAATCAGTGAATAATGAGCATTCAGTTTTTCAATGAAAGCACCGGCATGCCTGAAATTAATCAGGACGAAGCAGCAGCATGGCTTGAAGAAACCGCCAATTCGGAAAATAAAGAAACCGGTGATTGCAACATCATCTTCTGCTCAGATGATTACCTGCTTGACATCAACAAAAAATACCTTGACCATCACAATTATACCGACATTGTTACCTTTGATTACAGCGAAGACAATACCATTGCCGGTGATTTATTCATCAGCACCGACCGCATTGCGGAAAACGCCAAAAGCTTTGATGTCCCCTTTGATCAGGAGCTGCACAGGGTAATGGTGCACGGTATCTTGCATCTGTGCGGATACGGTGATGCCACCGACGAGGAAAAGAAGCTTATGCGCAGCAAGGAGGATAATTACCTGGAAAAAAGTGGGATGATGTAAGGATATACCAAAGATTATTCACGCTCCTTACAAACAGGCTCAAATTGATTAATGCTTTTGTTATCTGATAAAATGAGAAGTTATCAGTTCCGCTCCTCCATCACAAAGCTCAGGCTTGCCTGATTATCTGAATTTTCGCTTGTTTTGTGTTGCCTTCTTGCCGGTTTTCTGTCTGGGATAGTCCTCATTTCCGGTTCCTCTTCAGGAATATCATGTTTGTTAAACAGGGAGCCGGTGGCAGGTGCTGAGCGGATGGCCCGTTCCCTGGAGCTTTCAACATACATTACACCATATTTGGCTGCAGCCTTGCGCTTAAGTGCAGGACGCAGATGCTCATAGGCAGCTTCAACCTCATCCCATACATTTTTTATGCAGGCATTGGCATCATGTCTCATCTGCTCAAGAAAATGTTTATTGTTTTTGTACTTCTTCAACTGCAACTGATGATTCTCCCAGGCATCCAGGTATTTTTCGAACCAGACTTTTACCACTGCTATGCCGGGGTTGGTGATGTATTTTCCGCCTTCGGAAATGCGTTTGGCATCCCTTTCAAACAGGGATTTTCCATATTCAATCAACTGTTTATCAGACTGCAGTTTTGGTAATTTCCAGGATCCGGGTTTGATTCCATAGTATTCAGTCGTATTTTCCGGCAATTCTCCCCGCTCTACGGCCATCAGCATCACTTGCAGATAGTGGGTAATATAGAGACGGGCTTTTTTCTGTAAAGGCAGGTATTCCTGATGATCTTTCAGCTTTTCCATGCTCTGGTATATTTGCTCAAACCGGGAGAACATAGCTTTGAGTTCATCGTAAGTTGCCCTGCCAAAGGCACAGTCTCCAACAGCTTGTTTATCTGCCACTTCCAGAGCCATTTTCATGGCCTCGTATCTCATTGTATCGTTCTGCGGCAACTTTCTTGACGGCATAAGTGATTGTTTTATTGTAATAACAAAGATACAAATCATTATGCCCGTATATCAACAGTTGCATCAAATAGATTTAAACAATGCTTTGTTAATAGATGTAAGCTGTATATATCAGGCAATAATATTTTATCTATCTGGCTGCATATATGGCTCTGAGAGGCTATTTACGATTCCCGTGAAAAGGTTTGACCATGACATTGACACTATTAACTCCAGGAAAAAGATATTGTATAATAAAACAACTACCGTGTGTTTTATTTTAGCAAAATTCACGCTAAATTAAAATCGGCGTTCATCAATTTTTTCACCTTTATTGTAATCTACTTCAAGAACTTTATCTTTTTCTTCATCATAAAAAACCCAGGTACCGTGCGGTTTTCCTTCATAGTATTCCTGCTTTATACGCACGCTGCCATTATCGTAAAAGACTTTAGACTTTCCCTGACGCAAACCATTTTCATATCGGCCACTGCTCCACATTTTCCCGTTTTCATACCATGAATACCAGTCACCCTCTCGCTTACCATCTTTGACCCATCCGGTAACATGATGTCTTCCGCTTCGCCAGACTTCAAGCCGGAAGTAATTATCTTCATCCTGGTAATAGTGGTAAATCCTGACCGGTCCATCCTTATAACGTTCCTCAACCATACGTTCCAGGTCTTCACCCAGTGTATCAACAAGAACACGTTTTTCTTCTTTTTCTGTTTCCTGCTTTTCTTCAGGAGCCGGAGCCTCATTCTGGTTTCCACATGAAACCATAGCGGCAATTATCAAAGCTGATATTAAAATCTTACACCAAAAATTATTCAATAAGTTTTCCATTTTCAAAATGCTGTTCAGATGTTTTTACTCCTTCCTCATTGTAATAAACCCAGGTTCCATGAGGTATATCGTTCTTAAAGGATGCCTCATAGCTGTATTTGCCATCACGATAATATTTCACACTTCTTCCGTCCAGTTTACCGTTTTTATAGTTTTCAACGAGTTTCTTTTGTTCATTATTATAATAATAGACAGCCTCCCCGTGTTTTATTCCATCTTTATATTCTATCTCACTTTCCTTATTTCCATTCAGATAATAGTAAACGACTTTATCTACTTTTTTAATATCTCCCTCATAATGATAATGCTCCACTTTCTGAGGATTGCCGTTGGGATACAGTATTGTAGCTTCTTTTTGGTCCTGATTACAGGACATTACAAGTACTGCAGAGATTATCAGTAAAATACTTTGTTTCATCATCTTATTCTCCTTTGATAAAAAAATCACGATTAAAACGCATTAACAGCGTAATATAAAAATCAGAACGTTTCAAATCAAGCCCCTGGTATATTCCCGTCCGAAAACCAAGAGATATTCCGTTGTCATAGCTTTTTTCAATTTTTGCATGGGCTGACAATACATGTCTGTATTTCTGAAAATAATTGGTATATTTTTCAGATACACCCGAATAAAGCGGATTGCCTAAGGGTGCATAAAATCTGTCGGCATACCAATATGCTGCTTTCACCTGCACAAAACGCCATGCAGCCTGCATTTCTGTAGCTGCACCGTAACCCCGGTTGAAAGGCAGTATATCCTGTGACACAACATTTTCATAATGAATAAAATAAGCTTTGCCTCCCAGGCTCTTACTATTTGACAAACGGGCAGTATAGCTTGCACCGCCAACAAAATTCAGTAATGTCTGCAACTTGCGTTCAACATTGAGATTCTGTCCGCCATTGTGCCATGCTGACATCTGGGTGAACAAGCTTACTTCAGAAACCTGATCAATATTTTGAGAATAATCAATGCTGTAGCCACCAAAAATACGTTCAGGCTGATTATCATTTGGCAAACTCAGGTAACGCCAGTCAAGCCAGACATCGAAAAACAAATTTTCATCCCGGTAGGTAGCCTGAATGCCTTCTTCATTGAATTGTTCATAAGCCTGCCTGTATGAATAAACCTGTTCAACAAGCCGGTGTTCAAGTCCGGATTTCAGATTTCCAAAACGCAGACTCAGATTATCAAGCGGCATATAACGTAAAGTGTAGACAGGTCGCAACATCCAGGGCTTTTCACGTCCCAGCAGGTTCATCAGATAAATTCCGCCCGAAATACTTATCTTTCCTGATACCTGGTAAGTGATTTCGGGTTCAATATGATAACCTGCCAGTGTATAGGAATTCGCCATTGGATTGTAATATTCAAGATTGGCAAAATGATTGAAATTATCTATTCCGAAAATTACTGCTCCTTTGTCATACTCTTCCTCCCCGGGACGAAAAATGTCTTCATCCCATTGGCCCAGAAGCTCGCTTTGCAAAGCAAAACAAACCACCAAAATCATTATAAGCCTGTATCTCAGCATGCATTTTTTTTGGAATAACAAAAATAGCATTAAATTTTTGTAACTTAGGGTTTTCAAAGACAGGATTTTCATGCGCAGGACTTTTTTACATCCGGCAAATGTACTAACCGGCATTTTGCTACTCCTGACCTCATTGATACAAGCACAGGAGGGTAGAGAGAAACAAATTCAGGCATTGTGCAACCAAAGTGAGTTGTACGCAGATTCCATTGGCAACAAAGCAGAGAAATTTGCTGATGAAGCAATCCATCTTGCAGGACAGTCAGGTGATTCCTGCATGCTTACCCATCCCTGGTATTGCAAGGGTGTTGCTCTACATGCCAAATCCCGATATAGTAAAGCGGCAGATTATTACATACGGGCATTTGAACAATCCGAACAATGTGGTGATTTGCATGCAGCAATAAAAACCAGCAACAATCTGGGCGTGCTTTATCGTATCACCGGGCAATATAATGCCTGTCGGGAGTGGTTTTCAAAAGCTGCTGATCTGGCGGCGATCAATAATGATGTTCAGGGGGAAATCCAGGCAATCAACAATTTGGGTAATCTGGCTGCCAGTCAATCCCAAAACGATTCAGCAAAAATGTATTATCAAACCAGCCTGAAACTGATGGAGCTACATCCCGAAGAGGCTACAGAAGAAGCTTCGGTACGCATAAATTATGCCTGGGTCTTGTACGCTTCCGGAGAAAAAAATGCATCTCTGGATCAGTATGACAAAGCTTTGTCAGTACTGCAAAATGCACCCGACCCATACGCTGAAGCTGTATGTTTAAAGAATATGGCAGAATTGCTCATGGAAGAAGAACAGTATAAGGAAGCAAAACTCAAGTTACTGCAAGCAGAAAATCTATATCGCGAATTTGATAACAAAAGCAGCCTTGCGGATCTCTATCACCTCCTTTATCAAATTGAACTGTCCCTGCAGAACCACAGAAACTCTCTGGCATATCTTGAAAAATACCAGGCCCTGCAGGACAGCATTGACACCAAAGATATGCATGCATTGCTGGCGGATATTCAGGAAAAATACGACAACGAGCGTTTGAAAAAGGAAAAACTTTTGCAGGAGAAACAACTGGCACGCCGTCAACATATAATTGTAATGGCCTCTCTCCTGCTCTTGTTCCTACTTGTCACCCTTGTATTTATCATCCGCAACAGCAGAATACGAAAACGCAACCTGCAAATTCTCTCCGGTAAAAACCGAACGATTCAGGAAGGCCTGGATTACGGTCGCTTTGTTAAGGAGAAACAAATGCGATTTTCACCGGAAACCATGCACGAATTCGTGAGAGATTATTTCATTCTTGATATGCCGCGCGATACAGTGGGAGGAGATTTTTATCTTGTGCGTGAAAAATCAGACTGCCTGTTTGTTCTTGTTGGTGATGCCACAGGACATGGTGTACCGGGAGGTTTTATCTCTCAGCGTATTCTGCACCTCATGGATGAGGCCATACTGCAAAGTGACAGTCCGGCTGACATTCTACAGCAGGCAATACAAAACTGGAAACAAAAATCCGCACAAAATAATTCCTTTGATGACGGTTTTACAGCCTCCCTGGCAAAAGTCAGCAGAACCGGAAAAGTCTGCCTGGCATTATGGAAACAAAAAGCTGTTTTGATTGAGGGATCGGAAGCAAAAACCATCAAAGACCCATCCGGAAACAGACCTGCGGATATATCTGAAGTACAACTCGAAATAAATAAAGGGAATAAACTGATTATGAGCTCAGACGGGTATTACGATCAATTGTCGGAAAAGGATAAGCGACCCATGAAATTCTCCCGCTTTACAAAGCTGGAGACGTGGCAATTGTCCACAGCGCGTGATGCTAAAGAAAGCCTGTCAGCCAATTTCAGTGAATGGAAAGGGAAAGCCGCTCAGACAGATGATGTACTGGTTTTTGGTTTGTATTGGTGATTAATAAATACATTTTGCGAAATATGGATACTTTCATCTGTTTATCGGTTTTTTATCTCTGATTCCGTGAAAGCATTACCTTTGCAGATAAATTATACAGAATGAATTTGTTACCAAGATATGATGTAATTGTAGTTGGTGGAGGTCATGCCGGTTGTGAGGCTGCTGCAGCTGCTGCCAATCTGGGAAGCTCGGTATTGCTCATCACCATCGATATGGATAAGATTGCACAAATGTCCTGCAATCCTGCCATGGGTGGAGTTGCCAAAGGTCAGATTGTTAAAGAGCTGGATGCCCTTGGCGGATACAGCGGCATCATTACCGATAAATCCATGATTCAGTTTCGCATGCTGAACCGGAGCAAAGGGCCGGCCATGTGGTCACCCCGTGCTCAGTGCGACAGGATGATATACAGCCGGACATGGCGGGAATATCTTGAATCCATACCCAAGGTCAATTTCTGGCAGGGCAATGTGATGTCTTTGGTGATGGAAAATAACCGGGTTACTGGTGTCAAAACCTCACTTGATATTTCCATCTACGCCAAAAGTGTTATACTCACCACAGGTACATTCCTAAACGGGCTCATGCATATTGGCCGGCATCAGGAAGCAGGTGGCCGTGCAGCAGACCAGGCATCGCGAGGATTGACAGAACAGCTTTCAGCACTAGGCTTCAACTGGGATCGCATGAAAACGGGAACTCCCATGCGCATTGACGGCCGAACCGTGGACTTTTCACAGCTTACAGAACAAAAAGGTGATGAAGACATACAGTATTTTTCATTTCTGAATTCCGGTCTTGAACAGCCTTATCTCAAACAACGCTCCTGTTACATCTGCGAAACAAGCGATAATGTTCACAATGCAATTTACGACGGAATGTCAGACAGTCCTTTGTACGATGGTACAATTCAAAGTATCGGCCCAAGATACTGTCCGAGCATTGAAACCAAGTTGCAAACTTTTCCTGATAAGAACAAACATCAGCTATTTCTTGAACCCGAAGGAGCAAATACCATTGAATATTATCTCAATGGATTCTCTTCTTCCCTACCCTGGGACATACAGTTGAATGCATTGCAACGCATCAGGGGCTTTGAAAATGTACGTATTTTCCGTCCGGGTTATGCAATAGAGTACGATTTTTTCCATCCCACCCAATTGCAAGCCACACTGGAAACCAAAGCAATTTCCAATCTGTATTTTGCCGGTCAGATCAACGGTACAACCGGATATGAGGAAGCTGGCGCACAGGGCATGATGGCAGGAATCAATGCTCACCGGAAAAATCAGGAACAAGATCCATTCATTCTGGGCAGGGATCAGGCATATATCGGTGTATTGATAGATGATTTAATTACCAAAGGGGTTGATGAACCATACCGTATGTTTACTTCCCGGGCGGAATTCAGAATTTTGCTTCGGCAGGACAATGCTGATATCAGATTAACTGAGGCTTCTCACAATATTGGTTTGGCCGGAGACAAACGCATGAGCCGCCTAAAAACTAAAATCCGTGATCGGGATAAGCTGATTGAGTTTACAGAAAACTTTTCATGCAAACCTGAGTACTTAAATGATAAACTTCAGTTACTTGGCACAAGTCCGTTGAAGCAAAAGGTTAAATTAAAGAACCTTATTGCCAGGCCCCAGGTTCATCTGGAAGATATGGAGGAGGTCATTCCTCAATTGCACAAACAAATTTCATCCTTTGATGTGCCTTCGGAAATACGTCAGGCTGCAGAAATACAGCTAAAGTACCAGGGTTATATTGAACGCGAAAAACTCATGGCAGATAAAATGCGTCGTCTTGAAAACATAGAACTAAACCAGATTGACTACAATAAAATTCATTCATTATCAACAGAAGCAAGACAAAAACTACATAAAATTCAACCCAAAACCATTGGGCAGGCATCAAGAATCAGTGGCGTTTCTCCCTCTGACATAAGTGTTTTGCTTGTTCATATTGGACGATAAGTTTAAATGTTCCACGTGAAACAA
The DNA here is from genome assembly GCA_051747965.1 of Bacteroidota bacterium. GTDB lineage: Bacteria > Bacteroidota > Bacteroidia > Bacteroidales > ML635J-15 > JAQIBY01. The sequence continues at coordinate 21,548 of JBNJGS010000020.1, forward strand.
TTATAAAAATGAAAACAGTTAAAGGAAAACTAATTGACATTATTGAAAAAAGGATATACAATGCCGAGATAAGCATTGATAATGGCAGGATTGTCTCGAAACGAAAAATCAGGGAGGAACAAGCCCATTATATCTTACCAGGCTTCATAGATTCTCACGTTCATATTGAAAGCTCTATGCTGAACCCATCTGAGTTTTCACGTCTGGCCATCAGGCACGGGACCGTAGCGACAGTATCAGATCCGCACGAAATTGCAAACGTCTCAGGAATGGAAGGCGTTTACTATATGATCAATGAAGCAAAAAACACACCTGTTAAACTTCATTTCAATGCCCCAAGTTGTGTACCGGCAACACCTTTTGAAACATCCGGACACATCATCACTGCAGAGGATACCAGAAAACTGCTCAAGGAAGATAAGGTAGTTGCCCTTGGAGAAATGATGAATTTTCCGGGAGTCCTTATGGACGATGATCAGGTTACAGCCAAAATTAAAGCATCACTGGATCTGGGAAAACCTGTGGATGGTCATGCACCTGAAGTCACGGGTGAAATGGCCGATAAATATATCGCTGCAGGCATATCCACCGACCATGAATGTGCAAGCCTTGACGAGGCACTTGAAAAGATTAATAAGGGAATGTATATTCAAATCCGAGAAGGCTCAGCGGCCAAAAATTTTAATGCACTTCACTCCCTGCTCACATCCCATCCGGAGAAGTGCATGCTTTGTACAGATGATTGTCATCCGGATGACCTTCAAACCGGCCACATCAACAAAATTGCAGCTCGTGCAATTAAAGCAGGCCACAATCTGTTTGATGTATTAAAAGCATCAACATACAATGCTGTTAAACACTACAATCTGGATGTAGGATTACTACAGGATGGCGATCCGGCCGATTTTATCATGATTGACAGCATCGACAATATGGATGTATTATCTGTTTATATTTCGGGCGAATTACAGTATGATAACGACAGAATACTTTTCCCGAATATTGAAACAAAACCCATCAACAATTTTTTGCTGGAACATCATTTTTCAGCCTCTGATTTCATTCTTCGCTCGGATGCAGACAGATTTAAAATCATCCAGGCTTTTGATGGTTCCCTGTTGACAGATATGTTTGAACATTCCCTGCCAAAAATAAACGGAAAGCTACAGCCGGATCCCCTGAGTGGTATCAATAAAATTTGCGTAATCAATCGTTATGAAAAAAATCCCAAACCTGCTATCGCGTTTATCCAGGGATTCAGCATCAGCATCGGAGCAATTGCATCAACAGTAGCCCACGATTCTCATAATATCGTTGCCATTGGAGCAAATGATGAGAGCATTGCCAAAGTGATCAATCGCCTGATTGATTCCAAAGGAGGACTGGCACTGACAGATGAGCAGGAAATTTACCATTTACCTCTGCAGATTGCAGGCCTGATGTCAAACGAAAATTCCAATCTTGTGGCTGAAGCATATAAGGCACTTAACAAAAAATCCACTGATATTGGCTGTGGATTGAACGCCCCTTTCATGACAATGGCATTTATGGCTCTCTTGGTTATTCCAAAACTCAAGATAGGTGACAAGGGATTATTCGACGTATCAAAATTTGAACTTACAGGCCTGGAAGTTGAATAGTTCCACGTGGAACCATGAAAATTACTTTTTTTAATTAATAATGATTCTAAATTAAAAACTATGCGCGCTATCATACAACGTGTGAAAAATGCAAAAGTACAAAGTGAGGGAAAACTAACCGGTAAGATCGGAAAAGGACTTTTCATCCTGCTGGGAGTTGGTGAAAACGATACTGCAGAAGACAGCATTTGGTTAAGCAACAAAATCTCAAATCTGCGAATCTTTGATGATGCGGATGGAAAAATGAACTTATCACTTATGGAAATCAAGGGTGAATGCCTGGTTGTCAGCCAGTTCACTCTCCACGCCAAAACAAAAAAAGGCAACAGGCCATCTTTCATAAAAGCGGCTAAACCTCAATTGGCCAATGAATTATACACGGATTTTGTGCATAAAATGGAAACACTCACCGGAAAGAATATTCAGACCGGCTCTTTTGGTCAGCATATGGATATTGATATCTTAGCAGACGGCCCGGTGACTATCATGATAGATACAAAAAATAAAGAATAAGATGATGAAATATCTACTCCTGACTTCGCTGCTTATCGCCCTTTTGATTTTTGCCTTCTCCTGTTCTGATGATAATATTGACAGTGGAATCAAAGGTTATATTGAATATGGCGAGGTAGACTGCTCCCTCGACCAGGTATTTTGGAATTACGAACCATACAATGGAATGGTCTATGTCATCAATACCGATTCTGTATCTTCAAATACAGGCAATTATGCAGCAGCTGCTGACAGCACAATGGCAGAAGACGGTGAATTTATCATCGGTGTAAAACCAGGCCATTATCACGTATTCATTGAAGAATATCAGGTGCTAAACAGCAGCAACGAAGTTACAGTTTATCTCAATCAGACAGCCAATCCTGATTTTTCATTTTATACCTGTCAATGACGGTTCCATTGATTACTTTTCCATCCGGAAAGCAAACAAACAAATATCACTGTAATGAAAAATATTACAATCCGGGCGGGCTTTTATCCATCCAAATTCTTATCTTTATTCCAAATTTACGGATATGACCCTATCGGAAGCACAAAATTTGGTCGATGACTGGATACAGGAAAAAGGTGTCCGCTATTTTGATGAGCTAACCAACTTTACCATCCTGGTGGAGGAAGTGGGTGAGCTGGCCCGAATTTTTGCCAGAGAATACGGTGAACAATCATACAAAGCATCGGACAAAAAAAACACCCTGGAAAATGAAATGGGTGATATTTTCTGGGTTCTGCTGGCAATGGCCAATCAAACAGGTATCAAACTTGAGGAAGCCCTGAAAAAAAATCTCGATAAAAAAAACACACGGGACAGCACAAGACATATTGACAATCCAAAATTAAATTCATAAACCATGAAAAATTTACATTTTCCACTCAACAAAGAAGAAATTGAAAAACGAATAGACAAGGCAGTTACGCAACATGACGTCACTGACAAAGGACTTTTAAAGCAGATCTTTTCACTGATTGACCTCACCTCCCTAAACACACAGGACAATGATGCCGGCATCATGACAATGGTTGACAAGGTAAATAAGTTTTCTGCCAGCTATCCTGATATGCCTGATGTTGCAGCTATTTGCATTTATCCCCCTTTTGTAAAGCTCGTGAAAGATAATGTTTCACGTGAAAACATCAATGTAGCGGCTGTTTCAGCAGGTTTTCCTTCCAGCCAGACATACATGTCAGTTAAGCTGGCTGAATGCGAAATAGCGGTTAATAAAGGTGCTGATGAGCTGGATATTGTACTTTCCCTTGGCAAATATATGGAAGGTGATCTAACCCATTGCAGCACAGAAATAAGTTTAATCAAACAAGCCGTTGCCCCTGCCCATCTTAAGGTAATTCTTGAATCAGGTCTCATGGATAATGTCGATGATGTTTATCGTGCAAGCATGCTGGCATTAAAATCGGGTGCAGACTTTATCAAAACGTCAACAGGAAAAGACAAAAAATCTGCTGACCCGGTTTCGGTATATGTAATGTGTCAGGCAATCAAAGACCATTACGATGAAAGCGGCTTCAAAGCAGGAATCAAACCTGCAGGTGGAATTTCAACTCCTGAGGATGCTTTGATATATTATGCCATTGTAAATGAAATTTTGGGCAAAGACTGGTTATTTAATGAATTTTTCCGTATTGGTGCCTCCAGGCTGGCCAACAATCTGCTTACCGCAATTGAAGGCAAGGAGGTATCATATTTTTAAAATTACCATATAACAAAAGTAAACCCTTATGGAGACAAATTCATAAGGGTTTACTTTTTGATTATCTTCAATAAAAAACCAGTAGGCATTACGCAGAAACATTGTACTCACGCAACGCATCATTCAGAGAGGTTTTCTTATCTGTGCTGTCTTTGCGTTTTCCGATAATCAGTGCACATGGCACCTGATATTCTCCGGCATGAAATGTTTTGGTAAATGATCCGGGTATCACAACTGATCTTTCAGGAACAAATCCTTTTGTTTCCACTGCTTCACTGCCTGTTACATCTATGATTTTCGTACTTGCTGTCAAAACCACATTGGCACCCAGTACGGCTTCGCGACCTACCCTTACACCTTCAACTACAATACATCGCGAACCAATGAAGGCATGGTCTTCAATGATAACAGGTGCTGCCTGCACGGGTTCCAGCACACCTCCAATGCCAACACCGCCGCTGAGATGGACATGGTCACCTATCTGTGCACATGACCCAACTGTCGCCCAGGTGTCCACCATGCTGTATTTTCCTACTCTGGCACCAATGTTTACATAGGATGGCATCATAATCACCCCTTCGCTGAGATAGGAACCATAACGCGCAATGGCATCAGGCACAACTCTTACTCCCTGTTCTTTGAAATTCTTTTTTAATGGTATTTTGTCATGATACTCAAATATTCCATCTTCAATTGTTTCCATAGGCCGCAAGGGAAAATACAAGATTACGGCCTTTTTTATCCAGTCGTTAACCCTCCAGTCATTATTTTGTTGATTATCCGGCTCTGCAACACGCAAAATACCTTTATCAAGCATCTCAATCGTTTCAAAAATGGCATTTTTAACATCTTCTTCTTTAAGCAAGTCCCGATTTTCCCAGGCTCGTTCAATGAATTCTATATTTCTTTCCATGATGCTTTGTTTACAATAGTCCGAGTTCTAATTTTGCTTCATCATTCATTCTGCTCTGGTCCCAGGGGGGATCAAATACAAGATCAATTTCAACATCCTCAACACCTTCAGCTCTTTTGACTGCAGTCTCAGTCATCATCACCAGGCTATCAGCCATGGGACAATTGGGAGCTGTCAGTGTCATTTGGATTGTGGCTTTTCCCTTTTCATCAACATCCAGTTCATAAATCAGACCCAAATCATATATATTTACCGGAATTTCAGGGTCAAAAACTTTTCTCAATTCCTTAACGATATTTGTCAGAACTTCCTGTTTTTCCATAAGTTATCATTATTATAAAGTTTTTCAAAAAACTATTTTTGCTGTTCATTGAAGGCGAGTGCATAGGCTTTGATTCTCTTGACCATTGCTACCAATCCATTGGAACGTGTTGGTGACAGATGCTGATGTAAACCGATTTCATCAATAAAATACAAATCGCTGTTCAGAACATCTTCAGGAGTTTCACCTTCAAAAACACGTATCAGCAGGGAGGCAATTCCTTTTGTGATGATGGCATCACTATCAGCCTTGAAATGCATTCTGCCATCTTTCATTTCAGCAGTAATCCATACATTACTCTGACATCCGCTGATCAGGTTTTCTTCACTTTTGTCCTTCTTATTCATGCTTTCAAGCTCATTACCAAGGTCAACAAGGTAGGCATACTTATCCATCCAGTCATCAAAAATTTCAAATTCCTCAATGATTTCTTTTTGCTTTTTTTCAATACTCATAATGTATAAAGTCTCTAATTTTCAACAAGTAATCATTCATTTTGTTTATCCTGCACTCAGTATTTTCACCACTTTTTTCAGGCTGCTAACAAAATGTTCTATATCTTCTTTGGTATTATATAACCCAATCGAGGCCCTCAGGGTTCCACCAATTCCATAATGTCTCATGACGGGTTCTGCACAATGGGTTCCGGTTCTTACAGCAACACCGTTTTTATCAATCATGGTTCCGATATCATATGGATGCAAATTTCCAATCAGGAAGGAAATAACAGAAACCTTGTTATCCGCGGTGCCGATAAATCTGATGTCCGGAACGGTTTGTAACATATCCATGGCATACTGATACACTTCATTTTCATGAGATACAATATTTTCCATTCCGATGGAATCCATATACAACAGAGCAGCACCCATACCAATTGTACCGACATAATTTGGAGTACCCGCTTCAAACTTGTAAGGCAGGCTATTGTAGGTGGTTTCTTCTATGGAAACTTTTTCTATCATTTCTCCCCCACCCTGGTACGGCGGCAATTTTTCAAGCCATTTTTCTTTTCCATACAACACACCAATACCGGTTGGTCCGTACAATTTATGTCCGCTGAATGCAAGAAAATCGCAATCCAAATCCCTGACATCAATTGTCATATGCTGTATGCTCTGGGCAGCATCAATCATAACCGGAATATCACGATCATGGGCAATTCTGATAATTTCTTTCACCGGATTGATGGTACCAAGAACATTTGATACCTGGGTTATTGATAAAATCTTTGTTCTATCGGTCATCATTGATGTAAGCTTGTCAACTGACAGGCTTCCGTCTTCTTCAATCTTCAGCACCTTCAGCACGGCATTCTTTTTCTGACACACCATCTGCCATGGTACAAAATTGGAGTGGTGTTCCATTTCTGTTATCAGAATCTCATCACCTTCACTTATGAATTCTTCTGCAAATGTATTGGCTATCAGGTTTACCGATTCTGTGGTTCCACGTGTAAAAACAATCTCACCGGAGGATTCTGCATTGATAAAATCTGCAATGTATTTTCTTGTTTCCTCATGAACTGTGGTGCTTTTTTCGCTCAAATAATGTACACCACGGTGAATGTTACCATTGTATGTTTCATACACCTCATTCATGGCTCTCATCACCTGAACGGGTTTTTGTGTGGTTGCAGCGTTATCAAGATAAACCAGGGGTTTTCCGTATATATTCTGTGAAAGTATCGGGAAGTCTTTTCTTATTTTAGCAATATCCATAATCCTTTTCTTTTCTCTGTAAAGGTACAAAATGTTTGGTATATGCAATTTGGAAACTTTTGAAAAATCATATCCGGGAATAATCTGCATACATAAGTCTGATGAGCCTCCCGCAATGCTATTTGAGAATCATGGAAATGTCTTTCATTTCATGTTCAGTAATTTTTCCGCCGGCACGCTCGGTAAGAATATATCCATTATCTCTAACATCAACAATTTTTGCTTTAAATGTTAGTTTGCCATCCGTGAAATATTTCCACTCCTGATAAGCTTTCAAATGAGCGAGATAATCAGATTTAATTTCACTATACTTTTCCTGTATAAGCATTTTGTATCGATTATTAAATGCATCAATCAACAGGTGCAATACCGTATCCGCATTATGATGTGTTATGCCTTTTTGTTTAAGTGAAACCGCGTTTGTACAATCTTCTGAAAATCTGGTCTGATTGATATTGATTCCTATGCCGGCAAGCATAAGCTGAATTTTGCCATTTTGTATTTCGGATTCGATAAGAATGCCGCAAATCTTTTTATTATCCACCAGAACATCATTTGGCCACTTTATGTTGCTTTGCAGACCCATTTTTTGCAATATATCATAAACAGACAGGGCAACGACCATTGAAAAATAAAAATGTCTGTACGGGCTTAAAAACACCGGATATTGAATCAGGCTGCATGTAAGATTTTTTCCTTTTTGTGATTCCCAGCTATTTTTTCCCATTCCTCTTCCCCGGGTTTGTTCTTCACAATACACGGCAAATGGAATTTTTTTTGTGATTTTTTCTTTCAGGCGGAAAGCTTCAGTGTTGGTTGAATCACAGCTTTGTATTTTATATATATCATAAATCATTAAAAACAAATTTCAAGTGCGCATTCAGCAAATTCAGCCTGTGCATAATTGGCTTTGATAAAAACACCGATATTAGCATTGAATCCTCTTTGATTGATTTCTTTCAGGTAATATTTGATTCCCAGTCTGTTACTGTTCCAGGATTTAATAAATCCGCCAAAACCCTCTTCAATGTCAAAAACATCCCCGTATCCTCTGATGAAAGGTTTCCACATGTCAACACCAAATTCACCGTACACGGCAATTTTTCCCATCATCAGCTCCTGTCCGAAAAACAGGCTCATATAGCTTGCATTTACAGCGGCATCCTGTTTACTGAGTTTAATTTCAGAGAGAAGAAAATTGTGATAGGCCTGGTAAAATCCACCAACAGCACCAAAGGAAATCCGGTAAGCAGCAGACAGGTTTTTGTTTAAGGCCACTGCTGATGAAATTACCGGATACACAGGTCCTGCAAAAGGTTTCATGGTAGAACCATATGCATGCGCCCCTAATCCCAGCCTTGCTGAAACCGACCATGCTGAATCATGGGGCGGATAGTCAATATTTCTTACAATATCTGATTGACCGTGATACCAGGTAATCCCGATTTTTGCTTCCGGTACATTGGCACCGATATTGGGCAAATTGACATGTCCGTTTGAAAAATGAAAAGCACCGGCAGATGCATAAATTCTCCACTGCGGAAACCTGTATCCAATTTCAAGCTCCCCTTTTGTGTAATTTGTAATCTGACTTCCTATTAATCCATTTTCCGGATTGTCAAAGAAGTGGTATTTGTCAGTAAAGTATGCAAAGCCAAGGCCGGCCGTAAAATTTATCTCCAGGGGTTTGTTATGTTCCCGGAGTTTCCATCTCAAAAAAGGCTGCAGGGCAAAAGTATTTCCTAAGAAATCGTTGTTTAAATTACCATACAAAATTTCCAGACCATATTCCGGATAGTTCAGTAGTTTTTCCCAGGCATGTTCACCTTTGGCTGCTTGTCCGAATTCAAATCCTGTAAACCATGAAATATTTGTTTCCGGCATCAGGCTGTATGCTTCAAGAATTTTTCCGGGTCCTGATTTGATGCTGTAAAAACCGATATTCTGTACTTGTTTCTGAGCAAAACAGTGTTCTGCTACAAGTATCATCAACAAGCCAGAGATAACAAGTTTTATTTTCATATACTACAGGCCGAGTTTATCTGATATTTCCAGCATTTTTCGTATTGGCTTTTCAGCTTTCTTTCTCAGATTTTCATCCAGTTCCACTTCCGGCAATTCATATTTCAGACAATTGTAAAGCTTATACATTGTATTAAGTTTCATGAAATTACAATCGCCGCAACCGCAGGATGAATCTTTAGGCGGGGCAGGAATAAATTCTTTATCCGGACTGGCTTTTTTCATCTGATGTATGATTCCTGATTCAGTGGCTACTATATATTTTTGGGCTGAATCTGTTTGTGAAAATTTCAAGAGAGATGATGTTGAGCCGATATGGTCGGCCACGATGAGTACGGGTTTTTCACATTCCGGATGAGCAAGTACTTTGGCACCAGGATTTTCTTTTTTGAGTCTGACAATTTCCTCAAGTGAAAATTCTTCGTGTACATGACATGCACCATCCCATAAAACCATATTTCTGCCGGTAACAGAATTGATGTAATTCCCAAGGTTTTTATCCGGCCCAAAAACAATTTTCTGGTCTTCCGGAAAACTATCCACGATGGCTTTTGCATTGGTACTGGTCACCACCACATCTGACAAGGCTTTCAGGGCAGCTGTGGTATTGACATAATTGATTACAATATGATCAGGATAGCTTTTCAGAAATTCTGCAAATTTATCTGCAGGAGCTGATTCTGCCAGGGAGCAACCGGCATTGAGATCCGGCAGTAAAACTTTCTTTTGCGGGGAAAGAATTTTTGCCGTTTCTGCCATAAAATGTACACCAACAAAAACAATAACATCCGCTTTTGTGCGGGCAGCTTCCTGTGATAATTTCAAACTGTCACCAACGAAATCAGCAATGTCCTGTAATTCAGGTATAACATAAAAGTGAGCAAGGATAACCGCATTTTTTTCTTTTTTCAATCGTAAAATTTCATTTCTGATATCAAGATTTTCATCTATCGGCTCATCAATGTATCCTTTATTTTTCAAGTCGTTCGCTTTTTTCTTATTCATAACATTATTATTATTTATAAATATATATAAAATTAATGATGATAATAATACGCTGTTAATTCAGTTGGCAAATTTATGCCTTTTCATTTGCAATTTACAATTTTTCAATTCTTTTCGAAAGTTATGAACCCAAATGTTAATTGATAAGCTTTGATTTTCAGGTATTATATGAATTAATTAACAAGTGTTGATTACCTGCTGATGCTGAAAAATAAATACGAATTCAGGCAATTTTTTCTGTCAGTTTTTTGGTGATAAATCAGGCAAAATTTATGAATAATTAATTGTGTTTTTTAAAAAGGATTTTTAAGCAAATCATCAATTTATTTGTCAAGGATAATTTTTTATTTTTTATTGAAATGATGCAAATCCATTGTGAAAATACTGTTAATTATTTAAGTAATTAAACCTAAGAGACTTTGGTTTTTATACATTTGGTTTTATGTTGCCATTCAGTAAATTAACAGTGGTTAATAAATAAAAACAGTATTTTTATTGGATTTTATTAAGTTCTTGATTCTTAGTAAATCATGACAAAAGTCATTTTTCGGGCATTTTCTAACGGTTAGGGTTTAAACCTTTCGCTTCCTGAAAATTACAAATTTTATGTCAAAGAACTGGGGCATTAAAACAGTAAAAACTGTTCTCTGAGAACAGTTTTTACAATGCTTTTGGATGTATTTCTATTTTATTCAATTGTTTACTCTGATCAGATAATAGTTCTTTTTTCCTTTTTGGATGAGAATATATTTTTCATTGATCAAAAAAGTAGAAGAAATTTGCGTTTCCGGATTTTGAAATTTTTCCTTGTTAATTGCAAGGCCATTTCCTTTTATCAAACGTCTGAGTTCGCCTTTGCTTTTACATATATCTGTATCCTCACACAGGAGTTGAAAGATATCTCTTCCTTCTTCAATTGCAGCTTTGTTAATATCGTACATAGGTACACCTTCAAAGACAGAGAGAAATGTTTGTTCATCTATTTGTTCCAATGCTTCGGAAGTGGATTTTCCGAAGAGTATTTTACTGGCTTCAATGGATTTGTTCAGTTCTTCTTCTGAATGTACCATGATGGTGATTTCTTCGGCGAGCTTTTTCTGCAGATGGCGCATGTGGGGTTCTGCCTGATGTTTTTCAATCAGCGCATCAATTTCATCTTTTGGCAGTATGGTAAAAATTCTGATGTATTTTTCAGCGTCATCATCGGAAACATTGAGCCAGAACTGGTAAAATTTGTACGGGCTTGTTTTTTCCGGATCCAGCCAGATGTTGCCGCTTTCGGTTTTCCCGAATTTTCCGCCGTCTGCTTTGGTGATTAAGGGGCAGGTTACCGCAAATGCTTCCCCGCCTTCAATACGGCGAATCAGTTCTGTGCCTGTTGTGATATTACCCCACTGATCAGAACCACCCATTTGCAACTTGCAGTCGTATTCACGGTAGAGATGAAGAAAATCAAACCCCTGCAGTAACTGATACGAAAATTCCGTAAATGACATGCCATCCCCTGATTCGCTGTTCAGTCGTTTTTTGACAGAATCCTTGGCCATCATGTAATTGACGGTCAGGTGTTTGCCAATATCCCGGACAAATTTCAAAAAGGTAATGTCTTTGGTCCAGTCGTAATTGTTAAGCAAATGAGCTTTGTTTGTTTTGTCCCCGGAAAAATCAAGAAAATTTTCAATTTGCTTTTTGATACAGCTTTCGTTGTGACGCAGGCTTTCTTCATTCAGCAGGTTACGTTCTTTTGATTTTCCGGATGGATCGCCAACCATTCCGGTAGCACCTCCCAGTACCACAAGTGGACGATGGCCGGCAAGCTGCAGATGTTTGAGCATCATCACACCTACCAGATGCCCGATGTGCAGCGAATCTGCTGTTGGGTCAATGCCTACATACGCAGTGACCATTTCTTTATCAAGTAATGTATCGGTTCCCGGCATGACATCATGCAGCATGCCTCTCCATTCAAGTTCTTTTAGAAAATTCATTGTCTTGCAATTTATTCCGTTTAATAATCACACAAAAATCCATAAAAAACCGCTGATCACAAAAAATAGTTATTGACAGGTGTTTTTTTAAAAATTCTTCAACAGAATGAAAAAATTTGTATTAATTTCTTCAATGCGTTGAAGAAATTCAAATAAATTCAAAAAGGTTGTATCTGTTAATAAATTTAAAATCAGAGGTGGGATAAAGCTTTTTGAAGGATGAAGGGCATTTAACAGATTTTTTGCTAAATTTTATTTCTATAGCCGTTATATTGCCATCATATTCTTCAATAAGATCGATTTCCTGGTCTGAATAGGAGCGCCAAAAATAAAAATTAACATGATGTCTTTTATTGTTATGATATTTCATTCTTTCGGCGATGATGAAATTTTCCCATAAAATTCCAGTATCATCTCGTTTCGACAGGGGTCTGAAATCTCCGATCAGTGCATTTCTGATTCCATTATCATAAAAATACCATTTGCCTGATTTTGAAATTTCTTTTCTGGGATTTCTTGAAAATGCTGGTAGTCTGTAAATGATGTATGTCTGGCTTAAAAGGTCAAGGTATTTTTCCACGGTATTTCTGCTTAATGCCAATTGTTTACCAATTTCATCGTAGGAAACTTCACTACCTGACTGAAAAGCAATAAGTCTAAGGAGGTTTCGCATTTTCCCGGAATTTTTTATGCCGTCAATCATCAGGATATCTTTTAACAAATAGGAATTAACAATATCCAACAGATAATTTTGTTTTTCCTGATAATTTTCCAAAAACACAACTTCCGGATATGATCCGTATATCAGAAAATCATCGAGATATTTTAAAATAGTGGTTTTACTCCTGAATTGAGAAATTTCATGTATGGAAAAGGGGTACAATTTAAAACTGTATGATCTGCCAACCAATGGTTCACCAGTTTCTTTAAACAAATTGTAGGCTGAAGAGCCGGTAATCAAAATGGCAATGTTTTTTAGGTTATCAACAATAAGTTTCAAAATCAGGCCAACATCTTTTATGTATTGAGCCTCATCAATGACAATTAAGTCCGTATCTGAAAACAATTGCTTATAGTTGGATAAACTCCTTTCGCCAAGAATTCTTGTTGTGTTAAAATCCTCACCATTGAATACTTCAGTTCGCGCATTGACTCTTTGGGTTAAAACTTCTGATAAAACTGTTTTACCCACCCTTCTGGCACCATATAACCTGATGACTTTTCCCGGACGAATCTGATTAAAAATAATGTCTTCAATGTCTCTTTTTACCATAACAGAGATAAAAATACAAAATTCTTCAACAGAATGAAAAAATTTGTATTAATTTCTTCAATACGTTGAATAAATTCAGAAAAAAACTTAATTTGAGTTTGTCTATAATGTCCAAACTCCCGACTATATGGAAAGACCCTAATTAATCATGATCTTTTGTGTTTCCGATTGTCCGGTGCGGGTTTCAATTCTGATAAAATACATACCAGAGGCTGGGGCTTCCCACAAAATGGTATTCTTGTCGGGTGAAATTTTTCCCTGTTCCATAATGCGACCCAGGCTGTTAACAATGGTATAGCTGCCGGACACAAGAGACTTGTCAATTTGTATGGTAAGTTTGCTATTGCTTGGATTTGGGTATATCGATACCAGCTTTTTGCTTTTCTTATCATCCATGCTGTGCCAGGCATCCCAGTCGTATATGGCAAGTCTGTATTCCCCGGCCTGTAGATTATCCAGAGTTATGCGTTTAATAAAAGCAGAGGTTGATTGGTTTTCAGGTATTTGCCACTCATCATCCGGATTGGCCCGCCAGGCAATTTTAAGTGAGTCAAGGCTGTTTGTGATAAAATGGGTATCCAGATTTGGCATAGAACCGGAACTTGTATTGCTGAAGGAAAACTCACCCTTTGCCGAAAAGTCATCGGGGAAATCTCCTTCAAGTTTCCAGTATCTGTGATCGGCAAGTATGATTCCTGGTTCCGGTTTGGTAATGGTATCTGGTTCTGCCCAGTGATGGCTCATGCGCATAAAAACCGAATCGCTGACTGACAGTATATCAGCCTTAAATAAAGCATCCGTAAACAGGCTTGTTCCCGTTGATGAAATAAATTTAGCCTTTGATGTTCTGGCATCCGACCAGCGTTCGAAATAATCCAGCATCACAAATTTGGGGTTAAAATCCAGGGTGAAGGTATGGCTGCCGTATTCGCCGTCAAATTCCATGCGTTTTTCCACTACGGAAAAGTCATCGTGCATAAAGCAAATATCTATGCGGTTGTCATCATATAGATTATCTCTGCCATAAGCCTGTTGTCTTACAAATACTTCAACATCATATTCTGTACCTGTATTGCTGACTGAAAATGAATCGATTTTATAATGAGGATACCCTTTGTCAAAAACCCAGGAATTAAAAAATTCGCTAAGGTCTGTTCCGGAATAGTCAGAAAGAATATCGCGCATTTCTTCAGATGTAATGTCGTCAAGTGCTTTCTGGCTGAGCATATGTTGTACTGCCGGGAAAAAATCTTCCCCCAAATAAGCCCTGAGGCTGTGTACTACATCGGCACCTTTTTCATAGGATGTTGTACCGTATGTAACTTCCAGAGGAATATCGCTGAGCGGATAGAAATCCCCGTCATCTTTCTGAGCAGTTAACAATGTGGTTTTGTGTGAATTTCTGCGGTAGTTTCTGGCAGTATTTATGCCATAGAGATATTCGTTGTAAATTGTTTCAGAATACGTAGCCCAGCCTTCGTTAATCCACATTTCCCCTGCCTCGTGGCAGGTGATGTAATCGCCGAACCAGGAGTGGGATAATTCGTGGGCAATCAGGCTTTCGTATGTCAGATCTCCATTGATAAAACCATTTCCGATGGCAATATTCGTGGGATGTTCCATAGCACCGCTGTTGAAAGGTACTGCCACATAACCTACACGTTGCCAGGGATAGGGGCCAAAAGCATCTTCAAAAGCAGCAAGTATGGAATCCAGATTTTGAAATGAACCCAGGGCGTTGTTAGTATTTCCATCGAAAACAAATAGTTGCACAGGGATATCCCGTTCTATGCCCTGATAGCTATATTCAATGATTTCGTATGGTCCCACAGCCATGGATGCAAGGTATGTGGGGATGGCATCAGAAAGTGTCCAGTGATGTATAAGGCTGGTGTCATTGCCGTTTATTTGGGTTTGTATGCTATCGAGCAAACCGTTGCATGCAGCTTTGTTTTCTGTTGAAGTGGTGATGTGAAAAGTGTAGTTTGCTCTGTCGGTAAAGTTATCCACACATGGAAACCACACGCGTCCGTAATTGTGGGGAATATCCTCAAATCCTACACCCAGATTGAAAGCATAATTATTTGAAAAATAAAAGCCGCCCCATCCCGAAGGGTCTGTTTGTGGGTTGCCATGGTAAAAAACAGTAATTTCCTTATTTTCCCCGGGATTTAGTGTTTCCCCGAGTTGTATGGAAAGTATGGTATCATTATGGGAAAAACCAAGGTTTTCCGTTTGTGAAACAACGGAATCAACTGTCAGATTCTGAAGGTGAAGGTACACTTGAGATGCTGTTTCATGCAAAGTAAAGTCAAGGCTGGTATGAGCCTGCATACTGTGGTTTTCGAAATCGAGATTTGTGATGTTGATATCGTAATGTGTGACATCGGTGTTGTCAACATTTCCCTGGGAAAATCCTGTCAATGCTAAGCATGCAAAGAGTACGGGTAAAACATTTTTTATCATAATCAGAATAGTTTGGATTGGTCAGTCAGTGGGGTTTTCCCCAAATGTTCAAAGGCGAGTGCTGTAGTTTCTCTGCCTCTGGGGGTTCTCTTGATGAAGCCTTCCATAATCAGAAAAGGTTCATAGACTTCTTCAATGGTGCCTTCGTCTTCTCCAACGGCGGTAGCGATGGTCTTCAGTCCAACCGGTCCGCCTTTGAATTTATCGATGATGCTGGTAAGGATGCGGTTGTCCATTTCGTCCAGTCCTCGTGTATCGATGTTCAGTGCTTTGAGTGCTATACGTGTAATCTCCATTTGAATATGTCCGTCGGCTTTTACCTGGGCAAAATCTCTGACCCTGCGCAGCAAAGCATTGGCAATACGTGGGGTTCCTCTGCTGCGGCGGGCGATTTCAAAACAAGCATCATCATCAATCCCTACATTCAGGATGCCGGCGGAACGTTTGATTATGCCAGAAAGGGTTTTGGCATTGTAATATTGCAGGTGGCTGGTGATGCCAAATCTTGCTCTGAGCGGACTGGTAAGCAGTCCGGAACGTGTGGTGGCTCCAATGAGGGTAAATGGTTCCAGGCTGAGTTGAACGGATCTGGCAGCAGGTCCCTTATCGATCATAATATCTATGCGATAATCCTCCATGGCGGAATACAGGTATTCTTCCACAACGGGACTAAGCCGGTGAATTTCATCAATAAACAGGACATCATTTTCTTCTATGCTGGTAAGCAGGCCTGCCAGATCACCCGGTTTTTCAAGTACAGGACCAGACGTCACTTTGAATCCCACATTGAGTTCATTTGCAATGATATTGGCCAGGGTGGTTTTGCCAAGTCCGGGTGGTCCGTGAAGCAAAACATGGTCCAGAGATTCTTCCCGCATTTTAGCTGCCTGTACAAATATTTTCAGGTTATCCACCACGCTGGCCTGCCCGCTAAAATATTTAAAATGCAGAGGCCTCAGCAGGTTTTCTATTTCCTTGTCGGTGCCAGACAGGTTTTTTTCTTCCGGATCCAGATAATCGTTCATATTATTCTTTAATTCAAGTCAAAATTAATTAAAAAAGACCATTACTTCATAAAAATCCGTACAGGATAAGAAATTTAATCAAAATTCTTACTTAACAAAGATTGATTTTACGTCATTATAGGCATCCCCAAGGAAAAATTTGAGTTTAAGAATATAAATGGGATTTGTTAATTGCAGATTAAGATCTTCGTGATTCAGGATCATGATGCGGTATCCGATACCACCTCCCAGGGCAAAATATCTGAGGAAACGGTAATGGCCTGTCAGTGTGGCTTCATAATGCATGATCGGGTATTTATGAAACACATAGTTGTGCTTGTTCAGGCTGCCGGAAAAATTGGCTCCTCCGATTCCGATTTGTATGGGAAGGCTTCCCTCCCATTTTTCTGTCTGATAAAACACATACTCCGCAAAAAGGGAAATATAATTCAGATTCAGGCTGGCATGAATGGTATCTGTGGGACCGTTTCCGGTTTGATAGAAATCACGGTAATATGGTGTTGATAAGCCGTAAATGCCAAGGCCGTATTTAAAAGTGTCGTCATGGCTAAGCCCTGCATTCAGTCCCCATATTTTTATTCCCTTGTTGGAGATGATGCTGTTTTTCGCATCAAATCGCAAGAAAAATGCGGGTCTTTCACCTAGTGCAGATTTTATGTCTTTTTCAGGATTCTGTGCATTGCACAAAGCGGAAATCAGCAGAGATCCACTTAGAACAACAGCTGTTATCAGAGATTTATTCCGGCATGTTTTCAAACTGTTCATTCCACTTATCCCAACGCTTACCGTTGATTTTAATCAATTTTCCCTTATCATATTTATATATCATGAACAAGCTGCCGTCCATGTGATATTTTTGCCAGATGCCGTCTTTTACTCCCATGATGTATTTTCCGTGGATTTCGGGTTTTCCGTTGATGTACCAGTGCTGATGCAGTCCATCGGGCTCGTTGTTGATATACCTGCCTTCAAAAATCAGTATTTCACCTTTGTAATAATGTTTCCATACCCCGTTTTTTAAGCCCAGGTCATATTCCCCGATTTCTGTTTGATCACCGACATTGTAAAACCATTCACCATTTTTTTCTCCATCAAAATAATCACCGCGCTGAATGGTATCGCCTTCAGGGCTCAATTCGATAAATTCACCCTCCCGTTTGCCTTTGTGATAATTTTCGAGCCGCAGCAGTTTACCGTCGGGATAGAACCATTTCCATTCATCTTCGGCTTTGCCGTTTTTATATTCCCCTATTTGCTCCACATCACCGTCAATGAAGAAAAATTTCCAGGTACCGTGCCGCACCCCGTTTTTAAAAGCCCCTTTAGCTCTGGGTTCCCCACCAGGAAAATAAAATGTCCAGACAGAATCTTTTGCACCCTTATTGTTGGTAAGGCCTGTGCCTTCAAGTTGACCCTGATCATCGTATTCCAGTGCTTCTTTAAGCTCGCCGTTTTTGCTGAATGTTTTATGCATGCCCACCGGGATACTGTCAATGAAAGCACCTTCATATTTAAGCTTTCCGTTGTCGTAATACGAGCGTTTCATTTCAGCTTTCAGCTTTATGGCCTCCTCTTCAGCTCTGACCGGCTCTCCGAGACGGTATTGCTGTTCTTTGACAATATTTCCGGCTCTGTCGTATTCCCGGTAAGTGCCATGAAGCTTGCCGTTGACATAATAGGATTCGGTTCTTAACTGCCCCGAATCATAAAAATCTACCCACATACCGGTTTTTTCATCGTCCCTGTTTTTCCGGTTAACCATATTGCTTTCAACAAGAAAACCATTGAAATATTCATATAGAGTATTTACTTCACCTGCTTTGTTATATTGTTTGCCAAGCCCGTGTTTTTTGCCGTCTTTGTATTGATAAGTATATTTTACATTGCCGGTTTTTTTATCGTAATAAGTGGATAAACCGTTTTGTTTTCCTTCATAATACAGCTCTTTGGATATCAGAACACTTTTACTGCTGTCTCCCGGCTCAATGATTTTGTAATTGAAGGTATAACCATGCTTCTCACCTGCTTTATAATGAATCTTTTTGGTCAGAAAACCATTTTCATTGTAAAATCTCCAGATACTGTCAAGTTTATGGTTTGTTCTTTTTCCTTCAGACCGAAGCTGTCCGTTTGGGAAATAATTTTTCCAGTAACCCTCGGGTTGGCCGTCTTCCATATAGCCTTCGCTGCTTTTTTGACCATTTGGATAGTAAAAAACATTGTATCCATTCGGATCAATGTCCTTTTCCTGAGCCTGTAGCAATGATCCAAGCAGGATGGCTGATATAAAAAAAATAAATTTCCGCATTTTACAACAAATATCTCATTCTGAATGGTAAAATCATCATTAAAATGTTTAAATTTATCCTTTAAATGTAAAAAACAAAAATTTATTGTGTATGAACTGTTTATTGATTAGTAATTCTACCATGGCCGGAGAGCCGTATCTCGACTATCCAAAGCATGATATTGCTGAATTTCTGGGTAAAGAAAAGGTGACTGCACTTTTTATTCCATACGCCGGTGTATCGTTTAGCTGGGATGAGTATGAAACCAAGGTGAAAACACGTTTTAATGAGGTGGGTCACGATGTGATTGCCATTCATAAATTTGATGACCCGGTGAAAGCGGTAAAGGAAGCTGATGCCATAGTAATTGGCGGTGGTAATACGTGGAATCTCCTGCATGAAATGCGGAAGAACAAATTGCTGGAGCCCATTCGTGAAAAAGTAAAAGGCGGAACACCCTACATCGGCTGGAGTGCAGGATCCAACGTAACCTGTCCTACAATCAAAACAACCAA
>JBNJGS010000021.1:0-38540 GCA_051747965.1 Bacteroidota bacterium
GATGATTAGCATTTTGCCTTTTTCATTGTAGCTTTGCATCAAGCTTTAAAACAACACATGGATACGGAACGGTTTAACATACAGGATCTGCTGGATGAGTTGACCTATGCCACCAGTCGCAGTGGGGGTAAGGGTGGCCAGCACGCCAATAAGACAGAAACCCGCGTGCAGGTGTTCTTTGATGTTAAAGCCAGCCGGGTGCTTACCGAAGAACAGAAAGACCGCCTGCTTGCCAGGGGTAAATCCTACATGTCTGACGATGGCGTGTTGCAGATGGCCTCCGATAGCGCCCGCTCACAATCAGCAAACAAAGAGGAGGCACGTGAGAAATTGCTTGACTTTGTTAAAAACGCGCTGAAACCCAAAAAGAAGCGTAAAAAAACCCGCGTACCACGAAACGAAAAGAAAAAACGCCTGAAGAACAAACGCAAGCATGCTGAAAAAAAGCAAACCCGCAAGCCACCGGATATCCCGGATGCATAACGTAATGACCATTTTCCATGCACTTTTTTCAATCTGTGTTTTTAACTATTTTTACGGTTTAAACCTGTGTCTATGGATGTGGTTCTGATTATTGGTGTGGCTTTTGCCTTTTTCCTGTCCCTCCTGTTGATGGTGCGAAAGGAAAAACACCTGTCTGACAAAATTCTGGCGGCCTTTTTTGTGCTCATCGGGCTGACAATTCTCCTTGCCTGGTTTGATATCTACAACCGGCAAAACAACTACCGCTTACCCTGGCTGATGGGCTTATCAACACCACTTATCCTGCTGCACGGTCCCTGTTTGTGGTTTTACATCAAATCTCTTACAACGAAAAAGATGAGGTTCCGGTCATGGTGGTTGTTTCATTTTGTACCTTTTGTCCTGGTTGCGTTCATGATGACAATCGGATATTTCAGTTTGCCTGTTGATGACAAAATTGCCATGGAACAGCAAAATCTTATATCCAAAGACCCGGTGTTTTATGTGGTGGTGGGAATGATCGCCCTGGTAAGTCAGGCTTATTACATCTGGGGGCTTGTACTTATCCGCAACTACAAGAAAAAACTGAAATCATACTTTTCGGATATTCAAAAACTCAGGCTTACCTGGCTACGGATTTTGTTGATTTATGCAATTGTATTTTATGCCGCCATCTCACTGATATACATTGCTGATGCAATTTTTCATTTGTTTGAATACCATAATCTGCAGCTTATGGGTTTTTCAGTGGCCGCATTGTTCAATATTCTCATAGGTTTTCAGGGCATCAGACATGGAGATATTTTTGCCGAAACACCTGTCAGGAAGAATTTGGAGCAAAACAAGCCGATACCTTCACAAAAGGAAAAGCCAAAGACTCAGGAAGAACGCTTTGTGCGCCACTTGCTGGAATATATGCAGAAGGAAAAGCCATGGCTTGAACCTGATCTTACCATTGCCGGGCTTAGCAGACAACTTGGCGTAAATTCAGATTACCTCAGCCGGATTATCAATTCAAAACTGAACAGAAATTTCTTTGATTTTGTGAATTATTACCGGATAGAGGCTTTCAAATCTGCCTGCCGGGATGAAAAAAACAACAATTATACCATCATGGGTATGGCTTACGATGCCGGATTTAATTCAAAAGCAACCTTTAACCGTGTGTTTAAAAATGCCACCGGTCACACACCTGGCGAGTATTATCGGGAAGTAAAATCTGATCAATAAGGCTTGTTCCATACTCTCTTTTGATCATGCCTGTTTGCCGGAAGTCTTTTTCAGACACTTTAACAACAGCCTGGCTGCCCATAATGATTGAGAAACATCGGCAATTACATTTGTAAGCCGGGAATATCATACAGTTGCACCTGGCAAAAATCCGCTCTGCTTTAAGCGTCTGTTTGTCAATGTGATGACAAATCGCCAGATCAGTATTGTCATGTGGGAATGAACATGAAACATGCCGGTTGATTGCCTGATATTGATAAAGATTGTATCAGATTCCAATGTAAAATGAACAAAATGGGTGGTTTAGTTTGTATATAAAGTGTCAGACTTGATGGTGAAAAATAAAAAGTGAAAAATGACACAGGAATATATTAATCAGAAATCTCCCTATCACGGCTACTCAGCGGAAGAGGCAATGCAGCGCCTGAAAACGAATAAAGACGGGCTGGATGAGCAGGAAGCAGAAAAAAGGGAAGAAAAGTACGGTCCCAATAAACTGCCCGAGAAAAATCAAACCAACATTTTGCAACTGATTATTAAGCAGTTCAAGGATTTTCTGATCCTAATACTTGCGATTGCTGCCATCATATCCTGGTTATCAGGCAGCATGGTGGATGTGTATGTCATCATTGGGGTGATTTTGGTTAATGCCACAATTGGATTTTTGCAGGAGTACAGAGCGGAAAAGGCTGTGGATGCCCTGAAAAAAATGATTAAACTTGAGGCCGTGGCGCTGCGTTCAGGTGAGCCACAAACCATCCTTGCTGCCCGGCTTGTGCCCGGTGATATCATTGAACTGAATGAGGGCGATTCCGTGCCTGCGGATGCCCGGATTATTGAGCAAAAAAACCTTCAGGTGGAAGAGTCTTCCCTTACCGGGGAATCTGTTCCTGTTAGTAAAACAAGTGACAGCCTGGAAAAAGAAACATCCCTGCCGGACAGAAAAAACATGGTCTTCAAGGGCACACATGTATCCCGGGGAGGTTGTAAAGCTGTAGTTACAGCCATTGGGGAAAATACAGAGCTGGGCAAAATCGCAGAGTCACTGCAGGATGTTGAGAAAAAACGCAGCGAATACCGAAAAAAAACTGCCCGCCTGGCAAAAATAATGGCAGGAATTGCCATTTCAACCGCCAGTATTGTTTTTGTTCTCGGGTATTTTGTGCGTGATTTGGATTTCAATGAGGTGCTCCTGGTCACAATTGCCACTCTGGTTTCTTCTGTACCCGAAGGCTTGCCCGCTGTCTTGTCCATTGTCCTGGCCATCGGAGCCAACCGGATGGCGAAACAAAATGCCATCATCAGGGAATTTACTGCCACTGAAACGGCAGGATCTCTTAACATGATTATATCTGATAAAACAGGAACCATCACCACCAGTATTCTGACCGTGAAGAAACTCATTTTTCCGGATGGAGAAAGCTATGATGTCACCGGTGATGGGTATGAATTGAAGGGAGCAATAAAAAAAGACAAAAAGAATGTCAAAATCCAGGATAACAAAAACCTGGGCAAAGCATTAAGTATTGCGGCACATTGTCATGATGCCAGTGTAGGGAAGAGCCGGAAAGAAAATGGGAAAGAACCGGAAGTTTCTGGAGATCCCACGGAAGTAGCCTTGCTTGTGCTTGCCAGAAAAGCCGGAATTACACAAACCGAGGCAT
This sequence comes from Bacteroidota bacterium, assembly GCA_051747965.1. Classification (GTDB taxonomy): domain Bacteria; phylum Bacteroidota; class Bacteroidia; order Bacteroidales; family ML635J-15; genus JAQIBY01. Next base: position 3,357 of record JBNJGS010000021.1, read on the forward strand.
TTGGAAATCTGAAAAAAACAGATGATCTGCCTTTCAATTCCGAACAAAAGTTCCGTGCCAGTTTGCTTGAAGATCAGGATGGCAATAAAGAAATGGTCTTTACAGGAGCACCGGAAAAGATACTGGAAATATCATCTGCTTATCTTGCCGGGGACCAGACCAAAAGAATGTCCGAAGAAAAATCCGAAGAAATCAGAGAAGATATCGCTGAACTCAGCGGACAGGCAATGCGTGTCATTGCAGCCGCATATAAACCGGCAGATGCAGATCAGAATCAGGTGAATGTTGAAGATGCCGATCAGTTGACTTTTGTTTCACTATTTGGCATCATTGATCCGGAACGTCCCGAGGTTGAACAGGCAATTGACGAATGCAGAGCTGCCGGTATCAGAGTGATTATGGCCACAGGCGATCATAAACAAACAGCCGTTGCCATAGCAAGAAAAGTCGGTATCATTCAACCCGGGGATGAAGAAAAGTCTGATTGCCCCATTGCACTGGAGGAAAAAGAACTGGATGTGGATGATGAAACACTGAAAAACTACCTGGATTGTACCAATGTATTTGCCAGGGTAAGTCCGGAAACAAAGCTCAGGATTGGCAAAGCCCTGCAAAGCAAGGATGCCCTGATTGGTATGACGGGTGACGGCGTGAATGATGCGCCTGCACTCAAAGTGGCAGATGTGGGAATGGCCATGGGAAAACGTGGTACCGATGTCGCCCGTGATGCAGCAGAAATTGTCCTGTCGGATGATAATTTTGCCAGCATTGTCAATGCTATCCGGGAAGGAAGAATTGTATTCAGAAATGTCCGCCAGGCCAGCTTTTTCCTTGTAACCACCAATTTTGCTTCAACCTTTACATTGATTACCGCCCTTGCCATAGGCTTTAATTACCCGCTGATAGCAACACAAATCCTCTGGATCAACCTGGTAACCGATGGGGTTATGGATATTTCCCTGGCTGCAGAACCAGGACACGGTTCAATGATGGACCGCAAACCACTGAAAAAAGGCGAACCCATTCTTAACAAAGAAATTATCCCGTATCTGCTTATCATCGTACCGGTAATGGTGACTTTGGCAATGTTTGTGTACAATTATTATATCGGAGATGGAATTGAAAAAGCCCGGACCGGTGTATTTCTTGTGGTTGCCATGACTCAGGTATTCAATGCTTTCAATATGAGGTCTCTGCGTCATTCAGCTTTTAGCATTGGATTCTTTAAAAACAGGTGGCTGATCGCTGCTTTTGGGGCTTCCATACTGTTACAGTTTGCTGCCATTAAACTGCCCTTTATGCAGCACATATTCCATTTTAGAGACATCGCCTGGAATGAGATATTTATCATTACAGCCTTGTCTTCATTGGTATTTGGATTTGGTGAATTGTACAAATACCTCAGAAAAATATTTGCCGGCTGATAATCACCTGACATGCCAGATACTTGAATGATTGTGCGATTATTGCACATCCTCTGTTAAAATACTGTTAAGCACATGTATGAATCCGGATGAATTTGTTATTTTTGATAATCTAAATGATATCTATATGAAAAAAATTGTACTCCCCTTATTCGTTGTGCTGGGCCTGGCAGCCTGTAACAACAATGATGATCAGAAAAAAGACTGGGAATATCCTGAGACCAGAAAGCAGGATGTCTCTGATGATTATTTTGGCACAACGGTTACCGATCCCTACCGGTGGCTGGAAAATGATACTTCCGCTGAAACAGAAGCATGGGTAAAAGCCCAGAACAAAGTCACTTTTAGCTACCTCAATGACATTGAATTCAAAGATGATATCAGGGACAGACTCAAAGAAATATGGGATTATCCCAAAATATCGGCTCCTTATCACAAAGGAGACTATTACTTCATTTATAAAAATGACGGACTTCAGAATCAATCAGTTTTGTATTATAAAGAAGACCTGGATGATGAAGCCCGTGTATTGCTTGATCCGAACAAATTATCCGATGATGGAACAGTGGCTCTTGCAGGTACTTCCGTTTCAGATGACGGCAAATACCTGGCTTACGGGATTTCCCGCAGTGGCAGCGACTGGAAAGAATACTATGTAAGAGAAATTGAAACCGGCGATGACCTGGAGGATGAACTCCACTGGATTAAGTTCTCAGGCGTTTCATGGTATGGTGACGGATTCTTTTACAGCAGATACCCGGAGCCCCGGGAAGGCGAAGAACTCTCTGGCATGAATGAAAACAATAAGGTGTATTATCATAAAATCGGTGATGAACAGGCAGAGGATAGACTGGTATATGAAGATAAGGACAATCCCGAATGGAGCTATAGTGCAGGTACAACTGATGACAATAAATACCTGAGCATCTCTGTAACAAAATCCACTTCAGGAAACGCACTATACATCAAAGACCTTGAAAGCGGACAGGAGGGTGTTACAAAAATCGTCACGGATTTTGATAATGATTACTGGGTGATTGACCATATTGACAATAAACTTTATGTGATGACCAATGATGATGCACCCAAATATCGTTTGATTGCCATTGATCCTGAAAATCCTGAACGTGAAAACTGGGAAACAGTCATTGAAGAAAAAGATTATGTGTTGAGGTCTGTTTCACCCATGGGAGGAAAAATTATTGCCCGTTATATGAAGGATGCCCATTCTGTTGTTAAGGTATTTGATATGAAAGGTGAATACCTCTACGATGTGGATATCCCTGTGCTTGGAACTGTTGGCGGCTTTGGCGGTGAAAAAGATGATGAGTTTACATTTTATACCGTAACATCCTTCACAACACCATCTACCGTATATAAATACAATATTGAAGATAATACATCTGAATTGTATCAGGAGTCCAGCATTGATTTTGATCCCTCTGCATATGAAACCAAACAGGTTTTTTATGAAAGCAAAGACGGTACGGAAATCCCCATGTTCATTGTACATAAAAAAGGCATTGAACTTGACGGTAGCAATCCCGCCATCCTTTACGGATATGGTGGCTTCAACATCAGTCTCACACCTTCCTTCTCCATCACACGTCTTCTGTGGCTTGAACAGGGCGGTGTATATGCCATGGCCAACTTGCGTGGCGGCGGTGAATATGGTGAAGACTGGCATAAGGCCGGTACCAAACTCAACAAGCAGAATGTGTTTGACGATTTCATTGCAGCTGCTGAGTACCTGATTGATGAAGATTACACAAATTCTGAAAAACTTGGCATTATGGGCGGCTCCAATGGTGGTTTGCTGGTAGGCGCCGTGATAAATCAGCGCCCGGAACTTTTTGAAGTGGCTGTTCCTTCTGTCGGGGTGATGGATATGTTGCGCTACCATTTGTTTACCATCGGTAAATACTGGGCAAGCGATTACGGAACCAGCTCAGACAGTGAGGAAATGTTTACTTATCTCTACGGCTATTCTCCCTTGCACAATATTTCTGAAGATAAGGATTATCCTGCTGTCCTGGTGAAAACAGCTGACCATGATGACAGGGTAGTGCCTGCACATTCATTCAAATATATTGCTACCCTTCAGGAAAAATACAAAGGTGAAAATCCGGTCATGATTCGTATCGAAACCAAAGCCGGGCATGGGGCAGGTAAACCCACTGAAAAAATCATCGATGAATACGCTGATGTATATGCATTCATTTTTGATAATATGGACATCAAACCAACGTATGAATAATACTTTTTTGTCATAACAGTTCAGCCCTGGCAAACGCCGGGGCTGTTTTATTTATCCCATCAAAAAAAAAGCCGTCCGCTGGTTAGCGGAGGGCTTTCGGTTTTTCGATAAAGAAGTTTTCGATCAGGTGAAAATGATCTGAGAGTTTTCACCGCCGCTCATTTCATAAAATTCACCAACGGTCAGCACTCCGGAAACATCTTCCCAGAGGTCTTCTTTCTTCAGTTTAAACATATCCATGGCAAGTTTGCAGGCGAATACTTCACCGCCACCGGCTGTAATCATTTCCAGAAACTCATCCACAGGAGGGATGTCAAGCTTGTCCATTTGATTGCGCATCATGGATGAAACGCCTGCTTCCACACCCGGCAACGCGCCCAGAAGGGTAGGGAAGGGGAGCCCGCCCGGCATACGCATGGCAGGATTGCCTACAGTAGCCGTATGGAGCTTGTTCATTCGTTTTTTGGTGATGGCATCCAGGCCGAAAAATGTAAAGAAAAGCTTTGCCTCCATGCCCTCCATCACTGCACCATTGGCCATTACCAGCGAAGCATACACATCTTCTATGCTTCCTTTGGCGCATATGATGCTGACCTTTTTTATTGCATTGTCTTTTGAATTCATAAACTTATGTTTTTAGATTAGACACATGAGGTCGGTTTGGGTATGCCGGCCAGTTTTGATGATACTTTCAGAGGACCTCCGGGAAAGAGCTTGTAAAAACCCTTAATATCAACAATCCCTGAATTTTTTATTTTGCGGATGGTGAGTTGTTCTCCGGCTTCTTGCTTTTCCCTGAGATACCTGAGGACAGCCATGTGATCATCCGTAAGTTCGATATTCTCTTCTTTGGCCAGCTCTCTGGCAACATCTTCGGACCAGTCGGCCATGTTTTTGAGGTATCCTTCTTCAGTTACTTCGATGTTTTTTCCTGCAATTGTTTTTTCCATAATCTGTTATTTTTTTTGATTCATATTGTTCATAAACTGCAACAGAAATCCTGTTGCTTTTTTCATTTCTTTTCTATTCGAACCGAACATAAGTTTCAGTGGTGATGCCGGTTTTATCTCTTGTTTACCGGTTTCTGCCAAAGCACCCAGCATCATGTCGGTTTGTTCCAGCATTTCCCGGTCAGTAAGTTTTTTGCCGATTGAGGCCATCACATCTCCGTTTTCACCCAGTTTGCGAATGATATCGGGATCTGCTTTCTCCAGGATTGCTGTAAAGCTTTGCAATAATGCTCCTGATACTTCAAACAGTCCCCGCTCATTAAGTTTCTGAAGGTATTTTGAGAAGTCAATGATAGCCTCGGTGGCCAGAGGTGATGCATCCTGAAGCAGGTCTGTTATGCTTTCAAGACTGTCCAGAAGCTGTGTAAACGTATCGATGTTGCGCAAAAACTTTATCAGTAGTTTTTTTACCTCATCAGGTTCAATGTTCACCTGTTGCTTGTCAAGTTCAAAGACAGCAGTGTCATACATATCTTTGCCCACAATGGACAAATCGCTTACCAGGTCATCCGTAGCCATGCTGCGTGATCTTTGCTCACTGATGTAGCTCAGGACCTCGTCCATTTTGCTGTTCAGTTCATTTATTTGTGTCTGCATTGAGTCATTCATAGCTGCATCTTTTATTGTTTTGTGTTATCAGAGCCAACTACCTTTTTTCCGGCCATGCTCATCAGTGGCTCTACTGGTAATTCCCTGCCTTTAAGCAGGATGTGCCAGTACATCCAGCGGAACATTACTTTTCCGTAGTGGTTGATCTTTGTGTTTTTCAATAAGCCAAACGGGCCGATTCCCGGCAGCGGGAATGTTCCCGGTAGTGGCTCCGTATCATAGTTGAAATCAATCAAAGCACCTTTGCCATACCCGGTTTCAATGTAGCAGTTGGCGTGACCATCAAATTTTGCCGTCATCGGTCTGCCTTCAATATCGTTGATAAGGTTTTCAAAAAGAATATCCGCAGCAAAATGGGCTACCGATCCGGCTTTTGAAGTCGGTAAATTGGCCGCATCACCAAGCACAAAGACATTATCCCACTTTTCGGATTTCAGGGTATGCTTATCTGTCGGAACAAAGCCCATATCATCACCCATATCACTGTTTTCAATGATCCTGCTGCCCATGTTTACCGGCACAATGGTAAGAATGTCAAAGTCCACTGTGCGCTCATCATAGGAAACCAGTTGCTTGTTTTCATTATCAATCCGTTCGGTATAAAAGTCGGTTACAACTTTGATATTTTTTTCCTCCAGCAGGTCACCCAGCATTTTGGATGCAATTGGCCTGGTGAAAGCTCCGGACATCAGCGTTACATAAGTGATGTCCACCTTGTCACGAATGCCTTTTTCCGTAAAATAGGCTTCGGCAAGAAAAACAAACTCGAGTGGTGCAACAGGACATTTGAATGGCAGTTCCGGAATGGCTACAACCAGTTTGCCACCTTCCCATGTTCTGAGTTTTTTATTCAGTGCAGTGGCGCCTTCTATACTGTAAAAATCAAAGATATCCTTATAGTACAATTCACCTTTCAGCCCGGGAGTTTCCTCAGGCCTGAGTTCAGTTCCTGTGGCTACAATAAGATAGTCGTAATTCAATGTCTGACCGTTTTTCAGCAGTACAGTGTTCTCATCCGGGTTTACCTTTTCGGCCTCTTCATATATCATTTCTACGCCGGCAGGAATAAACTGGCTTTTGGCTTTTATTACATCATCGGGCTTGTATATCCCAAAGGGAATAAACAAAAATCCGGGTTGATAATAATGGGTGCGTTCCTTATCCAGAACGGTGATTTTCCATTCTTCTGATGACAGCGCTTTTCGCAGCTTGTTTGCCATCATGGTGCCGGCTGTTCCGCCGCCGAGTATGAGAATTCGTTTCATATTTTTTTGTTATTTTTGTTAATCATTTAACAATGATACAATAAACTATCTCTGTTTGTTTATGTTTGTGTTATGACACATATCATAAAGTGATAAATATCATATGGCTGAGCTGCAGAAAAATACGACCTGTCAGTGTGAGAACTGCAAGTTAAGGACAATCTTTTTCAATCATCTGACACCCGATGAAATAATAGATATTTGCAACATGCGCAAGGAATATCATTACGCAGATAATGAGGGCATCATCGCGCAAGGCGATACAGTGGAAAAATTCATGTACCTCAAAGAGGGGCTCGTTAAATTATACCTGAATAATGAGAATGGTGCAGACCAGATTATAAGCTTCGCACGGCCGCTTGATTTCATCAGCATTCTGAACGTATTTTCAAAAAATGAATACCAATACAGTGTGTCGGCACTGATTCCATCAACTGTATGCATTATTGATATGGAACTGATCCGGAATTTTGCGCTTACCAATCCGGCTTTTACCATTGACCTGATGGAGAAGCTCAGCCTGACCACGGATAAAATTCTGCATGAGAGCCTGGAGTTAAAACGTCTGAACCTGAGGGGCAAACTTGCAATGGTTTTGCACATGTTTTCTACAGAAATATTTTCTTCCTCAGTATTTGAACTGCCTGTCACACGAAAAGAAATAGCCGAGTATGCAGGTGTAAGTACAGAAAATATTATCCGTGGGTTGAGTGAATTTCGAAAAGACAAGCTTATTCGTATCAGCGGAAAAGAAATCGAAATACTCGAGCCCCAAAGGATAAAGCGCATAGCCAGTTACGGGTAAATTATCCAAAGCAAATCACAAAGGATTATGACAGATTGAAAAAGCCAATTCCCCCGGCGTTAATTGTTTGTTGATAAAATCACACAAAGCTGCCTTTGTTTTACAATGCTTTTGCCTATTTTCGGACTGTGGATTTTAATTTTCTTGTCATAGAAGGAAACATTGGTGCGGGGAAAACTTCTTTCGTGAATAAGTTTTGCGAAAGATTTAATTACCGGGCAGTGTATGAGGAGTTTGAGGATAACCCCTTCCTTCCGAAATTTTATGCTGAGCCTGAAAAGTATGCATTCACCGTGGAAATGTCCTTTTTGGCAGATCGTTTTCATCAGCTCAATAACGAGGTCCATCAGCGTGATATGTTCTCCAATGGTAAGGTGGCAGATTATTTTCTGATGAAATCATTGATATTTGCCCGATCCACACTCAGTAAGGCAGAATTTAATCTGTACCGGGATATTTTTAATATTATTTATCAGCGTTTAACAAAACCGGATCTTTATGTGTACCTGCATAAATCTCCCGAACGCCTGCTTGAAAATATCCGTCGGCGGGGAAGAGGATATGAAAAATCCATCTCCCCTGATTACCTGAAAAGCATAGAAAAAAGTTATTTTACGTTTTTTAAGCAACATCCGGAAATTCCCGTGCTCATCCTGAATACAGAGAATCACGATTTTGTTGCACATGATGAAGATTTTGATGATTTGGTGAATCAGATAAAAAATATGCTGGAAAAATCAGCCAAATGAGTGAATTATTATCGTTCCGGCCTTTGTTTTATGGAAAAAAGTCTTAAATTTGTAAATTATAACTAAAAGAATCAAATCAAAAGTGTTAACCGCATAACAAAAATTGAATTATGAAAAAGCTTGTTTACTCATTATCATTTGTGGCAGTTATTGCACTCTTATCAGGATGTGCCAGCCTCAAAAAAATGAAAGAAAATGCCGAAGAAATAGACTATACAGTAGAACCTGAAGTGCCCGAAATGCACGCAGGTGAGGTAGCTGTAACAGTCTCAGGTAAAATACCTGAAAAATATTTCAACAAAAAAGCTACGGCACTGGTAACCCCGGTATGGGTTTATGAAGGTGGCGAAACTCCGCTAAGCCCGGTGAAAATCGAAGGTGAAAAGGTAGAAGGTAACAATACCACAATCGACTACCAGGAGGGTGGCAGTTTCTCATATTCCGATAAAGTAGCTTATAAAGAGGAAATGCTCAGAAGCCGCCTGGAAGTAAGAATCACTGCCAATAAAGGCGATGATGCCGTAGAATTCGAGCCCTATGTAATTGCTCAGGGTATCGTGGCTACACCGGATCTGGTGATGCTCAACCCCAAAGTGGTTGCCGCTGAAGATGACTTCCAGAGAAATGTGCCCGCGCACGAAATGGCTGAATTTAATTTTGATAAAAACAGATCGAATCTGAAGTATTCTGAAAGAAGAAAAGATGCAATCGATCAACTGGAAGAATACATCGCAAATGTTAAAGATGATGAAAGAAAACGCTTTGACAATGTGAAACTGCACGGATATGCTTCTCCTGAAGGTCCGCAGGATTTCAATGATGAACTCTCTGAAAAACGTACGCAGGTCGCCAAAAAATACATTGACGACAAATTCAAAGACCTCGAAGACCTGAACGAAACAGAATTCTTTATCAAACATGCAACCAAAGAAGACTGGGAAGGTTTCAAAAAACTTGTACAGCAATCAGATCTGGAAGAAAAAGATATGATTCTCCGTGTCCTTGAGATGCATTCTGATCCACAGCAGAGAGAAAAAGAATACAGGAACATGGCCAAAGTATTTGAAACCCTGGAAGAAAAAATTCACCCCAAACTGCGTCGTACTGAAATGCAGGTGAATGTTACTCTCATTGGTCATTCCGATGAAGAAATCAAAGCCCTTGTAAACGATGATATCGACAGCCTGAAAAAAGAAGAGCTGCTCTACTCTGCTACTCTTTTTGATGATGATGCCCAGAAACTTATCATTTACCAGGAATTTGTAACACAGTATCCTGAAGACTGGAGAGGTCACAACAATGTAGGTGTTACTCAGTACAATATGGAAAATATGGAAGCTGCTGCTACTGCTTTTGAAAAAGCCAAAGCTGCTGAAGCCAATGCTACCATTCACAACAACCTTGGTGCAATTGCTCTGATCAATGGTGATGTGGAAAAAGCTGAACAGAGTTTCACATCAGCTACCGGTGTTGATGCTGCTTCTTATAATATGGGTATCGTTGAAATCAAAAAAGGCGATTATCAGAAAGCCGTTTCTTTCTTCGGAGATGAGTGCTCTTTCAATGCAGCACTGGCCAATCTCCTCAATGGCAACTATGACGAAACTGTTCGCCTCGCAGAATGCGGAGATAAAAGTGATCATGCCATGAATTATTACATCAAGGCAGTTGCCGGCGCTCGCAAAGCTGATACAGAACTCATGTTCAATAACCTGCGCACAGCCTGCACAAAAGATGCTTCATTGAAAGAACATGCCGCTAAAGATGTTGAGTTTATCAACTACTTTGAAGAGCAGACTTTCAAAAACATAGTGGAATAATTGCAAAAATTATATCATACAGAAAACAGGCGCCCGGTTTCGGAGCGCCTGTTTTTGTTTTATGTCTTTTGTTGTCATCTTTTTCTGAGCGGTTATTCCCGGCGATGCAGACAATAAAAATGCAGCTCTGAAGTAGAGTTAACCATCCATAATTTCAGGCCGATTTTGTGAATCGATTTGGCAGACTGTGCAGAAAAGTTCCGCTTAGGATATTTTGGGGGAATTGAGATTTTTAAATGCTTCCCACATCACGATCCCGCCACTGATACTTACGTTGAGTGAATGCTTTGTGCCCTGTTGTGGAATTTCAATGCAGGCGTCGCAGATGTCAATTATTTCCTGTTGAACCCCCTTGACTTCATTGCCAAAAATCAGAACAAACTTTTTGTCACCGGAGAATTCTATCTCATCGGGATGCACGCTGTCGCTGGTAATTTCCACTGCATAAAGCCGGTATCCTTGAGTCTTGAGTTCAAGTGCCGCATCAAGGCCGTCTTTGGAGTATGTCCAGGATACAGTCTCGCTGGCTCCCAGTGCCGTTTTCCTGATATCCCGGTGTGGTGGTTTTCCTGTAATACCGGTAAGCATTAATCCCTCAAAGGCAAAAGCATCAGCAGTACGAAAAAACGAACCAACATTATGATGGCTGCGAATGTTGTCAAGAAAAATTACAACAGGCAGCTTATCCTTCATTTCAAATTCCGTTTTACTCAGACGCGGGATCTCTTCAGTTTTCAGTTTTCTCATGATACTCAGGCATTAAAATTATCCAAAAACTGCAGAGCCATCCAGGCCATGCCGGCGCTTCCATATACCAGGGCATCCTCATCAATGTCAAATTCCGGTGAGTGTACATTGTTGTGTCCGGCTTTTTCTCCGGCAATTCCCAACCTGTAAAATACGGCAGGCATAATTTGTGAATAGTATGCAAAGTCTTCTCCTGTCATGCGTTTGTCAAGTTGCACGATATGAGATGAACCTAACAGTTCGCCGGCATAATCAATGGCGTCTCTGGTATAAGCATCATGATTTTTGAGTGAAGGGTAGCCCTTAATTATTTTTAACTCCACTGTTGCTCCGTACGCTTTTGCAATGCGGTCCAGCCGGACTTTCATCTGTGATTTTGCATATTCCCGGAATTGCTCGTCCATGGTTCTCAATGTACCGGACATGCTGAGTTCAGCAGGAATTACGTTGTTGCTGCCATTGGCGTGAACGGCCCCAAAGCCCAGGATCACTGGAATGTGGCCTGCATCTTTTTTAATATTCTCTTTCAGACTGAGTATGGCTTCTGCAGCTGCGCTCACGATATCCCTTGTCATGGATGGTACGGCAATATGTCCGCCATTGCCTCTGAACCTAATGTATATTTCATCCGTTGAGGCCATATAGCCGTCTGCCCTGAACCCAAGTGTACCAACAGCTTGTCCTGGCATCACATGTTGACCCAGAATCACACGGGGTTTGTGTTTGTCAAATATTCCGCTCTCAATCACTTTATTGGCACCACCGGGCAAAAGCTCTTCCCCGGGCTGAAAAATAGCCAGGACATTGCCTTTCATGCCGGTCTGCATTTGCCTGAGTATTTTGAGGGCACCCAACAGACAGGTCATATGTACATCGTGACCACAGGCATGCATAATGCCTTTGTTTTTTGATGCATATGCCGCTCCGGTCTTTTCCTCAATGGGCAGTGCGTCCATATCAGCACGTAAGGCCAGGCAGGCTCCTTGATTGTTTCCATCAAGACTTGCAGCCAGGCCTGTTCCGGCTATTTCTTCCGTTCCGGATAGACCCATTTCCTTCAATGCTGAATGAAGGTATGCCTGCGTGTTGTATTCCTGAAAACTTAATTCAGGATACATGTGCAGGTGGTGTCTGTGTTCCAGCAGTGCGGGCTTGAGTTCCCGGGCAAGCATCAGTATATCTTTTGGGTTGCGCATCAGAAATCCAGATTTAATGATAAATACAACATCGGGGGCAGCAGTGTATTGTCTTCAATGCCGCGGGCATAATCGAGCCTGACAAAATAACCCAACAGTCGTGTTCTCAGGCCAATGCCGTAACCGGCTACCAGCGGGTAAGACTCATTATCAATGATTACAGTTACCGGACCGTTTTCGTAAATATCGTTTTCGTAGGCATTATCGCTGTGATAGGGATTGACTCCTGTCCAGGCAGATCCGACATCGAAAAAACCAATGACCTGAAAACTGTTGAGGAAATCTGAATTGATAGGCCGGTTGACAAAATAGCTGATGATTGGCCAGCGCAACTCTGCATTGATCAGTCCAAAGCTGTTGCCGTTTCTGACATTTTGTGAGAATCCACGCATGTTGGTTGCCACAGCCTGATAAACATAGTTTACTTCAGGATCAATTCTGGTGCTTTGGTCGAACATGGGTGTCCGGTTGCTGATGTTTATCCAGTTATCTATCCCGCCCAGGTAATATATCAACCGGGCTGAACCAAAGGAGCTGGAAGCAGCAAATCTCGTGGCCAGTATCATATTTCTGTGAATTGGCAGATAATATCTGAAATCCAGACCGGTTACGAACAGGTCTGTTTTCTTTTCATCTATTTGCTTATAAAATTCTCCAAACACCTTAAATCGTATCCCCTCATTGATGTTGATCATGATGTTGCGGCTGTTGTCGAAAATATATTCAAGCTTTACACCGCCCCAATAGTCAAATTCATCCTCCCTAAGCAGATTCTGGAAATCTGTTGTCAGAAATGCCTGCCTGTCCTGCCTCAGACTAACCGTAGATTGTAAAGAGGATACCTGACTGAATGGAAAACGCAGTAAATACATTCCCTGGTGAAGATAATTCTTGTGCAGAGCGTTTCCTGTCAGGTTGGTAATACTCTGGCGATGAAAGATGTATTGCTTGTTCAGGCGTGATTCCAAATCTTCAAAACTCAAAAGGTATTCGTTGCTGTCAAAATTTCCTGAGAACCGAAAGCCACCGGTTACCCGGTAGTTTTCAAATAAGTCCATGGCTTCGATGTTCAGCAGAATGTTAAATCCCGGATTAAAATAAAATGCAGTACCGGTAAATTGCTGATAACTCGCGTTCAGGAACCCAAAATCCACCTGATTGATTATTCTGGAGGTGTAAAAGCTTGTCAGATATTTGTTTACGGGCTTATCCTTAAGATCGCCATCTTCGTCGAAATCTTTTTCTGTTTCTACAGATTGTACAAGTTCCGGTTCAAATTCATATGCATTGATGTTTATCAGGCTGTCATTTTTGCTTTGCCTGATACTGTCGTCGTCTTCTTCTTCCGGTTCCTCGCTTTCTTCAGATGTATCAAAATCACTCAGGTAAGATTTGCGAAATACACTTGTGTCAGGATTTGCCTCTTGTTCCGGGTCAAAATCTTCTGTATAAATACCGTATGTCTTGTCACAATAATAGGTTTCTGAAATTTCTTCCGTATTTTCAGATAAATTATGTTCCAGAATATTGAACTGATAATTGGTTAACGGCTTTTCGCGCATAAAATACCTGTAATGTGTTACGGTATCAATGTAGCTGATGGCGGAGTCATATTTGGCAGCATAACGGTTATATATTCCTGTGGCATTACTCAGGTACAGATAGTGATTGTCGGTGGTAAGGAAAGCCTCACGTTCATCTATCTTTGGTGTATTGGTAAGGCGGGTCAGCGGCGCGTCTTCCTTATTCAGATCATAGCGGAAAATGTCCCGGTTTTCCTGGGCGGGAATGGTGTAATCCTGGCTGTCTCCTACTGAGTCAACCGCACGTTTTGATAAAAACAATACAGCCTCCGAATTATCTGTGAATACAGGATGATAATCATCAGCAAGGTCATTCGTCAGGTTCTGATAAGTATTTGCTGTAAGGTTGTATATGATGATGTCGCTTTGGCCATTGTTGTATCCTGCAAATACAATCTTTAAGCCACTGTCAGAATAATCAAAATCCCGGACTTTGTCAAAACCCTGCAACTGGATGGTATTTGTTTCTTTTGTGTTGATATTGTAGGCTTTGTAATAAATGCCACCTTTTTCTTCCGTGATATAGCCCAGCAATTTGCCCCCTGGGTGCCATTGCAGTACAGGATAAGTGTAGTCTGTTATCTGATCCAGTTTATGCCCCTGTTTCATGATTTTTTTGGTTTCCCCTGTTTCCAGATTTTTGATGAAAATCTTCATCTTGCCCATGATGTTGCTTGTATAGGCAAGGTATTCTCCGTTGGGGCTGATCTTTGCCTGTTGGTATTTTCTGTCCTTTCGTGCCTTTAACTGTTGTTCGCCCTCAGGATTATCCGCAGGTCCAAGCTGCCTGGAAAACAAATCATGATAATAATTATTCCAGTTGAAAGACAGTGATTTTAAATCTGTACCCAAAACATACATAAACCCGCTCTCCAGATTTTTTGAAACACGGGTCAGGTAAAGAATGGTGGGAATGATATCCTCGCCATAGGTGTTGGCAATATAGTACCAGATACTGTGCCCTGCATAAATCGCCTCTTCACCGGTCAGTCTGTTGATTTTTTCATACCGGCCACTCATAATACCGTCTTTCACGCGGTTTTCTGTTTCCTCATTCCAGCCTTTGCTCATGTATGATTTGAGACCTTTATAATACCAGTCGGGGAAACTCATCAGTGTGTTGTTGGCCATCTTGTTCTTCCAGTCGGCACCAAAAACGATTTCATTCAGAATGATGTGGGTTACCGATGATCTGATTTGTTGCCTGAGCTTTTCCTTGTCACCTTCAACCCATAAGAAAACTACGTTGTCAACGATTTGTGTGGCACCGCCTATGTTATACTGGTTGTTTAGTGTTTTCAGGCCGATGTTGCTTTGCCTGAAATCAGACAGGTTTTGATAGACCACAAAAATCATGCGCTGGCTTATGGTATGATCCATTCGATCGCTCATGTTTTCGATCTCTTCATATGCTATTTCTGAGGTGAGTTGCCCAAGCTCTTTGCCGCCGGTATAGAAATAAGTATCAAATTTTTTATATCTCATGAAAAACCAGTCGAAATCCTCAAATTGTACCCGGTTTTTCCCAAAACTCATCTGATGTCCGTTGTAGAATTGCCCTGCCACCGGAAGTGTCAAAAGCATTCCGGTAAGTATCAAAAGATATAACAGACCTCTCTTCATGCAATAGTAATGATGATTTGTCCTTAATTATTGTCTCTCAAAAGTAATATTTTGTTTCCATATAACAGTAATTTGCCTCACTGTTTTTGACCGCAAACATTTCAGGTGCCATTTATGCTGAGATGAGTACATGTGTTTTTTCAATCAAAAAAAACATCCCTGCTGTCTGTCAGGGATGTTTTCCAGGTTTTGGGAGTAATGAACCTCTGCTTTGCTTTTATTCAATGACAATTTTCTTTGTGCTAAGCTTGTTTTGTGATTTTACGGAAAGAATGTAATAACCTGATGTCAGATTACTGATATCAAGTTTGATATTCTTTGTATTTCCCGGGAATTTCTTGCTAAGAACCGGTCTTCCGCAGATATCGCTGATACTGATGTTCTCAAAAGCATCAGATGCCTGAATCTGCAGTGTGTTTTTTGCAGGATTGGGATAAACAGATAGTTCAAAAGCAGATTTTTGTCCCGTGCTTAAGGCTAAGCTGTCGGCTGCCGGATAATTTGATGGGATTCTGTCGTGCAGATACCAATTTATAATTGTGTCCAGTGCCGGCTGGAATCCCGGAATGTTCCCTGATTCTTTTGCTGATGACATGAGAGTTGCAGGAATGTGGGCATAAACAAGTTCGATACTTTTATGATCTCCGGGCTCAAGCGTATAAGGCCCTGCCACCAGTAAGCCCCGCCTGTCATCAGGTACATTGTCTTCGGTAACTTCAGACCAGGCTTCCATTTGATTTCCATCGGTGCCGATCCCGGTCGGATCACTTGCGCCCGGGAAAATGTAATCTGCAGGTACATCGGGGTTCCCTCCACCGGCGATGTGCCCTGTGCCACCGTAATAAATGCCGGAACCGTCTTTCCACTGGCCCTGAAGGTAGGAGTAATACTCGGCTGCAACCGTTGGATCCGTTGTCGCCGGGTTACTACCGGTAGTATTGTTGAAATAAAATGCAGCGGATAATGGATTTTCCACTGTAAAGCCTTCGGGTTCTGTTGGTGTTAGCGTGCTGAGTACAGTAACTGTCTGTACCGGCAGGTCACTACCAAAACCATTGGTGCTGTCCGTGCCTTCATCAAAATCATCCCCATTGTAAAAATACAGGCTTTGTTGATAAACACTCGTGCCAATGTAATCATCCCATGCGTATCCGATATCTCCATCCAGGAAAATTCCAATGTAAACATCATTGTAGCTTGTATCTGAGCGGTTGGTAATGCGAACTTCCTGAAATGTCTGGTAATTTATCAGGTCATCCCATGGATTTGAAGGATTGTCATACCTGAATCCGTAATGGATATCTTCAATTTCAATACCCAAAGGAATGCCACCCGTTTCACTGGTGGAATCCGTTTTGTGATCGTTGTAAATCCGGTATAACATTTGATCTCCAAGGATCTCCGGATATTCATCATTTGTTTCCGGTTCGTAAATTCCGTTATTGTTTATATCAACAAAGGGAGCGAGTTCCTGACTGTAATTTGCCGGCCCATGTGCCGGCCATGTCAGTATATTGTTTTCAATCTCGTTGGTGTCAACACCATTAACAAGATAACTGAGCAAATCCGCTCTGTCAATTTTCCATACCTTATTAAATTCAGTCATAACCTCAGGAGTACTGCTTCCTGCTGCCGTGCCATCAATTTGAAGCGGTCCGGGATAGTAATCTTTTCCAATCTGATTAAATCGCTCACCCGATACATGCATGGTTTCGTTTTCGTCAAGGCCACCGACCCATATGCTGCCTGCAAAAATTGAATTTGTGTGGTTTTCATTGGATAAAAGATATCCTGCCCGGTTTGCGATGCTGTCGTCCTGCATGAAAAATGTTCCTGCCGACGGAACTATGGCCCTGATATGATTGACATCAAGCCATTGATGGTTACTATAGGGATAGGTTTCTCCGCTTTTGGGTTGTTGTTTGGATACTTGTGCTGTAGCAATGGCTGTAGTGGCAAGTACCATGATCAATGTAAGTGTTTTTGTTTTCATAATCCTGATTTTTTTTATGGCTGTACTTATTAATAACTCACAGGAACTCATTATGATGCATGATGATTTTTCACTGCTGAATTTTATCATAAATACTACCTTTGCTTCATGGCTTTAAGAAAAATCATTTCCGGCGGACAAACTGGTGTGGACAGAGCTGCACTGGATGCAGCCATCGCGCTTAACCTGCCACACGGTGGATGGTGTCCTGCCGGCAGACTGGCAGAAGATGGCATTATTCCGGATAAATATCACCTGAGCGAAACCAACAGCAGGCAATATCAGGAACGCACACGTCTGAATGTCTGTGATTCGGATTTGAGCCTGATTATTATTCAGGATAAATCCTGGGGAAAAGGAACATTGTACACAAAGCAGGTCTGTATTCAGCAAAAGAAAAAATTTGTACTATATGATATTTCACTGGATTCATTTGATGACCTCCTGGAAGCATTGCTGCCACTGCCGGATAGCGCTGTCCTTAATCTTGCCGGAAACAGAGAAAGCACCACAGCAGGAATATATAATAAATCATACCAGCTATTCCTGCGCCTTTTTATGCTTTGCAGGCAATAAATCTAAAAAACTTTTGTTTTATTCTTTGATGTTAAACAATTATCTTTGCAGAATGATTTTACGACGGATGAAAATAATATTTCTTGCTGTAATTGTGTTTGCTGTGAGTTCCTGCAGTGAATACCAGAAGTTACTCAAAAGTGAAAACTACGAATTGAAGTATGAAAAAGCAGTGGAATATTACGAAGACGAAGACTATTATAAAGCAAAAACGCTCTTTGAGGAGCTGATGAACATTTATAAAGGGACAGCCCGGGCTGAAAAAATCCATTATCACTATGCATATTGCCTGTACCATGATGGAGACCTCGCCCTGGCAGCTTATCATTTTCAGCGTTTTGCCAGAACTTACCCCAACAGTGAATACACCCAGGATGCTGAGTTCCGTTCAGCGCTTTGTTTTTATGATTTGGCACCCCAGGCATCCCTCGACCAGGATTTTACAAGACGAGGTATAGATGCATTTCAGACATTTCTTGATAAATATCCCGATACCGAATATCAGGATACGGTGAATTCACTGGTTGACAGGCTGCATCACAGGCTGGAGAAAAAATCATATGAAAATGCTTACCTTTACCACAAAATCGGAGAGTATAAAGCTGCAATCATTGCCCTGGAAAATAGCATCATGGAATATCCGGGTTCTCCCTACAACGAAGATGCACGCTATTATATTCTTAAATCAAGTTTTGAATATGCTCATGGCAGTGTGGAAAAGAAAAAGCAAGAACGGTACAAAAATACTCTGAAAGCTTATTATGCGCTTATTGATAATTATCCCAAAACCGAATACCGGGATGATGCCAGGAAAATAAAGGAAAAAACAGAAGAAAATTTAAATATTAAATAAATGAACATGGATTACAAAAAATCAGAAACCCCATCTTCAATTGAAACACTCAATGTACATGAGCTGGCTGATGGTGCTGAAAATATCTATCAGGCTGTTATCATTGCTGCCAAACGTTCCAATCAGATTAGTGTGGATATTAAGCAGGAATTGAGCCAGAAACTTGAAGAGTTTGCCAGCTATACTGATAACCTTGAAGAAATTTTTGATAACAGGGAACAAATCGAAATCAGTCGCTATTATGAAAGGCTTCCAAAAGCCACTTTGCTTGCCATAGAAGAGTTTTTGAAAGGGGAGCTGTATTTCCGCAAACCTGAAGAAGAAGACCTCGATGAGCCTGCGAAATAAAAAAATATTGCTTGGCATAACAGGAAGTATTTCCGCCTATAAGTCTGCATACCTGTGCAGACTTTTCGTTAAAGAAGGGGCAAAGGTGCAGGTGATTATGACTGAGTTTGCCAAAGAGTTTATCTCACCACTCACCATGTCCACACTTTCCGGAAATCCTGTGCTTGAGGCTACCCATAATCCCAATACAGGAGAATGGAACAGCCATGTCAATCTGGGTATCTGGGCTGATGCCTTTGTCATTGCTCCGGCATCGCTCAACACCATGGGAAAAATGGCGCATGGCATTGCTGACAATCTGCTGACAACAACTTATGTGTCTGCCAAGTGCCCGGTGTTTGTCGCTCCGGCGATGGATCTCGATATGTATAGACACAAAGTTAATCAGGACAACATGAAAAAGCTGAAAAAATACGGCTGCTTTTTTATTGAACCTGAGTCCGGTGAACTTGCCAGCGGACTGTGTGGCAGGGGACGCCTGGCGGAACCCGAAACCATCATCGAAACAATCCAAAATCATTTCAACAGAGCCCTGCCGCTTACCGGCAAAACATTTATGGTTTCTGCCGGACCCACTTACGAAAAACTCGACCCCGTCCGGTTTATTGGAAATTATTCAAGTGGCAAAATGGGCTTCGCCATTGCTGAAAACCTTGCAGACAAAGGAGCGGATGTTATCCTGATTACCGGGCCGACAGACAAAAAAACTGAGCATGAAAATATTGAGCGCATTGATATTGTATCCGCTGAAGACCTCTACAATGCATGCCTGAGTTTTTTTCCCTCCGTAGATGGCGCTGTAATGGCTGCTGCCGTAGCTGATTATACACCGGCAAAAGCCAGCAAGGATAAAATGAAAAGTAAATCCGAGAAACTGAATATTGAGCTCAGCCCTACCAAAGATGTTGCCGCAGAACTGGGGAAAATCAAAACAAAAAATCAAATCCTGGTCGGTTTTGCCCTGGAAACCTCTGATGAACAAAAAAATGCGGAAGATAAACTCAAAAAGAAAAATCTGGACTTTATTGTACTCAACTCATTGAATGACAAAGGAGCCGGCTTTAATTATGATACAAATAAAATCAGTATCCTGGATAATTCAGGAAAAATTGATAAATTTAAACTCAAAAAGAAAAATGAAGTGGCATCGGATATCGTTAATAAAATTGTGATGTATACCAATGCTACCAAATAAAATGAAAAAGATAAGTCTGATTATTCTGATTGTTCCTGTACTTCTGAGCCTCAAAACTACTGCTCAGGAGCTGGATTGCCGTGTGCAGATTTCTTACCAGCAAATCCAGGAGAGCTCCAACAGGCAGATGTTCCAGGAAATGCAAACCGCTGTTTATGAATTTATGAACAATACGGTCTGGACAAATCATGTCATCAAACAGGATGAACGTATCGAATGCAATATCAGAATCGAACTTAAAGAAAAAGTGTCTGCTGATGAATTTAAGGGCTCCATTCAGGTGCAGTCTTCCCGGACAATTTTTAATACATCATACAAAAGCCAGGTATTCAAACATCTGGACAAAGATTTTCACATTGAGTATATTGAATTTGAACCACTGGAATTCAGTATCAATACACATCAGTCAAATTTTACAGCCATACTTGCATACTATGCCTACATCATGATTGGTATGGATTATGACACCTTCGGAATGATGTCAGGTGATCCGTATTTCCAAAAAGCTGAGCAAATTGTGCAGAATGCCCAAAATGCACAGGAAATTGGCTGGAAAGCTTATGAAGATACCAAAAACCGTTACTGGCTTGTGGAAAATCTGCTGAACAGTACATATTCACCACTCCGGGAAGCCATGTACCTGTATCACCGCGAAGGCCTTGACCGTATGAGTGACAAACCTGCCGAAGGCAGAAACAGGATTGAAGCTGCCATCGAACGCTTAAAAGATGTACACAATAAAAAGCCCGGCTCTTTCCTCATGTCCCTCTTTGTTAGTGCCAAAAGCGATGAAATTGTCAATATCTTTTCTGAAGCTTTCCCTGATCAGAAAAACAGAGTGATTCAGGTAATGGAAGCTGTTGACCCGGCCAACTCATCCAAATATCAGAAAATCATGAAAGAAGAATAGCTATGCTCTCCTGGCTGAAAATTAAAAACTATCTGCTCATTGAGCATCTTGATATTCAGATTCCTGATGGCTTTATTACCATGACCGGAGAAACCGGAGCCGGGAAATCCATTCTTCTCGGAGCCATTGCTTTGCTTACAGGTAAACGCGCCGATACATCCGTCCTGATGGACGAATCAGGCAAATGTATCGTGGAGGCAGGCTTTACAATCAAAAATAACAACAAAGGTTTTTTCGACAAATATGATATTGATTTTGATACAGAAACCATCATCCGGCGGGAAATATCAGGCAAAGGCAAGTCCCGGGCGTTTATCAACGATACCCCTGTAAAGCTTGATGTGCTGAAAAAACTAACAGATAAGCTCATTGATATCCACTCTCAACACCAAAGCCTGCTTGTGGGTACATCGGATTTCCGCTTGAGTGTCCTGGATTCCTTCGCTGATACGGCAACGGAAAGAAGAGCTTATCACAAGGTGTATTCCGATTATGCCGGATGCATTGCAGAACTCAATGCATTGAGCGAAAATTATAGTCAGGCTGTCAGAGAAAAGGATTATTTACAGTTTCAGTTTGATCAACTGGAAAATGCCGTCCTTATCCCCAATGAACTCAGTGAGCTGGAGCAGGAAGAAGCACTGCTGAATCATGCAGAGGAAATACAGTCGAATCTGATGCAATCTGTTCACTTGCTGCGTGACGACCAGAATAACTGTATTGATGCCCTTAGCCATGTCAACGCGATGCTGGAAAACATCAAGGCTCACTTTGGCAAAGCAGATGAATATGCCGGCCGTATTGAATCCGTCAGCATTGAATTGAAGGATTTGGCCGATAGCTTTGAACAGGATGCATCTTCCATTGAGTTTAATCCGGCCAGACTGGAAGAATTGCGGCAGCGTATTAATCTGTTGAATGATCTGTTGCTTAAGCATCAGAAGAATTCTGTTGATGAATTAATCCATTTGCGTGAAAATATTGGTGAAAAGCTCCTTGCCTTTGATACGGACAGCAGCAGAATTGAAGAGCTGCAAAATGAATCAGAAAAGCTATTTGCGGAACTGAAAAAGCGGGGAGAAATTTTATCCGCCAAACGCAAAAGTGCAATTCCGGGTCTGGAGAAAAAACTCAAAAGCATGCTGGCATATCTTGGAATGCCGGATGCAGGCTTTCATGTCAGGTTTACCGAAAGGGAAAAACCCGGAGAATCAGGTCTGGACAAAGCGGATTTCCTGTTTTCTGCAAACAGGGATATGCCGGAGCAGCCCATTGAGAAAGTAGCTTCCGGCGGTGAAATGTCCCGTCTGATGCTCTGTCTGAAAACCATCCTTGCCCGGAAACTGCATATGCCTACCATCATCTTTGATGAGATTGACACAGGTGTTTCCGGTGAAATTGCCGGCAAAATGGGGAAAATGATGCTGCAACTTGGAGATACCGCTCAGGTAATCAGTATCACGCACCTGGCACAAGTGGCAGCCCTTGGCAAACGGCAGCTTTATGTGAGTAAAAATAAGTCGAGAACAAGTATTCATATCCTATCTGAAGAAGAACGCCTGAAGGAGATTGCACGAATGTCCAGCGGAGAAAATGTAAGTGAAGCGGCCATTGCACATGCCAGAAACTTACTTCAGGATAAAAAAACAGGTAAACAGTAATTGTTTAAAACTTCAGCCCTGCACTGAATGTCAGTGTGTTTGATGTGGCATTCCCTTCCTTGAAAACATGAGAGATGCCATATTCGTAGCGCAAATCAAAGCTAAAAAGTGATACATTCAGTCCTGCACCTACATTCAGACCCATATTCAAATCACGAAATTGTGCTTCGGTGAATTCCAGATGGTCAACATTTATAACATAAGTAAATGTAGGACCTGTATAAATTCTTGCGCCAAGCAATTGCAGGCCAAGCATTACCGGTACTTTAATGCAGCTGTAATCGACATTGTTGAGAATGGTATCACTGGTATTGGGATTGTTGGGGTCCAGATGGCTGATGTGAACTTTTCTCAGGCCCTGTTGCCCGTAAAAAAGACCGGGCTGAAAGAAAACCGGTGCTTTTGTTTGTAACCATAAGCCGGCTTCAAATCCGGTGCGGAACTTGTCGGCATCTTCAACAGGCTCATCGGTAAGTTTTGTAAGATTAATTCCTACCTGAGGCAAAACACGTATGCCTTCCTGTGCATATCCCATTGAACTGCAGACTGATATGGCTGCGGCTATGATCATCAATGAGATAAATTTCCTTATCATAATCTCTCTTTTTTAAGTGTGCATGCAAAAACTTCGCCAAAAAAAAGCATTTTGTTTAAAATAAACAATTCACAGGGTTTTAAAACTGCGTTAAAATCACTAATTTTGTTGAAACAACAAGAATTACAAGTTCATGGGTATTACAAATGTTTTGAAAAATATGTTTGGCTCTAAAGCTGAACGCGACCTGAAGGAAAATCAACCAGTGGTTGAGGAAGTGTTGAAGGTTTATCAGGGATTGCAGGAAGAAGATAACGACAGCTTGCGTGAGCGGACAATCCGTATGAAACAACGGATTCAGGATTTTATTGCTGAAGACAAAAAACTTATCGAAGATAAGAAGAAAGAAGCTTTAAGTAAAGATATCTACGAGCGAGAGGACATCTACAATGAAATTGATAAGATTGAAGATGGAATAGATGAGAAAATTGAAGAAGTTCTCGAAGATATCCTGCCCGAAGCTTTTGCAGTGATGAAAGAAACTGCACGCCGATTCAAGGGAAATCACGAAATCAAAGTCAAAGCCAGCGAGTATGATAAAGAACTTGCGCCGGCCAGTGATTTTGTGGAAATCAGAGGAGAGGACGCTGTCTGGTTTAACCGCTGGATCGCCGGTGGTAGTGAAATTGTCTGGGATATGGTGCACTATGATGTGCAGCTTATCGGAGGTGTGGTATTGCATCGTGGAAAAATTGCCGAGATGGCCACAGGTGAAGGCAAAACCCTGGTTGCTACCCTGCCCGTTTTCCTCAATGCACTTACGGGGCGAGGCGTCCATCTGGTTACTGTAAACGACTACCTGGCCAAGCGTGATGCTGAATGGATGGGACCTTTGTTCCAGTTCCATGGCCTTAGCGTGGATTGTATCGACAAGCATCAGCCCAACTCTCCGAACCGTAGAAAAGCTTATGAGGCGGATGTCACCTACGGAACCAACAATGAGTTTGGCTTCGACTACCTCCGGGACAATATGGCACTGAGCCTCGAAGACCAGGTGCAAAGAAGGCATAATTTCTCTATCGTGGATGAGGTTGATTCTGTGTTGATTGATGATGCCAGAACACCACTGATCATTTCAGGACCCACCAGCCAGTCGAACGATCAAATGTTCGATGAATACAAAGATGTGGTGCGGAGACTGTATAATTCACAGAGAACACTTGCCACAAATCTGCTCAATGAAGCCAAAAAATACATCGCCGAAGGCAATAATGAAAAAGGTGGATTTAAGCTGTTTCAGGCATACAAAGCACTGCCAAAATATAAGCCCCTGATTAAATTCCTTTCACAGGAGGGAATGAAAACACTTCTGCAGAAAACAGAGAACTTCTACATGCAGGATAATTCAAAACATATGCACAAGGCCACTGATGACTTGTACTTTGTGATTGAAGAGAAACAAAATGCAGTGGAAATTACCGATAAAGGTTATGAAATCCTTGCCGAAACCGGGGAAGATCCCTCATTCTTTATTCTTCCTGATATCGGATCTGAAATGGCAAAGATTGAGCAAACCTTTACTGACCCCAAAGAAAAGGCCGAGAAAAAAGCTGAGATGATAGCAGAATTTTCCGCCAAAAGTGAGCGGGTACATACCATCAATCAGCTACTCAAAGCATATACACTTTTTGAAAAAGATGTGGAATATGTCGTGATGGACAACAAGGTGAAAATTGTTGATGAACAAACCGGGCGTATCATGGAAGGCCGGCGCTACTCAGACGGCCTTCACCAGGCAATAGAGGCCAAGGAGAGTGTGAAAGTGGAAGCAGCCACACAAACCCATGCAACAATTACCTTACAGAATTATTTCAGAATGTACCATAAACTCTCCGGAATGACAGGTACTGCTGAAACCGAAGCCGGGGAATTCTGGGATATCTATGAACTTGATGTTGTCGTTATACCCACCAATAAGCCCATCGTCAGGCAAGATAAACAGGACATGGTCTATAAAACCAAAAGGGAAAAGTACCAGGCTGTAATTGATGATATCATTGAGCTTACAGAAAACGGCCGTCCTGTACTTGTAGGTACAACCTCTGTTGAAATTTCTGAAATACTCAGCCGAATGCTGAATCGTAGCGGAATCAAGCACAATGTACTCAATGCAAAGTTGCATCAGCGGGAAGCCGATATTGTCGCTGAAGCCGGTAAAAGCAAATCAGTTACCATTGCCACAAATATGGCCGGTCGTGGTACTGACATCAAACTCAGCGAAGAAGTAAAAAAAGCCGGTGGCCTGGCTATCGTGGGGACTGCAAGGCATGATTCCCGCCGTGTTGACCGACAGCTTAGAGGTCGTGCAGGCAGACAGGGTGACCCCGGATCTTCCCAGTTTTATGTCTCACTGGAAGATAACCTCATGCGCCTTTTTGGTTCCGAAAGAATTTCCAAACTCATGGACAAAATGGGAGTCAAAGAAGGTGAAGTTATTCAGCACAAGATGATTTCCAGGTCCATCGAGAGGGCTCAGAAAAAAGTGGAAGAAAATAACTTCGGCATCAGAAAGAAACTGCTCGAGTATGATGATGTGATGAATGCACAGCGATCGGTTATTTATAAAAAACGCAGGCATGCCCTGGATGGAGAAAGACTGGGCGTTGATATTGCCAATATGATGTATGACCTGTGTGCTGCCATCATTGAAGAACATTACGGCAATAGTGAATTTGAAGATATTGAACTCGACCTGCTCAGAAATCTGTCAATGGAAGCTCCCTTTGATGACAAGGCCTTTAAGGAAAAGAAAGAGCAGGAACTGGTGGATATGCTGTATGAAAAAGTGGTAGAGACTCATAAACAGAAAGTTACCCGGATTGCTGAACAGGCATATCCCGTGATTAAGCAGGTGTACGAAACACAGTCTGCCATTTATAAAAATATTGTTGTTCCGGTCAGTGACGGCAGCAAAACATATAAGGTGGTTGTCAACCTGGAAAATGCCTATGAATCACAGGGTCGGGAAGTGGTTACAGCTTACGATAAAACCGTCGTACTGGCTTCCATTGATGAGATGTGGAAAGATCATCTCCGTGAAATGGATGACCTGAGACAGTCTGTCCAGAATGCTTCCTATGAACAAAAAGATCCGCTGCTGATATATAAACTTGAAGCATATCAGCTCTTTAAGGGCTTGCTCAAACGCATCAACAGCTCTGTGGTTTCTGTGCTGATGAAGGGACAGATACCAATTGAAAATCCGGATGAAGTGAAGGAGGCCAGAGAAAGAAAACGTCTGGATACCAGTAACATGAAAGCCGGTAGACAAGATCCGGGATACAACGATCCGTCAAAGGGAAAACAAAAAGCAGAGCCGGTACGCACAGCCAGGAAAGTGGGCCGTAACGATCCCTGTCCCTGTGGCAGCGGAAAAAAATATAAGAACTGCCATGGCAGGCCGGGAGCAGAACCGCTTGCTTAGGCACAGTATTTGTCTGAAAAAAATGAAATAAAAACATAAAAAACCTATGAAAACACAAGTAAAAACCTTAACTCTGATTCTTACACTGCTGGTTTTTGTGTTCAGCGCACAAAGCCAGGAGACTGAAACAGACACATCTCAGATTGTGGTGCCAACAGAAATAGTGGTGGATTCCACAAAATCAGACAGTGTGATCGCTGCTGAAGGACAGGAAGCCCAGCTGGCTTACAATGCCGGTGTGGATTATTTTGCAGCGGAAAAATACAAGAAAGCTGTTTCAAAATTTTCCGAGGCCATAGAAACAAATCCTGAATTTGCCAAAGCCTATCTCAACAGAGGCTCCAGCTATTATCAGATGGAAGCTACAGAACAGGCAAAACAGGACCTGAACAAAGCGGTTGAGCTTGACTCTGAATTGAAATCCGCATATTATATGCTGGGCCTGATTGCTATGCAAAATCAGGAATACAGGGAGGCTGAAACCAGGTTGCTGAAGGCAGGGGAAAAAGGATATGAGAATCCAAAAATGGATTATTACCTTGGTGTCATTGCTTTTATGAATGAGGATTATGAGGATGCCGGGAAATATTTCAAGCTGGCGCTGGAAAAGGAGAAAAATGATCCCATGATTTACAACGACAGAGCAAGTACATACCGGAAACAGGAAAAGTATGATCTTGCCATTGCTGATTATACCCGGGCCATTGAACTTGATGACAGCAACCCTATGTATTATTCCAACAGGGGTAGTGTTTACCGCCTGAAGGAAGAATATGATAAAGCCATTGCCGATTATACTGCTGCTCTTGAAATAGACAGGGATTATATAATTGCACTCAACAACCGGGGGCTGGTAAAATATAATCAGGAGAAATATGAAGCTGCCATCAGTGATTTTGAGGAAGTGCTTGAGATTGACAGGGACTATGCTCTGGCACACAACAATAAGGGACTGGCGCAGTATCAGTTGGAACAGTACCAGGATGCAGTAGATTCTTTTACCAAAGCCATTGTGCTGAATCCTGATTATGCCTATGCTTACCTGCACCGCGGAAATGTGAAAGAAATGCAACGCGATTTCGAAGGAGCATGTGCTGATTGGGAAAAAGCTGCAGAGCTTGGCGTTGAGGCTGCAGACAGCTATTTAAATTATTGTAATGATAACGAATAAAACCATTAAATCATGAATAATTCTGTGAAATATAGTCTTTATATAATTGGCCTTTTCTTCCTTTCTACAGGCATCAGTTTTGCTCAGATGGAAGTGGACATCAACAGGGGAGATTTCAAACATCGTAAATCCGGATTCCGGGATGCCTGGAGCGCAGTCAAAGATGCTGATGATTTCTATGAAATGAAAACACCCGGCGGGTTCAGACGGGCACTGCCCCTCTATGAAGAGGCCGCAGTATACAACAAAAATTATCCGCCCCTAAACTATAAACTGGGTGTCTGTTATATGGCTGATGATAATCATGCCAAAGCCATAGAAAGCCTGGAAAAAGCCTGGGAAGGCAACAATGACGTGGCACCGGATGTATTATACCTGCTCGGAAAAGCCTATCATTACAGCTATGAGTTTGATACTGCCATTGAAAAGACCAGGAAGTTCATCAATACTTATCAGCCTACGGGCAATGATGAGGTTGACCGGCACAGACTGGACAATGCAGAACGTCGCATTGAGCAGTGCCGGAATGCCAAAACCATGGTGAAGAATCCGGTCAGGGTATTTGTCGATAACCTGGGACCGGCAATCAATACAAAATATCCAGAATACGGCCCTGTGATTACCGCCGATGAATCTATGCTTGTTTTTACTTCCAGGCGTGAAGGTACCACAGGTGGTGAAAAGGATCCCAGAGATTTTCAGTATTATGAGGACCTGTATGTCTCCTACCAGGATGAGCAGGGACGATGGACAGGGGCTGTCAATATGAGAGACCTCAATACAGATGGGCATGATGCTTCCATCGGATTATCATACGACGGACAAATTCTTTATACCTATAACGGAACACCCACAGGAACCATCCTTACCAGTGAGATTGAAGGTGAAGAGTGGTCGGAACCCGAGAAGATGAACAGAAGAATCAATGGAAAATCGCATGAAACCAGTGCTTCGGTTTCCCCTGATGAAAAATTCTTTTACTTCGTGAGTGACAGGGAAGAAGACGACTATGGACAGGAATCCTTCGGCAAAAAAGACATTTTTTATTCTGAAAAGGATGAAAAAGGCAGGTGGGGAAAAGTGAAAAATATCGGTGCTCCCATCAATACCGAGCTCAATGAAGAAGCCTGCTTTATTCATGCTGACGGAAGAACCATGTATTTTAGCTCAGAAGGACATAAAAGCATGGGTGAGTATGACATTTTTAAAAGTGTGAAGGATGAAAACGGAAACTGGAGCGATCCTGTGAATCTTGGATATCCTGTTAATACACCCGCTCAGGATGTGTTCTTTGTTATGGCCGGCTCCGGACGCTTTGGCTATTACAGCACAGTAAAACAATCCGGATATGGTGATCAGGACATTTATAAAATTACATTTCTTGGCCCGGAAAAGCTGATGGTACAAGGTGCTGAAGACAACCTGATGGCAAGTCTCAATTCGGGAATATCCGATAAAGTGGTGGAAAAAGAAATGGATATTGAAACCGTGAGGCTTACACTGCTCAAAGGAACAGTTACTGACGCAATTTCTGAAGAGCCAATCAGAGCAGATATTGAAATTGTTGACAATGAGAAAAACGAAGTTGTAAACATCACCAATTCCAATTCAAGTACCGGTAAATACATGGTATCTCTGCCATCCGGAAAAAACTATGGCATCAGTGTCAAGGCTGAAGGCTACCTCTTTCATTCCGAAAACTTCAATATCCCGGCTACCACAGGATATCAGGAAGTCATCAAGGATATTGTTCTGAGCAAGGTTGGCGTGGGCTCAAGCATAGTACTGAAAAATATCTTTTTCGATTATAACAAAGCAAGTCTGAGGCCGGAATCTTATCCCGAGCTTGACCGCTTGCATAAGTTGCTTGAAAACTATCCCGATATGCGCATAGAAATCGGCGGACATACCGACGATCACGGCTCACTGAAATACAATACCGAATTGTCTGAAAGCAGGGCAAAAGCTGTTGTTGATTACCTGGTAAATATGGGTATTGACAGTGACAGACTTGAATACAAGGGCTATGCCTATCTGAATCCCATCGATACAAACGACACAGAGGAAGGACGTCAGAATAACAGACGTGTGGAATTTAAGGTACTCAGTGTAAAATAGCAGAACCATGTTGAGAAATATTATTATAACAATCCTCATAAGTAGCTTTTCCCTTAGCGGGATCATGGCACAGGAAAATGTCAAATTCAAACGTTCAGAATTTCCTGATCAGAAAAACGAGCTTCGTGCAGCCAGGCGGAACATCAAGTTTGGTGATAAAGCCAGGCAAAATCGGGATAAACCTGAAAAAGCCATTGACTATTACATGAAAGCCATGGAATTCAATCCAGACAATGCAGAGTTGAATTATAAACTGGGACAGACCCATTTTGAAGCCCTTAAAAAAACAGAAGCCCTGCAGTATTTTGAAAAGGCCGCCGAGCTGGATGAAGAGGTAAGGGAAGATGTCTGGTTGAAAGTCGGAGAGACACGGCAACTGAATTACAAATTTGACGAGGCCATCAAAGCTTATTCCGAATACCTCCGGAAAAATTCCGGAATCAGCCAGGAAGAAAAAAACCAGGTGCAAAAACATATTACCGAATGCCGCAGCGGTAAGGATATCCTGCAGGATACTGTGGATGTGGAAATCACCAATGCCGGCCCGAATATCAATACGGAATATCCGGAGTATAATCCCATGATCCTTGCAGATGGCTCACGTCTGATTTTTACTGCACGGCGGAAATATGTCGGAAACCCCATTGATGAATCCGATGGCAAATATTGTGAAGATGTCTGGTATTCTGACCGGGATGAAAAAGGGGAATGGAAAAAAAGCAAGAGGTTTGGCTCCCCGATCAATACGAAAGAACACGATGCCATCAACGGCATTTCTACAGACGGCCAGAAATTGTACGTGTACATGCCCGTGGATAAAAGGGGAGGGGATGTCTACTATTCCGAACTCGATGGCGACGACTGGCAGAAACCTGCTAGTCTTGGTGAACCTGTGAATTCAGAATTCCATGAGTCAAAAGTGAGTGTCTCTTATGATGGCAAAAAACTATATTTCGTTTCCAACAGGCCTGAAGGAAGTCAGGGGAAACGTGATATCTGGGTGAGTGAAAAAACTCCCTGGGACTCCTGGGGTGAAGCTGAAAACCTGGGGCCCGTGATCAATACAGAATATGATGAGGAAGGTGTACTCATTCATCCCGACGGGCGTACCTTGTATTTTTGCTCAAAAGGTCATAACAGCATGGGAGGGTTTGATATTTTCCGTTCTGTTCAGGATAGCAACGGCAATTGGTCAGCTCCTGTAAACCTGGGCTACCCGATCAATACACCCGATGACGAGGCCTTTTTTAGCATTGCAGCCGATGGCCGGCATGCCTTCATAAGCTCTGTACGACCGGATGGTTATGGTGATTACGATATTTATGAAGTGATCTGGCCGGAAAGAGATACCATTGAAAAAGAAAGCCGGGTTGAATCACGCCTGACCCTGTTTACCGGATACGTGAAAGATGCCAAGAGCCTGAATCCACTCAAAGCAGCCATAGAAATTGTGGACAATGATAAAAATGAAGTGGTGGTAGAGTTGCACTCAAACAGATCTTCAGGAAAATTTGTGGCTTCCCTGCCGGCAGGAAAAAACTACGGCCTGTCTGTCAATAAAGAAGGATATATGTTCCATTCGGAAAATTTCGACATTCCTGATACCGCAGATTATCAACAGATTACCAAAGAAGTATTGTTGCAGCCAATGGAAGTGGGTACAAAAATCGTCCTGAAAAACATCTTTTTTGATTATGATAAAGCAAGCTTGAGAGAATCTTCCTTTGCTGAGTTGAATAAAGTGAAGAAAGTACTGGAGAAAAATCCCGGAGTTAAAATTGAAATCAGCGGACACACTGATAACCGGGGCTCTATGCAGTACAATATGGAATTGTCACGCAACCGGGCAAAATCTGTGGTGGATTATCTTATCGAAAATGGTATAGATTCCGGACGCCTTTCTTATGAAGGATATGCCTTTAAAAGGCCAATTGCGGATAATGATACAGAAAAAGGCCGTCAATTGAACAGAAGGGTGGAGTTTGAGGTTATTGAAAATAATTAGTTGACATATTGTTTATTTAAATTATTCAGATAGCATGAAAAATACAGCACTGAACGAAATGCATGAAGCCATGGGAGGCCGTATGGTACCTTTTGCAGGTTATTATATGCCCGTGGAATTTGAAGGAATCCAGGTGGAACATCGTATCGTGAGAGAAAAACTCGGGGTTTTTGATGTTTCACATATGGGAGAATTCATGGTGGAAGGCCCAAAAGCCAAAGACTTTATCCAGAAAATCTCAACCAATGATGTAAATGACCTGTACGATGGTAAGGTGCATTATTCCTGTATGACCAACGATAAAGGCGGCATTGTGGATGATTTTCTTGTATACCGGTTTAAAGAAGATGAATACCTGCTGGTTGTCAATGCAGCCAATATTGACAAAGACTGGGACTGGTGTAAAAAGCAGGCCGAAGCTTTTGACCTGAAAATCGGAGAGGAACTGAAAAATATCTCCGATGATATCAGCCAGTTGGCGGTTCAGGGGCCATACGCACTCAAAGCCATGCAGAAACTTACCGGGGAAAATGTCATTGACATGGAATTCTATACAAGCAAAAAAATTCCATTTGCCGGTATTGATGAAGTGATTTTCTCTACCACAGGCTATACCGGAGCTGGCGGTTGTGAAATCTATGTGGAAAACAAGGATGCGAAAAAACTTTACAATGCCGTACTTAAAGCCGGTGAGGAGTTTGGTATCAAACCCATTGGTCTTGGTGCCCGCGATACACTCCGGATGGAAATGAAAATGTGTCTCTATGGTAATGATATTGATGAAACAACATCTCCCATAGAAGCCGGACTTGGCTGGGTAACAAAATTTACCGAAGGCAATGACTTCATCATGCGCGATTATCACGAAAAGCTGAAAGCAGAGAAACCCGAGAGAATGCTGAAAGCCTTTGTGATGAAAGAGCGTGGTATTCCACGTCAGCATTATACCGTATATGATGCTGAGAACAATGAAATTGGAGAAGTAACCAGTGGTACCATGTCACCATCAATGAATGTGGGCATCGGAATGGCATATCTGAAACGGGGATACTGGAAGTCCGGTACGGAAATATATATTGGCGTACGGAAAAAGCGGCTCAAAGCAGAAGTGGTAAAACCACCGATTTTTAAAGATCAGAAACCAGAAGTAAAATAAGAAAAAACGCTCCGAATACGGGGCGTTTTTTGTTTGCTGTCAAAAACCGGCCTTACGATAAACAGGATTGAAGTTAAAAGCGATGCAAGGCTGGTTGGAGGTATAAACTGCGCCAGGTGGAAGGCGGTTAGCTTGCCGCTGGCTGTGCCATGCTGCACACGCCTGACATGGCTGCCGGAGAAAGACCCTGCTCAGGCGAATTGTGCAAGCGGCACAGCCAGTGGCAACTAAAAGACGGACACCGCCCCTGCCTCCGGTGAAGCAGGTGTGGCTGGCAGGCAGGAGGGCGCCCGGATAATTATAAAAAACTTTCAGATGTGTTGTAAACTGTTGAATATAAGCAGTTCAAAAAGATTATTTGGTTTTGGGTCTTGTTTTTCTGAGATTAATATTAGCTTTACATAAAAGACAGACGATATGATACCTGAAAACTTAACAGCATATTTTGAGAGCGCAATGCTTGAGAACTGGGACAAGAAATCACTTAGTGACTACCATAACGGTCATATGACTTTTGGTGAAGTGGCAAACCGGATATTGAAAATTCATGCCCTGTACAGGAAATCGGGCATCAAACCGGGGGATAAAATTGCGCTGATTGGCAATAACTCGGCCAACTGGGGCAGTGTGTACCTGGCGACAGTTACTTACGGGGCAGTGATTGTTCCCCTGCTGCAGGATTTCAAACCGCAGGACGTGTACAAACTGGTAAATCACTCGGGATCAAAACTCTTGTTTGGCTCTGAATTCATACTGAAATCGCTGGCATTCTCGGAATTTGACAATCTCAGTTGCATATACAAGCTGGATAACTTCGGTCTGCACCACGATTGCAGGAATGATGCCGAAAAGCTGCCGGACGAGAAAGAAGTGAAACCGGTAACAAAGGAAGAGTTTTCTCTGGAACACATTCCAAACGACCAGCTGGCGGCCATCCTTTATACCTCAGGTACCAGCGGCAGGCCGAAAGGTGTTATGCTGGAACACAACAGTCTGGCAGCAAACATCCGCTATGCCCAGGCCAACATGCCCCTGACCGGCGGCGATCGCATTGTATCTTTTTTGCCCATGGCCCATTCCTATGGTTGTGCGTTTGAGTTTCTTTTTCCATTTACCCTGGGTTGTACAATCACATTCCTGGGAAAACTTCCTGCCCCCAATGTGGTGGTGAAAGCTTTTCAGGAAATCCAGCCGCGGCTGATTCTGAGCGTACCCCTGGTGATGGAAAAAATATATAAAAACAAAATCAAACCGGTGCTGGACAAACCATCCATCAGAATTATGCGCAACATTCCGGGTTTGCGTGGCATGGTTCATAAGAAAATCCGCAAAAGCATGGAAGAATCTTTTGGCGGCAACTTTAAGGAAGTTGTCATTGGCGGTGCAAAGCTGAACCGCGAAGTGGAACTGTTTTTGCGTAAAATCAAATTCCGCTTTTCCATCGGTTACGGCATGACAGAATGCGGTCCGTTGATAACATACGACGGATGGAGCAGTACAAAAATTCACTCTGCCGGTAAACCAATTGACAGCCTGGAAGTGAAAATCGACTCAAAAGACCCACAAAATAAGCCCGGTGAAATTCTTATCAAAGGAGAAAACGTGATGACCGGCTACTACAAAAACGAGGAACTCACCAAAGAGACCTTTACTGAAGACGGCTGGATGCGCAGCGGTGACCTGGGTCTGCTGGACAAGGACAACTACCTGTTTATCAAAGGACGCAGCAAGTCAATGATACTGGGTTCTTCAGGCAAAAATGTGTATCCCGAAGAGATAGAATCCAAGCTGAACAACCTGCCGCTGGTGGGCGAATGTCTGGTGGTAGGCCGCGAGGATAAAATTGTGGCCATGATTTATCCTGATCACGAAAAACGTATCAACGAGGGCATTCACCTGAAAAAGCTTCCGGAAATCTTTGATGAATACAAAAAAGAAGTCAATGAGCAGCTACCTTCATACATGCACATTTCCAAAATACAGATTCGGGAAGAAGAATTTGAAAAAACACCTAAGAAAAGTATAAAACGGTTCCTGTATGCGTGATGTTTAGATTGAGTGATTGAGAGATTGAGTGATTGAGAGATTGAG